>JBDKIV010000091.1:0-7550 GCA_039796935.1 Actinomycetota bacterium | reverse complement strand
GGCTCGACGTCTGGCGACGGCCCTGGGCCTTGGCGAAGCGGGTCTCGGCAACGCCGAGGTCTAGGTCGATCCGGTGCTGTTGCACGCCGGTGCAGCAGCAGGTTCGTCGGCAGGGCAACTCTGGGTCGCCATGCTCGACACCAAGGCGGGCTGGGACGAACTCATCCGCCGCCATGCTCCCGATGCAGCGGTCCGTGACCAGGTGCTTGCGAATCCGCTGTATCACAACATCACGAGCCGCTTCGTGCACAGCCACGACTACCTCGCGATGGAGCGGCTTCACGAGGTGCACGCATCGGGTCGATTCGATCTGGTCGTGGTCGACACACCTCCCTCGAGGAATGCGCTCGCCCTCCTCGATGCGCCGGCCCGGATGAAGGAGTTCTTCGGGAGTCGACTCCTGAGATGGCTCACCGTGCCCTATCGGTCCCGGTTGTTCACCGCCGCATCGAGGCCGTTCTACCAAGTGGCCGACCGGGTGCTCGGCTCTCGCTTCCTGCAGGACATCGCCGAGTTCTTCGTCTTGTTCCAGACGATGGAGCAGGGTTTCGTCGGTCGGGCCGATCAGGTCGAACGACTCCTGGTCGACCCGCGTTCGTCGTTCGTCGTCGTCTCGACGCTCGAGGCGGCGCCCGCTCACGAAGCTGCCTATCTGGCTCGCGAACTCCAGTCGCGGCAGATGCCGCTCGGGGCGGTGGTGGTCAATCGGGCCTTGCCGCAGCGGCTTCGCCAGCCTGCTGCTGCAGCGTCCGCCCGGCAACTCCGTATCGTCGCCGAGCGCCGTGACCTGGTGGCGACGTTGGCCGCACTGGTCGGCGCCGACGAGGCCGAGGTCGGCAACGTGCTGTCGGAAGTGGGGGGGAGGTTCGCCGACATCGCCGTGGTCGCGAGTCGCGAGTCCGAACGTCGCGCCGAACTCGAAGCGCTCGGTGTGCTGACCGTGGCAGCGCCGACGCTCGGACGTGATGTCACCGATCTGCCGGCGTTGCTCGAGTTGGGCGATCATCTGCTGCGCCCACGCTGAGGTTGCCGACGCGTCAGCGTTCCGTCTGGCACACTCAGTGGCATGGCAACACTCGCCGATGTCGCGAGGCAGCGCACAGCGCTCTCCACCGATCAGGTCGTTCATCTCCAGCAACTTGTCTCGGAATGGGGGTTCCTGGCCGACCTGTCGTTCTCCGATCTGCTGCTGTACGTGCCCACCGGCGACGACGACTGGGTCGTGCTCGCCCAGGTGCGGCCATCGACGGCGCGGACGATCTATGTGCAGGATTACGTCGGGCAGCCGGTGTTCGGTGGCCGGGCGCTGCTCGATCAAGTACGAGAGACCGGTGGGCTGTGCGAGGGTGACATCGAGGTCGAGGGCGTGGGTGAGCCGATTCGTCTGCTGGCCATCCCGGTCCGGTACCACGGTGACGTGATCGCAGTGCTCGCCCGAGAGTCCTCGAGCCGCAACACCCGGTTGCACGGCGAGCTCGAGCGGACCTACCTGGCGGTGTTCGAACGGTTCGCAGTCATGGTCGCCGAGGGTTCGTTCCCGACCGAGGGGCCCCTCGAGGACTCGAGCGCCGCACCTCGCATCGGTGACGGCACGATCCTGCTCGACGAGGAGGCGCGTGTCCGGTACGCGTCACCGAACGCGATGAGCATGTTCCACAGGGTCGGCATCACGGCCAACGTGCTCGGCATGCGGCTGACCGAACTGGGCTTCAACGACAGCTCGGCCCGTCGGGCGCTCGAGACGCGACGGCCGGTGATCGAAGAGTTCGAGCAGTCGGGGGATGTGACGCTGTTGGCCCGCTGTCTTCCGATCATGGCAGGAGGTGAGGTGACCGGTGGCCTGCTCTTGGTGCGCGACGTCACCGAGGTCCGCAAGCGCGACAAGTTGCTGCTCTCGAAAGACGCCACGATCCGCGAAGTGCATCATCGGGTCAAGAACAACCTGCAGACCATCTCGTCACTCCTGCGGCTGCAGGCTCGACGGCTTCAGTCGGCCGAGGCGAAAGCCGCGGTCAACGAGTCGGTTCGTCGTATCCGCACCATCGCCGTCGTCCACGAGACGCTCTCGCGTGAGGCGGGCGACGACGTGTCGTTCGTCGACATCGTCCGGCCCCTGCTGCGTCTGTCCGAGGAGGGGCTGCAGTCACAGGATCGGCCGATCCGGTTCACCATGCACGGTGAAGGCGGTCGTCTGCCGACCACGGTGGCGACCCCGCTGTCGGTCGTGTTGATCGAACTCCTCCAGAACGCGATCGACCATGGGTTCCCCGAGGGCAGTGCTGGTGGCGATGTGGTGGTCGAGTTGAGCCGAGCCGGGGCCGTGCTCACCATTCGAGTCGTCAACGACGGGGTCGGGCTCGACCCGAGTTTCGAGTTGAACAAGGCAACGGGACTCGGTCTGTCGATCGTGCGAACGCTGGTGACGACCGAACTGGGCGGCTCGATCTCGATGCGTCCCGGTACCCGCGCAGATTTCGAAGCGGTCGGGATCGGAGAGGTGCGCGACGGTACCGGCACTCTGGTGGAACTGCGGGTTCCGGTCAGTTGACCACCGTTGGTGGCAACGGAGAGTCAGGCGAACATCCGCTGGCGTGACGAGGCCTGTTGGCGGCGGATGTTCCGTCGCTGCTCTTCGTCGAGACCGCCCCAGATCCCCGAGTCCTGGTTGGTCTCGAGCGCGTACTCCAGGCAGTCCGTGCTGACCGGGCATTCGCCGCAGACCTGCTTCGCCATCGCGATCTGTACCAGGGCGTGGCCCGTGGTCCCGACGGGGAAGAACAGGTCCGGGTCGGTGTCGCGACAGATGGCGCGCGATCGCCACGAGTAGTCGGCATTCGCCAGGGTGAGACTCGAGGCAAGGATCGTCACGATGGTGCTCCTCGGTGAAGCAGACGTGGGTACGTCGTCGGGGGGTGCTGTGCTTCGGTGGTGCTCGGTAGGTCGCCGCGATGCCGGAGCATCGTGGCGGTTCGCTCCGCACCGAACGGAAACGCTATGAAACATTCGTGCCGCGCACAAGAGTCACGTGGCCCGGATCGAGTGTACGGTCCATAGTTCCTAATGATGGGGGTATCTAGAAATGACGTCGCACCGGTCGAAGGTGACGCAGGTCCTGGCGCATCGCGGCGCATCGGCCGCACATCCCGAGAACACGATCGCCGCCTTCCGGGGCGCAGCTGCCATGGGCGCGCACGCGGTCGAGCTCGACGTGCGCCGGACCCGGGACGGGGTGCTGGTCGTTCACCACAACCCCGGTCTCGCTGACGGCCGCCTCGTGTGCGCCACGGATGCCGCAGACCTTCCCGAGACGGTCGCTCGGCTCGACGAGGCGCTCGACGCCTGCGCCGGGATGTGGGTGAACGTCGAGATCAAGAACGATCCGAACGAGGCCGATTTCGACGTCACCGAGTCGATCGCCGACGACACCATGGCGCTGCTGGTCGGTCGTGGCGAACCCGATCGCTGGTTGATCTCGTCATTCCGGATCGAGACGGTCGACCGGTGCCGTCAGCTCGCCGATGCCGCCGGTGTCGCCGGTGCCGCGATCCGGACCGCCTGGCTGACCGAAGGGGTGGACTCCGCCGGTGATGGGGACGTGGCGGACCGTCTGGTGGCGCAGGGGCATTCGGCGATCCACCCCTGGGTCGGCGGACTCCGGCGGGTCGACATCGAGGCCTGCCACGCCGCTGGCATCGAGGTGAACACCTGGACCTGCGACGACCCCGACCGCATGCGTGAGCTCATCGAGTGGGGCATCGACGGCATCTGCACGAACGTGCCCGATGTCGCGCTGTCGGTGCTGGCCGAGTTCGGCTGACCGGCGGGTCGGCCGGCGGATCGGCCGCCGCGCGCTGCGCGAACGGCCCCTGCGCCGGCTGTCAGCGCGTCGCCGGTGGTGGTCCGGGGCGGACCAGACCCACGGCGTCGGGCCGGTGGACGAACTGCAGGTGATGGGCCTGGCCCAGATGGTCGCCGTCCACCTGGTACGGGAACCCGGCCTCGTCGAGGGCGCTGATCGACAATGCGCTCAGGTCGGTGGACACCGCCAGGTGCTCGCTGGGCCGCACACCTCCGCCACGGAGCGCTCCGGCCAGCGAGCCGATGACGGCGCGCGCCTGCATCGTGCGGAACGTCAGAGCGACGAGGCCTCGGTCGAGCGTGGCCGCCGGGGACAGGTCGAGAGGGCGATTCCCGAGGTAGGTGTACGGATTGGTGTTGAGCACGATGGTGAAGTACCCGTCGACGGCATCGGTCGTCGGTGCCTCCACGCGGAAGTGCGGGTGGTGCCGGTCGTACCCGCTCAGCCAGGTACGGATGGCGGCCGTGATGAAGAGGGGGTGTCCCAACCAGCGCTTCAGCGATGATCGTCGCTCGACCTCGGCGACCACCGCAGCGTCGTAGCCGACTCCGGTGTGGAAGCAGAAGTATCGACCGTTCACCTGGCCGAGGCCGATCCGGCGCACATCGCCTGCGTCGATCCCCACCGCGAGTTGGCGCGCCGCCACCACCGGATCATTGACCATCCCGATCGTGCGCGCGAACACGTTGGTCGAACCTCCCGGTAGCACGCCGAGCGCCGTCCTGGTGCCGGCCACGCCCGTCGCGACCTCGTTGAGGGTGCCGTCACCGCCGAAACCGATGACGACATCGAGACCCCGGCGAGCAGCATCCTGGGCGAAGCGGGTGGCGTGGCCACGGCGATTCGTCTCGACGAGTTCGACCTGGTTGCGGCGGCTGAGTTCGCGGTGCACGACCACCGTGTTGCGCGCCGTCACCGAACTGGCGAACGCGTTGACGACGAGCAGGATCCGCAAGGGATGCACGCTACCTGCTGGTTCATCGCTGTTCGATCGTGACAGAGCTTGGTCCGCCGGTTGGGCGTGACACGTACCGATGGGTAACAATGAAGGCATATGAACGTGATCGTGTGTGTCAAGCAGATCCCGGATCCGGCCACCCCCGGTGCGCTCGATGCGGGCACCAAGACCCTCAAGCGAGATGGCAAGCTCATCCTCGACGAGTCCGACAGCTACGGCGTCGAGATGGCGCTGCAGCTCGTCGACGCCGCCGGAGGGGGCGAGGTGAGCCTCGTCTCGATGGCCCCGAACGGTGAGGTCAGCGGCATGCGCACGGCACTCGCCATGGGTGCTGCAAAGGGTGTGCTGGTCAGCGACCCGGCGCTGCTGGGCAGCGATGCCCTGACGACGGCCAAGGTGTTGGCTGCTGCAGTCACCAAGCTCGGTGGAGCCGACCTGATCATCGCTGCCACCGAGTCGAGCGACGGGTACACGGGGACCGTACCCGAGCAGATGGCCGAGGTGCTCGGCCTGCCGTCGGTGACCTTCGCCAAGAAGGTGGTCGTCGATGGAGGATCGCTCAAGGTCGACCGCCAGACCGAGGCCGGCTACGACGAGGTCACCTGCCCGCTGCCCGCCGTGATCAGCGTGACGGCCGGCGTGGTCGAGCCCCGCTACCCGAGCTTCAAGGGGATCATGGCGGCGAAGTCGAAGCCGATCGACACGGTCACGGCTGGCGATCTCGGCGTGACACCTGTCGGCTGGGCCGGTTCCGGCCAGGAGATCGTCGAGATCGCGCAGGCCGAGGCACGCGCTGCGGGTGAGATCGTCGAAGACGACGGCGAGGGATTCACCAAGATCGTGGCGTTCCTCGAGAACCTCAAGGTCATCTGAGCCAGGCAGCACGAGACACAAGGAACAATGACATGACGAATGTATGGGTTTTCGCACAGGAAGCTGCTGGCGCTCCGACCACCGGGACGCTCGAGTTGCTCACCAAGGCACGCAGCCTCGGTACCGTCACCGCCTTCGTCGGCGGCGACGCGTCGGCCATTGCCGGCGCACTCGGCGAGTACGGCGCGAGCAAGGTGTACGCCACGGGTGATCTCGGCGGCGTGATGCCGGGTGTGGCCGTCTCGGCTGCGATGAAGGCGGTCATGGATGGCGGGGACACCCCCGATGTCATCCTCTTCCCGCAGAACTACGAGGGCCGTGACATCGCGAGCCGCCTGTCGGTCAAGCTCGACCGGACCGTCGTGACCAACAACGTCGACATCGCGGTCGACGGCAGCTCGGTCACGGTGACCACGCCCATCTTCGGTGGGAACACGCTCGTCACCACGAAGTTCGCCGGTACGGCTCCGTTCTTGGCCACCTTCCGGCCGAAGAGCTTCGCCGCAGAGGCCGCTGGTGGCGCCGCAGCCGAGATCACCGCGGTCGCGGTGCCCGAGCTGGGTGCGGTGGGCACCGCCAGGGTCACGGCGGTGCACGTCGAGGAGACCACCGGTCCGAAGCTCGACGAGGCCAACGTGGTCGTCTCCGGCGGGCGCGGCCTCGGCGAGGCCGACAAGTTCGCCATGGTCGAAGAACTGGCCAAGTTGCTGAAGGGAGCGCCCGGGGCCTCACGTGCGATCGTCGACGCCGGCTGGGTTCCTTACAGCTACCAGGTCGGCCAGACCGGCAAGGTCGTCAAGCCGGGTGTCTACATCGCCGCCGGTATCTCGGGCGCCACGCAGCACATGGTCGGGATGAAGGGTGCGAAGAACATCATCGCGATCAACAAGGACAAGGAGGCCCCGATCTTCGGGATCGCCGACCTCGGCATCGTCGGTGACGTGCACAAGGTGCTCCCGAAGTTGATCGAGCTCCTCCAGTCGCGAGGCTGATCAGACGGCGTCGATGGCGCTGATCGCCCAGGCATAGCCCTCGTCGGCATCTTCGAACACGAGCCGTACCTCCCAGCCCCTCCCGGGGTCGAGGGGGTGCGGCTCGTTCGCGTCCCACCACCACCAGCGCAACGAGGTGGCGATCTCGCCCATCTCGTCAGCGTGTACCGGCCAGTCGTCGGTACGGTCGGCGAGCGTCGCGAGGAGCCACCAGACGCCGAACCGTCCAAGTGCTGCACCCCGGCGGCGACCATGAGCGCCACCGCTCGCCCCTGCCCAGGCGAGCCAGGCGAGCGCAGTCTGGTGATCCAGCCGTCCGAGGGCGGGGGACGCGAGGCCGAAGGCACCGACGGCGTCGGCTGCGCTGCCCTCGACGCACACCATCTCGACACGACCGTTCGAGTCGGCGGTCCACGGCTCGAACAACTGTCGGACGGCGCGTTCGACGTCGGGGTCGTCGACACGAGCAGTCGGGTTGGGTGTCGCTCGCACGAGACGCGACGGGCGCTGCGGCGACGGCGCGTCGACACCGTCGTTCGAGTACGTGGCGAGCGGGTACACCGGCTCCCAGGGCTGGATCTCGAACGGCATCTCGAACACATCAGGTGCCTCGACGATGACCGACTCTCCCCGGAGCGCTCGCTCGTGGGCGATCAGCCCGAGTCGCGGCGACGGCGGAAGGTGGGCGGCCAGATCTGCCAGCGTGTGGTGCTGGGCGACGACCTCGGTGAGCGGGCCGACGGTGAAGCGCCCGCTCTCCTCGTCGAGCACACGAGCCGCCCACTCGGGTGGCGCGTGGAGGGCCAGCCGGTACTCGGCGAGTGTCGCTGCCGGCCACAGTTGGCGGCCGGTCAGCACCCCGGCACGC
>JBDKIV010000090.1:0-7128 GCA_039796935.1 Actinomycetota bacterium | reverse complement strand
TCGACCGCCAAGCGGTCTCGGAGGTCACGGTCGAGCCCGGTGAGCGGCTCGTCGAGCAGCAGGACCGGCGGCGACGGTGCGAGCGAGCGAGCCAGAGCGACGCGCTTGGCCTCGCCACCACTGAGCGAGCCGACGTGCCGCCGCTCGAATCCCGCGAGCCCGACCAGCTCGAGCAGCTCCGCCACCCGAGCTGAGCGGGTCGCCCGGTCCTGGTGTCGCATCCGCAACCCGAACTCGATGTTGCCGCCGACGTCGAGGTGCGGGAAGAGTTGCTCGTCCTGGAAGACCAGGCCGACACCCCGACGGTGCGGAGTCACCCGGGTGATGTCGACACCGTCGAGGAGCACGGTCCCCGACCTCGGCACGAGCAGACCGGCGATCACCCGGAGCAGGGTGGTCTTGCCCGATCCCGACGGGCCCTGCAACGCGACGATCTCGTCGTCGCCGACCCGCACCGAGACGTGATCCAGCACGAGCCGACCCTCCCACTCGACGACCACGTCGCGTACGTCGAGCATGCTCAGGATCCTGCGTCCTCGGTGATCACGTCGACCAGCACGAGGATCGAGACCGTGACGACGGCGAGAACCACGGCGAGGGCCGACGCCTGGGCTCGGGGTATGTCGCCGGCGCGGCCGAGCAGTTGGCCGATGGCCAGCGGGAGCGTCGCATCGCCGGTACGGCTGAGCACCGAGGTGGCTCCGAACTCGCCGAGCGACACCGCGAGCGAGAAACCGGCGCCCGCCACCAGTGGACGTCGCAGCCGCCGCACGTCGATCTCCCACCACGCACGCGTCGGCGATGCACCAAGTGTCGCTGCAGCGTCGAGCCACGCAACAGGTCGGGCCCGAAGGACGGGCAGCGTGGTTCGAACGACGAACGGGACCGCGACGAGTGCGTGGCCGATCGGCACGATCCACCAGTCGTCGCGCCAATCGACGGGACCGGTGTCGAAGGTGATCAGCATGCCGAACCCGATCGTGACAGCAGAGGTGGCCAGCGGCAGCATCAGCCCGACGTCGAGCAGGCGGCCACGTCGCCGGGCCGATGCGATCGCAAGACTCGCCACCGCCCCCACCGTGACGCTGATCGCCGTTGCGACCACCGCATAGCGCAGCGATGCGGTGATGGCAGCGGCAGGATCGATGCCGAGCGACACGCCGGGCCGAATCGCCTGCTGGTCGAACAGGGTTCGCCAGGCGGTCATCGACCACCGCCCAGCCGGCCGGAGCGACGACACCGCCAGAGCGAGGAGCGGGGCGGCCATGGCGATCGCGGTGCATGCGGCAGCGAGTCGCACCACGGCACGGGTGCGGCGCGAGTGGCGCGTCGGGGAGGACCCGCGGCGGGACGGGTGGGGGTGGTCGACCAGCGAGACGCGAACGGTCGTCGGGGCGAGGCGACCGGCCAGGGCGACGGCGGTGGCGAGCATCACGAGTTGCAGGACGGAGAGCACGGCGGCGCCGCCGATGTCGCCCAACTGGGTGGCCCGGCGGGCGATCTCGACCTCCATCGTCGGGTTGCGCGGACCACCGAGTATCTGGACCACACCGAAGGAGGTGAAGGTGAACAGGAACACGATGGTCGCAGCGGCCACGATCGCTGGTCGCAGGATCGGGAACGTGACCATGCGGGTCGCACGCCAGGGCGAGGCGCCGAGCACCCGTGCGGCATCGATCAGTTCCGGAGGAAGCTGACCCCACACGGTCCCGACCACTCGTACGACGACGGCGACGTTGAAGAACACGTGGGCGATGATCACGGCGAGCGCCGTGCCGAGCATGCGGTCGGGGAGCAGCGTGGTGAATGCGGCACCCACGACGACGGTCGGGAGCAGGAACGGAACCGTCACCACCGCCGAGAGCACCCGGTGCCCCGGGAATCGCCATCGGGCCAGCAGGTATGCCGGGCCGAGGCCTGCCACGAGTGTCGCTGCGGTGCTGATGGCGGCCTGCCAGCACGTGAACCACACGACCGACCAGAGGTCACCCCGCCGGAGGATTCGAGCTGTTGCCGATCCTGTGATGACCTCGCCGAGCAGGCTCGAGACGGGCCACACGAAGAAGACTCCGAGGAAGACGACCGGGAGCGCTGCCAGCGCCACGACCGTCCTGGCCGGGAGCGTGGTCGGCGAGTCGTTCAGCGCAGCACCAACTCGGTCCACTCGTCGACCCAGGTGTCACGGCGATCCGAAATGGTCCGGGGATCGATCGTCAGCGCTTCGTCCGGCACCGTCGTGTACCTCGTGAACTCGTCGGGGAGGTCCACGTCGGTCCGTGCGGGCCAGACGAACAGCGTGAGCGCCACCTCCGCCTGGAAGTCGGGGCCGACCAGATGGTCGATCAGTCGGCGCGCCTCGTCGGGGTGTTCGGTGCCGCGCAGGATGCCGGCGAACTCGACCTGCCGGAAGCAACTCTCCGCCATGACCGCGGTGGGAGCATCCTCGCGGGGCGGGTCGGCGAAGATCACCTCGGCGGGCGGGCTGCTGGCGTAGCTGACGACCAGCGGTCGAGGCCCGGCACCGCTCGACCCGCTGAACGACTCGTAGTAGGCCGTCGTCCACGAGTCGACCACGCTCACGCCGTTGTCGAGCAGACCTTGCCAGTAGGCCTGCCATCCGTCCTCGCCGGCGTGTGCGATGGTGGCGAGCAGGAAGGCGAGGCCGGGCGACGACGATGCCGGGTTCTCGACGACCAGCAGATCGCGGTAGGCGGGGTCGAGCAGATCATCGAGCGACGACGGTGGCTCGAGCGCTGCCTCGGTGAACCACTCGATGTCGTAGTTGATGCAGACATCCCCGAAATCCACCGGGGTGACCAGGTCGTCGGGAGCGAGTGCGACCAGCGCAGGATCGAGCGCAGCGATCTCCGACGAGCGGTACGGCTCGAACACGTCACCGTCGATCGCGCGTGACAGCAAGGTGTTGTCGACGCCCCACAGCACATCGCCCTCGGGGTTGCCCGCCGTGAGCACCGCCTTGCTGATCATCGTGCCGGCATCACCGGCGACGACGACCTCCACCTCGATCCCGGTCTCGGCCGTGAAGTCGGCGAGCACCTCGTTGAGTGGCGTGTCCTCGGTGGGGAACGAGTCGTAGGTGACGAGTCGAAGCGTGACGGGTCCGTCCTCGCTGCCGCAGGCACCCGCACCCACACCCACGACCGCCAGAGCGCAACCGAGGACGAACCGGGCCCGTCGATGGCGAGGCCCGGTCATGGCCGTGCCGCCACGACGGTGAGCACACCGGTACGGGAACGAACGGTGATGGGTCCGAGCGCCACGTTGCTGATACCGAGTGAACGGGTCGCACTCAGGTCGGCGTCCGTCAGGTTCCAGGTCGCTCCACTCAGGTCGACCCCACCGCAGTCACCGTGCAGCGCGAGGAGTGAGAACGTGCAGTGCGGCGTCAGTGCGAGCCGCTGTGGCCGGCCGGGGTGGATGACGTGCAGGGATGCACCCGCAGTGTGGGCGGTGACCGAGGTGCACCCGGCCAGACGGGGTTCGCCGAGGACAGCGATGCTTCCGAGCAGATGGTCGAGCCGACCGGCATCGGCAGGACCGAACACGGTGAGTTCGGTCGCTCCGAGATCGAGTGCCAACGCCACGGCGAGGGCCGTATCGGTGGCCTCTTTGTCGGCGGGGTGCCGATGGAGGACCACTCCGTGCTGCTCGGCGTGCTCGCGGCCGGCGTCGCTGATGCTGTCGAGATCACCCACCAGGTGAGTCGGCGCGAACGATGCCGCCAGCGCTGCGTCGTACCCGCTGTCCGCAGCGATCACCAGATCGAACGGTGTGTCGTGGCCCGGTCGGCCGGCACCGGGTGGCCGTTCGAGCGGCCCTCCCCCGATGACGATGACGACGGAGCATCGTGATGCGCCCATGTCTCCCTCCGCTGGAATTACCCAGATCAGGTTCGTGGGTCGGCGGCGGCGGCCACCCTCTCAGCCCGCCGGATCCTGCGAGCTCCCCGTGTTGTCGGTTCCGAGCCTACCGCTCGAGTGCCTTCGGTGTCGCGTCGGGTGGCTTCGGTGCCGCGTCGGGTGCCTTCGGTGCCGCGTCGAGTGATCGTGACGACGGCGGCGATGCCGGCCATCACCATCGCCACGCCGACGAGCTGGATCGGCCGCAATGTCTGGCCCAGCAAGAGGTATGCCCAGAGCACGGCGAGCGCAGGCTGGGTGACCTGCATGAGGCTCATCGTGCTCACCGGCACCGAGTGCTGCGAGAAGATCACCAGACCGTGGGCCAACGTGCCGGTCATCAGCGCGAGGAGGATCATGTAGGGGATCGAGTTCCAGGTGACGTCGTCGAGCTCGCCGCGGAACAGGCCGAGCGGCATCGCCGCCAATGCGGCCGTCGGCATCAGCGCAGCCATCATGGTCTGCACGCTCATGCTTCCTCGGCGCTGCCGGCTGACCAGCAGATACGCAGCCCACAGGATGGTTGCGAGCGCGACGATCAGGTTGCCGCCCCACGACGCGGCTCCGCCGGACGGGGCATTGAACAGGACCAGGATCAGCCCGACGAACGACACGAGAGCGAACCAGAGCGCCCGACCGTTGATGCGCTCCTTGAACAGGATCGCGCCCGCAGGGACGAGGATGATGGGAGTCAGCGAGCCGATGAGCTCGGCGTTGGCGACGCTCGTCCGGGTGACCCCGGTGAAGAACACGGTGATGTTGATGCCGAAGAAGAAGCCCGGCAGGGCTGCGCGCTTGATCTCGGCCCAGGTGACGATCCGGTGCTCGGTGAACCACAGGATCGACCACCACAGCACGGTGGTGAGGATCATGCGCCAGAACGACAGGGCAGGACCCGGTATGCCTGCCTTCTTCACGATCGTCGAACCCAGCGAGAAACAGATGATCGCGACCACGAGGGCCAGCAGACCCAGGCTGCGTTGACGGGCGCTCACGCCGCGGTCGTCTTCAGGGCGAGCCGGTTCACTCGTCTAGGTTGCCACGTGAGGAACGGGATCCAACCGAGGGGGCCACAGATGGGACAGATGACCGGACGTATTGCGCTCGTCACCGGGGGAGGGCGTGGCATCGGGCGCGGCATCTCCGAACTACTCGCCGCCGAAGGGGCGACCGTGGCGATCAACTATCGACGCGATCGTGACTCGGCGGAGGCGACCGTGCAGGCGATCGAGCAGGCCGGCGGCGTGGCTCGGGCCTACGAGGGATCGGTCGACGATGCGGACGACTGCGCCTCGCTGATCGAGGCGGTGGTCGCCGACTTCGGAGGGCTCGATGCGCTCATCTGCAATGCCGGCATCGCTTCTCGCGGCCAGAGCGTGGTCGACACGGACCCGGCCGAGATGATCCGGGTCGTGGCGACCCATGCGTTCGGTCCTCACCACCTGGCCCGGGTGGCGCTTCCGCACATGCGTTCGCGTGCGGGTGAGACCGGTCGGGGCGACATCGTGATGATCTCCTCGGTCGCGACGTCGTCGATGAGCGCCAACGGCGCCCCCTACAACATGGGCAAGGCTGCGATGGAGGCACTCGCCCTGACGCTCGCGAAAGAGGAGCGGCCCCACGGCATCCACGTCAACATCGTCGCCCCCGGCCTGGTCGAGACCGACATGGGGGTGCGCCTCGCCCGGGCGATGACCCGCAACCGCGACATGGAAGATCTCCGCTCACTCGATGCCAGCTCGCCGTTCGGACGCGTGTGTCAACCCCTCGACATCGCCAACGTGGTCCTCTGGTTGTGCAGCGCCGGCTCGGGGTACGTGACCGGCCAGCGCATCGAATGCAACGGCGGTGGCTGAACGAGGGTTCGACGCCCTCCCAGCGGTAGCTTGTGCCTGGTGAGCCCACTTGCAGCCGACACTGAGCCCACGAGCACGCTGATCGTCACGATCACCGCTGCTGCCCACGCAGAGCTGGTCGCGCTGCGCGACAGCGAAGCCGATGCCGACCGGCTCGGCCTGCGTCTCGAGGTGATCAGCGCTCCGGGCGAGGAGTTCCGGTACGACCTCAGCTTCGATGTGGTCACTCGCGCCGCCTTCACCGACGAGGTCCGCACCCATCTCAGCCCCGAAGGTGCGTCGCTCAAGGTGATCATCCCGGCGAAGGATGTCGAGTCGCTCGAAGGTGCCGTACTCGACCACACCGACAACCAGGGTCTGGTCATCCGCAACCCCAACAAGCCGGCACCGCCGGTCATCGAGGGTTTGGTCCGCGACGACGCACTGAGCGCCGAGGTCGAGGCCGTCATCGTCGGCGAGGTCAACCCGGCTCTGGCCGCGCACGGCGGCTTCGTCACCTACGTCGGCCACGACACCCTCGGTACGGCGTTCCTCACGATGGGCGGCGGTTGTCACGGCTGCTCCATGAGCCGCATGACGATGCTCGACGGCGTGCAGACGATGCTCGTCGAGCAGGTGGCCGGGATCGAACGGGTCAAGGACCTGACCGATCACGCGTCCGGCGAGAACCCCTTCTACCGCTGAGCGGTCGTTGCGCCGACCGATGATCGTGCGCACGGGGGTACTGTGCGCGGTCGCCATGTCCGTCGCATCGTGCGGTGACGGATCCACCGTGTCGGCGCTCTTGCTCGCCGAAGCGTCGTCGATGGTGTCGGTACGCCCACCGGACGGCTGGGACATCGCTCGAACCTCGCGCCTGACCGGCGACTACTTCGTGATCGAGGTGAACGGGGTCGACGTGGTGGCCGCAGGCGAGTTCCGCGACGCCAGATCTGTTCGGGCCACCACGGTCGCGGTGGCGTGGGAGTCGCCCGTGCTCGACGGCGACGATGCGGTGGCGGCCGCCTGTCGAGAGGTCGTGGGCTTCGCAGGGCGGGCGGACGACCGAGCAGCAGACGTCGACGTCGAGGACTGCGTGGCCGCATCGGTCGACCCCGACCTCCGTGACGGGTTCGTCCTGTCGTTCGCCGATCACGTCGTCGCCACCGACGAAGGAACCCGTTCGTTCGGTGCGGGGATCCTGCTCGAGTCCGTGGACGGTCGCCCGGCGCTACGAGTCGTGACGTCGCTGTCGTTCGCGTTGGCCCCGCCCTGATCAGGGGACGCGACCGACGAACTCGACGATCGCCCGGCCGAGGACGTCGCGCTCGGTGTCGAGCGAGGCGACGTGGCCGCTCTTGGCGAGCATGAGG
>JBDKIV010000089.1:0-34227 GCA_039796935.1 Actinomycetota bacterium | reverse complement strand
CCGGCAGCCACGACCACGTCGTACGCACCGGCGATCACACCCTGCGCAGCAAAGTGGGCCGACTGCTGGCTCGAACCGCACTGACGGTCGATGGTGGTGCCGGGCACGTCCTCGGGCCAACCGGCAGCCAACACGGCGTTGCGGCCGACGTTGACGCCCTGCTCGCCCACCTGCATCACACACCCCATGATCACGTCCTCGACGAGACCCGGATCGATGCCCGTGCGATCGACCAGCGCCTTCAGCGTCTGGGCGGCCAGATCGACCGGATGCCAGTCCTTGAGCTTGCCGTTGCGCTTGCCGAGCGGGGTACGAATGGCGTCGACGATGACTGCAGTGGTCATGGATGGCTCCTCGGGTCGGACGTCGAGATGACGGACGTACGTCCAGTGTGCTGCCAACTCGACGCCCCACCCAAACCGGAGACCGAATCAGACCTGGCCGGGGCAGATCGACACCGAAGACCCCGGGGACGGTTCGATGTGCCGGTCGGCACATGAGACAATCGTGAGATGGCAACCAACTCCATCGCTGAACTCGACGCCGTCGTCACCGGGCTCACCGGCCCCAAGCGTTTCCTCGACCTCGTCGCCGCCCACGGCAGCCAGCCCGCCCTCCACTCGATGGGCACCGAACCGGGCACCTGGAACACGTGGACCTTCGCCGACATGGCCGACCAGGTCGCCAAAGCCGCAGCCGGCCTCCAGGCCCACGACGTCCACCCCGGCGAGCGCGTCCTGCTGATGATGCGCAACCGTCCCGACTTCCACTGGCTCGACCTCGCTGCACAGTTCCTGCGCGCCACCCCCGTCAGCATCTACAACTCGTCGTCGCCCGAAGAGGTCCAGTACCTCGCCCACCACGCCGAAGCCGAGATCGCCATCGTCGAAGACGCCGGATTCCTCGATCGCCTCCTCACCGTGCGCCACGAACTCCCGGCGCTGCAGCACATCTTCGTCATCGACCCGCCCGCCGAACTCCCCGCCGGCGTCCGCCCGGCAGCCGAGCTGATGACCCACGGCACGGCCGACCTCGCGCAACTCGCCGCCGACACCTCGCCCGACGACATCGCCACCCTCATCTACACGAGCGGCACCACGGGCCCGCCGAAGGGTGTGATGATCAGCCAGTACAACGTCGTCTACACGGTCGAGTCGCTCCGCCGATGCATCGACTTCGACAGCTTCGTCGGCAAGCGCACCGTCAGCTACCTCCCGATGGCCCACATCGCCGAGCGCATGATGAGCCACTACCAGGCATCGATCCTCGGCTACGACGTCTACTGCTGCCCCGACCCCAACCAGCTCACCGCCTACCTGGGCGCCGTCAAGCCGCAGATCCTGTTCGGTGTGCCGCGAGTCTGGGAAAAGATCTACAACGGCGTGAACGCCGCGCTCGCCGCCGACCCCGAACGAAAGGCCAAGTTCGACGAAGGCGTTGCCGCAGCGCTCGCCATCAAGGACGCCCAGCGCCACGGCACCGCCACCCAGGAGCAGCTCGACACCTGGGCGTTCCTCGACGCCATGGCCTTCACCACGGTGCGCGGACTGGTCGGCCTCGACCAGCTCGAGATCGGTGTCACCGGCGCAGCACCCATCCCGCGGCCCGTGCTCGAGTGGTTCAACGCCGTCGGCGTGCCACTCAGCGAGATCTACGGCATGAGCGAATCGAGCGGCCCGATGAACTGGAGCCCGAAGGCCAACATGCCCGGCTCGGTCGGCCAGGAGATCCCCGGGTGCGAAGTCCGCATCGCCGACGACGGTGAGATCATCTGCCGTGGCGGCAACGTGTTCCAGGGCTACCTCAAGCAGCCCGACAAGACCGCCGAGACGATCATCGACGGCTGGCTCCACAGCGGCGACATCGGCGTCATGGACGACGCCGGATACGTCCGCATCGTCGACCGCAAGAAGGAACTCATCATCACCTCGGGCGGCAAGAACATCAGCCCGGCCAACCTCGAAGCAGCGCTCAAGACGATCCCGCTCATCGGGCAGGCGGCGGCCATCGGTGACAACCGCAAGTTCATCTCGGCGATCCTCGTGCTCGACCCCGAGGCGGCCGCCGTGTGGGCGAGGACCCACGGCCGAGACGGCGCAACACCGGCACAACTGGCCACCGACCCCGAGGTGCTCGCCGAGGTCCAAGCCGGCATCGACGAGGTCAACAAGCAGTTCGCCCAGGTCGAACAGATCAAGAAGTTCACCCTGATCGGCGAAGAGTGGCTGCCCGACAGCGACATGCTCACACCGACCTCCAAGCTCAAGCGGCGCGGTGTGAACGCCCGCTACGCCGACGAGATCGAGGCGATGTACGCCGGGCTCGACTGACCGAGCCGCCGGCCAGCGGTCTCAGCGACTCAGCTTCGCCAACAACCGCTGCAGCGCCACGATGTCCGAGTCGGTCACCACCTGCGCGAACGATCGCTGCACCGCGCGTCGATAGACCACGTTCGCGTCCCTCCAGAAACTGCGGCCCTCGCGCGTGAGGTGCACCGTGACCGCACGGCGATCGGTCGGCAGCGGCGATGCCTGCCGCTCGACCAGATCCGACTCGACCATGCGGTCGAGTCGGCGTGACAGGCTGGACGGCAACTCGTCGAGCTCGCGGCACAGATCGCTCACCCGCAACGAACCACCGTTGCGCTGCAGGGCGGCCATCACCTCGAACCAGGCCAGGGGCAGATCGAACTCGTCCATCAACGACTCGTCGATCTGCCGGTTGATCGACACCGTCGTCGAACTCAACGAACGCAACAGCGCGATGCGCTCTGCGTCGAGGCGAGGCATGGGTCAGGCTGTCGCCTGCAACGCGGCGCGGAACGCCGCGAGCGCCTGGTCGATCTCGTACTCGTTGACGATCAACGGCGGCATCCACCGCAACGTCCGGGCATACGTGCCGGCGTTCATGAGGATGAGGTGGCCCTCGTCCAAACAGTGACGCGTGACGGCGGCAACCCGCGCCGCGTCGCGGAACTCGACACCGTTCATCAGACCCAGACCACGCACCTGCACGATCACGTCGTGGTCGGCCTGCAACGCACGAAGGCCGTCGCGCAACTGCTCGCCACGAGCCTCGACATTGCCCAAGAACGCGGGCTCCTCCATCAACTGGATGGTCGCCAGCGCAGCAGCACACCCCATCGGGTTACCGCCGTAGGTCCCGCCGTGGCTACCCGTCGGCCAGGCATCGTCGAGCTCGGCCCGGGTACCGAGCGCAGCGAACGGGAACCCGCTCGCAATGCCCTTCGCCATGCAGATGATGTCGGGGCGAATGCCGTAGTGCTCGACCGCGAACAGCCTGCCGGTACGCCCGAAACCACTCTGGACCTCGTCGGCGATGAACAGGATCCCGTGGGCACGACAGCGTTCGACGATGCCGTGCACGAACGCCGGAGGCGCCGGGATGTACCCGCCCTCGCCCAGCACCGGCTCGAGGATCACCGCCGCCGTCTCGTCGGGCGCCGTCATCGACTTGAGCAGATGATCGAACCCGTCCAACGCCCGCGCCACCTCGGCATCGGCATCCGCCGCCAACGGATCGGGGTACGGGGCGACGAACACACCGGCGGGCAGCGGCGCATGACCCGCCCGATAACTCGTCTTCGACGTCGTCATCGCCATCGCCATGTGGGTACGCCCGTGGAAGCTCCCGCTGAACACCACCACGTGCGGTCGCTTGGTGGCCTGCTTGGCCAACTTGACCGCCGCCTCGGTGATCTCGGCACCGGAGTTCGCGAAGAAGAACCGCTCGATCCCGACCGGGGTGATGTCGGCGAGCTTGCTGGCCAACGGCTCGAGCAGGTCGTGGCGGAACACGTTCACCTGGGCATGGATGAACCGCTCGGCCTGAGCAGCGATCGCCGCCACCACTGCCGGATGCGAGTGACCCGTGGAGTTGACGGCGATGCCCGCAGCGAAATCGAGGTACCGCTCTCCGGTCGTGGTGGTGACCCAGCAGCCCTCGCCGCGCTCGACCTCGAGATCCGTCACTCGAAACCAGACGTTCGACAGGTGCGACATGACCAGAGACTACCCGTCGACCACCGGCCGACTCGCCGACCGACTCGCCGACCGACTCACGGGCATCACGCCCGCGTCACGCCGTCAGTTCGGCTGCTTTCTGCAACGCCTCGGCCCACGATGCCTTCGCCGCCACGAGGGCGCGGAACGGCATGACCATCTTCGGCATGCTCACCCCCAGCACCCCGCGCAACCGGCCCTCGTAGCCGTACATCGCGGCGAACGCTCCGTCGGTCGAACCCGCGAACACGTGCACCTCGTCGCCGCCGTGCGCGCGTCCGACGAACTGCACGCGGCTCTCGAACTGATCGCTCCAGAAGAACGGCACCGACTGATACGGGGCGAGCGGTTGGCCGGCCGCCTGGGCCAGCAAATTGCGAGCGGCGTGCGCGCCCTGCTCGGCAGCATTGGTCCAGTGCTCGACACGCATCACGGCATCGTCGTGCGGGTCGAACACGTGGTTGTGCCACCGAGCGCAGTCGCCCGCGGCGAACACACCCGGCACACCGGTCCACAGCGCATCGTCACAGATGATCCCGTCGCCGAGCTCCAGGCCGCTGTCGGCGAGCCAACCGATGGCCGGTGACACACCGATCCCGACGAGCACCACATCACTGCCGATCAGCGTGCCGTCGGCCAACCGGACCCCGGTGACCCGACCATCGGCACCCTCGATGGCACGCACCTGCACA
Organism: Actinomycetota bacterium; assembly: GCA_039796935.1. Classification (GTDB taxonomy): domain Bacteria; phylum Actinomycetota; class Acidimicrobiia; order Acidimicrobiales; family Ilumatobacteraceae; genus VFMC01. The sequence continues at coordinate 29,513 of JBDKIV010000089.1, read as the reverse complement.
CCACAGCGCAGATCGACACCGTGACGCAGGTGCACCGAGGCAACCGCTGCACCCATCTCGGCACCCAGACCCCGCACCAGCGGAGCCGGTGCACCCTCGAGGACCGTCACCACACAACCGAGCTGACGCGCCGTGGCGGCCACCTCGAGACCGATGAAGCCCGCACCGATCACCGTCAGACGGGTCTGCTCGGTACGAAGACGCGCACGAAGGTCGAGCGCATCCGCAACCGTACGAAGATCACACACGCCGTCGAGATCGGGCTGGCCCGGCAGACGACGGGTGGCGGCACCGGTTGCGATCACCAGCGAATCGAACCCGATCGCTGCGCCGTCGGCCATCGCCAGCGAACGCCGCCCGAGGTCGAGCCCGGTGGCCGCGACCCCGAGCCGCAGGTCGAGACCGAGCGACTCGAGGTCGGCCGGCTTGCGAAGCCGGATCCGGTCGGCCTCCCACTCGCCCGCCAGCAACTTCTTCGACAACGGAGGACGGTCGTACGGCATCTCGGGCTCGGCCCCGACCAAGGTGACGCGGCCCGTGAACCCATCCGTCCGCAACGTCTCGCAGGCACGAAGACCAGCAAGCGACGCCCCGACCACCACGACATGTTCCAAACCCGCGCCCGACCACTCCACGACGTCGACACTAGGGGACGACACGAGGCGACAGCACGCCGACGGGCCGGACGACGACCCGTCCCTGCGTCTACGGTCGCGACCGATGGAGCAGCCACACATCGACCCCGTCCTGATCGCCCCACGGCCCGACTGCTCGACCAGCGACGCCTGCGCCATCGGCGAGCGGTTCGGGATCGCCGCCGCCTCGGCGACCGACCTGGGCAGCGAACGTGACCGGACGTTCATGCTGTGCGCCGACGACGGAACCCGCCTCGCCGTGCTCAAGGTGTCGAACGCTGCGGAGTCCGTCGACACACTCGACATGGAGGCGAGCGCCGTCGCCCACGCAGCCGCCGCCGACCCCACGCTGGCGCTCATCCATCCATGGCCGGGCCCCGACGGCAACGGACGCCTCGCGCACGACCTGCACGGCACGCGACACTGGACCCGCGTGTACGACGTCGTCGCCGGCAACGGCCGGCACGACCCGACGACACTCGACGAGACGGCCCTCGTCGCATGGGGCACGACCACGGCGCGACTGGCCCGCGCGCTGCGCAGCTTCGCTCACCCCAACGCGATCCGCACGATGCCCTGGGACGTGCAGCACGCAACCCGCTGCCGCTCCATGCTGTCGACCATCACCGACCACGAGGTGCGCCGCACGGTCGCCCACGTACTCGATCGATTCGAGACACACGTCGTCCCGGCATGGCCGCTGATCCGCTCGCAGGTGCTGCACACCGACCTCACCATCGACAACACGATCGTCGACGACGACGGCCGCATCCTCGCCATCATCGACTTCGGCGACCTCAGCCACACCGCGCTGGTGGCCGACCTCGCCTCGGTGCTCGACTCGCTCGGCACCCGCCGCACCGGTGACGACCTGTGGCGCATGTCGCGACTCGTGCTCGACGGCTATCAGCGCATCACGCCGCTCGAACAACTCGAACTCGACCTGATCGATCACGTGTGGGCCGCACGGGCGGCCGTGGGCATCGCCATCGGGTCGTGGCGAGCAGCAGAAGGACTGGAAGAGTCGGCGTTCGCCGAACGGTTCAACCAGAGTGCGATGGTGATGCTCGGCGAGCTGCTCGGCCGCGCCGCGACGTCCAGTCCGGTGTCGTCGTCCGCGTCGCCACTCACCGAACGACGCGCCCGGGTCTTCGGGCCCGCGGTCGAATCGCTCAGCTACGACGAACCGATCCACATGGCATCGGCCGAGGGCACGTGGATGATCGACACCGACGGCCGCCGCTACCTCGACCTCTACAACAACGTGCCCTGCATCGGTCACAGCCACCCTCGCGTCACCGAGGCGATCGCCCGACAGGCCCGCGTGCTCAACACGAATCTCCGCTACCTGCACGGCAGCGCGATCGACCTCGCCGAGCGGCTCGTCGACTCGTGCCCGGCGCCGCTCGACACGGTCTTCTTCGTCAACTCGGGATCCGAGGCCAACGACCTGGCATGGCGACTCGCCACCGGCTTCACCGGCAACGGCGGCGGGCTCTGCACCATGCACGCCTACCACGGCATCTCGTACGCACTCGCCCCGCTCTCGCCCGAGGTGCTCGACGATCAGCACCTGCCCATCCACATCGAACGATGGTGGCCGACCGACACCTACCGACGACTGCACGCCGACACGTCGTCGTTCGCCACCGCACTCGACCGCCTCGCATCGCGCGGCATCGCCCCCGCCATGACGATCCTCGACGGCGTCCTGCAGAGCGATGGCGTCCACGACCTCGACCCGTCACTCGTGCGCAACTGGGTCGAGATGACCCACCGCGCCGGCGGCCTCTGGGTGGCCGACGAGGTCCAGGGCGGCCACGGCCGGACCGGCTCGATGTGGTCGTTCGACCGATTCGGCATCGAGCCCGACATCGTCACGCTCGGCAAGCCCATGGGCAACGGCCATCCGGTCGCAGCCGTCATCACCCGCCGGGAGATCGCCGAACGGATGGCCGAGCACACCGTGTTCTTCTCGACGTTCGGAGGAAATCAGGTGTCGGTCGCGGCCGCCCATGCAGTGCTCGACGTGCTGCACGACGAGCGGGTCCTCCCGCGTGTCGTGCAGGCGGGCGACGCACTTCGCTCGGCGGCACGGCGCATCGCCGAGCCGTTCGAGTGGATCGGCGACGTTCGCGGCATGGGCCTGGCGAACGCCATCGAGGTCGTCACCGATCGCCAGACCGCCGCACCGGACCGCGCCCGCGCCGTCTCACTTCGCAACGCGCTCCGCCACGAAGGCGTGCTCGTCGGCACCACCGGCCGCGACGGAAACGTCCTCAAGGTGCGGCCACCGCTCGCCTTCACCGCCGACCACGTACCGGTCTTCGAGCGGGCCTTCGAAGCAGCCCTGCTCAGCACTGCAGCTCGAGCGCAGTGAGGCCGCGCAACACGAACGTCGGGTGATACCGGGCGTCGCCCGCAAGCTCGACAGCCGGAAAGCGGCGGGCCAACTGCTCGACCGACACCTCGAGCTCGAGCCGAGCCAGCGGCGCCCCGATGCAGAAGTGGATGCCGCCACCGAAGCCGACATGGGCCGTGTCACCACGCCCCGCATCGAAACGACCAGCATCCGCGAACCGACGCGGATCGCGGTTGGCGGCCCCGAACAACATCGCCACTTCGGCACCGAGGGGGATGCGCTGGCCGGCGATCTCGACGCCGTCCTCGAGCACCCACCGCTCGAACAACTGCAGCGGAGCGTCCCAGCGGATCATGTCCTCGATCGCCGTGCGCGGCGCAACCTCGCCGCCGACCACACGCTCCCACTCGTCGCGGTGGAGCATCATCGCTCGCATCCCGTTGGCCAACGAGTTCACGGTCGCCTCGTGGCCCGCCTCGAGCAACACCATCGCGGTCGACGTGATCTCGGCCTCGGTCAGCACGTCACCTTGGTCCTCCACCGCCACCAATTGACTGATCAACGACCCGTCCGGCGCGCGCCGCTTGTCGGCGATGAGCGACGACGTGTACTCGATGAACTCCCCCGCAGCGCGATCGGCCGCCGCCTTCAACGCATCGCTCGTATTCAGTTCGTACATCTTCACGATCGCGTGCGACCAGTCGAGCAGCAACTGCGTGTCGGCCCTCGGCACCCCCAACATGTTGCAGATCACCGCGACCGAGTACGGCTGCGCATAGTCGGCGATCAGATCGAACCGGCCGCGGTCGGCGACCCGGTCGAACAACTCCGACGCGATGCCCTCGATCATCGGCCGCATCGCATCGACCGCTCGCGGTGTGAAGACCTTCGTGACCAGACGACGAAGACGCGTGTGGTCGGGTGGCTCGATGTTGAGCAACGACCACTGCTCGTGCGCATGAAAGCGGCTCCACCGCGGATCGGGCTCGGGTCGGCCGATCTCTGCATGGCTGTACCGGTGTGTGTAGCCGCGCCCGAGGCGTCGATCGCGAAGCGTCTCGTGGACGTCGGCAAACCGGGTCAGCACCCACTGCCCAGAGCGGTCGTCGTAGAACAGCGGCGTGGCTTCACGCAACTCGTCGAGCACCGGATACGGCCACTGGACGAAGGACGGGTCGTTCACATCGAACCGTGCGACGATGTCGTCGAGCGAGGTCATCCGATCAGTGTGCCTCACGGGTCGCGCCCACCGGCCTCACAGGTCGTACACACCGGCCTCGCCCGGCAAGTACCGTCTGTCACATGTCGATCACACCGCCGCCGCCCCCCACGCCCAGTGGCCCCGCCCGGGGCACCGGCGGCAAACTCGTCTCGTCCGCCTGGCAGGCGCTTCGCCACGACCACGAGCTCATCTCGTTGCCGGTCGTCGGTGGGCTCGCAGCCCTCGCCGGCATCGCCCCACTCCTCGTGTTCGCACTCCTCATGCCAGCGAGCGCAGCGTGGGCGAGCGTGGTCCTGTTCGTGCTGATCGCCTTCGTCGCGGCGATCATCACCACGTTCTTCGCCGTCGCACTCGCCGCGGGTGCACACGAGCGGATGAGCGGCGGCGACCCGAGCGTGCGTTCGGCGTGCGCCACCGCATGGAAGCGCAAGCGAGGCATCGTCACGTGGGCGCTGCTGTCGACCACGGTCGGTCTGCTCCTCCAAGCGCTCGAGGACAAGATCGGCGGCATCGCCGGCAAGCTGGTCGGCGCGCTCGGCGGCACCGCATGGGCCGTTGCCTCGTACTTCACCATCCCGATCATCGCCGCCAACGACGTCGGCGCGGTCGAGGCACTCAAGCTGTCGTCCGAGACGGTACGGCGCAGATGGCGCAACGCTGCGCGCGTCGAACTTCGCCTCGGTCTCTACATGCTCGGCCTCGTCGCCGCAGCGATCGTGGGGGGCGTCGTGGTGGTAGCGCTCGCGAGTGTGGCGACTGTCCTCGGCATCATCGTCGGGGTCGTGCTGCTCCTCGCCTTCCTCACGGCCTTGCTCGTGTTCGGGGCCGTCTCGGCCTATGCAAAGGTGGCGCTGTACCGCTACGCCAGTGGCATGCCGACACCCGGGTTCGACGAGTCGATGCTCGCCGTGGCCGTCAGCCAGAAGGCCTGAGCCTCGGGCCTCACGGGCCTGAGCACTGGGGCGGCACGGACCTGAGACTCCGGCTGCGACACCCGGGCTGCACTCGGCTCCCTCAGCCTGACCTTCAAGCCTGAGCCTCGGGCTGCGGCACCGGCACCGGCACCGGCTCCGGCTGCGACACCGGCACCGGCTGCGGCAACCGGGCTGCACTCGGCCCCTGCATCCACGTGACACCCCCTCGCTACAGTCGAACTCATGTTCGATCCTGCAGTAGTCGATGAGGTGGTCGGGGCGCTCACCGCCGTGTGCACCACCGATCCGGCTGCCGCCGATCGGGTCGTCGTCACCGACCTCCTCGGCCGAATCCACCGCATTCGAGCCGTGCTCGACTCGGCAGAGATCGACCTCACGCTCCGGGCCGACCAGTTGCTCGATGGCGGCAGCGGGGGCGTGGCCGTCGACGATGTCCTCGCCGGATGGACGGGTACCTCCACACGCACAGCGCGAAAGACCGTTCGCCGAGCCCGAACGGTTGCCGACACGCCGGTGTTCCGCTCGCACATGGCCGACGGCTCGGTGTCGGTGGAGCACGCCGATGTCGTCGCGCAGGTCACCGCCGGCCTCACCGAACCGATCCAGGCCCGGTTCATGGCCCACGATGCTTCCCTCGCCACCGCCGCCACCTCCATGACACCCGAGCAGTTCGCCACACACTGCCGACGGCTCGCCCGGACCGTGTCGGGTGACGAGGGCCGCTCGCGTCTTCGACGACAGCAGTACGACACATCGGTCAGCACCCGCGTCGACGCCGAGAGCGGCATGTTCCACCTGCACGCCCGCTTCGACCCCGTCCTCGGGGCGCAGGTGTTCGGCTGTCTCGAGGCCGCAACCCGCGCCGTCTACTACTCGAACGATCCGGCCGACTTCGGCGAGATCGACGAGGCACGCCGAACTGACTGGGAGCACGTCCGGGCCCACACCCTGGCCAGAATGCTGGCCAACGCCGCGCACCGTCTCGCCGGTCATGCAGCCGCCCCGACGGGCCCGCGGGCCGAGGTCGTCATCGTCGTCGACGCCCAAACACTCGAGACTGGCGAACACATCGACACGACCTGCCGCACCAGCGACGGCCACGACCTACCGGTCGCCGGTGCCCGCCGACTCCTCTGCACCGCACTCCAGCACTTCGCCATCGTCGGTGCCGAGGGACAGGTGCTCGCACTCGGCACGTCGAGGCCGACCCCCAACCGAGGCCAGCGACGAGCCCTGCAAGCCATGTACCCGACCTGTGCCTGGCCGAATTGCGATGTCGTGTTCTCGCGATGCGAGATCCACCACATCAGGTATCGGCGACACGGTGGACCGACCGATCTCGACAACCTGATCCCGCTCTGCAGCAGACACCACCACCATGTCCACGATCGAGGATGGAGCATCCGTCTCGATCCCGACCGAACCATCGAGGTCAGCCACGCCGACCACGACCAGACCTTCCGGCAAGCACTCGCACCACCACGTGGCAAGCCGCCGGGCTCGGTGCAACCACCCGAACCGCCGAACGATCCGCCGAACGATCGACGGGTCCACCCCGACCGATCACACCCCTCGCCGACACCCACCGAACCCGTTCAGGGCCTGCTGTCGTGGGCCCACACCCGAGCGGGCATCGCTCAGATCGCAGGTGCGGCGTGCGTCGCATGATCGATCGCATCGCGCAGCGTGTTCACGATGTGATCGATCTCCGACTCCGACACCACGAACGGCGGAGCAACCATGACCGCATCGGCAACCGGCCCGGAACCAGCCGGGTACACCCAGAGATCTCGCTCGAGGCACGCTGCCACCACCACGTCGCGACTCACTCGCAACTCGACTCCGGCGAACAGTCCCCGGCCACGAACGTCGGTCACCGACGGGTGTCCGCCCAGCGCCGTCCGCAATCGATCGTGCAACACCATCCCCATGGTGCGGCTCCGCTCCACCAGACCCTCGCGCTCGACGATGTCGAGCACCGTCACGGCACCGGCACACGCGGCATCATTGCCCGAGAACGTGAAGAACATGAATCCCGTCTGCTGCAGCGCTTCGGCGATCTCGTCTCGAGCAGCCACCGCTCCGATCGGCAGATAACCACCTCCGAGGCCTTTGCCACCCACGATTACATCGGGTTCGAACGGCCAGTGCTGATGACCCCACACCGCACCGGTCCGCCCGTAGCCCGTCATCACCTCATCGGCGATGAGCACCACATCGTGCCGACGGCACAACTCGGTCACCGTTCGCCAGTACTCGTCGCTCGCCTCCAAGCACGCACCCGACGAACCCGTGATCGGTTCCGCGATGAATCCGGCGATCGTCTTCGGATCCTCTCGCTCGAACACCTCCGCCACATCAGCCGGATCGTTCCACGACACCTTCGGAAACGGCAGGAGCAACGGCTCGTACCCGGCCTGACGCGCCGAGTGACTCGCAACCGCCATCGTCGCGAGCGTCATCCCGTGATAGCTGGGATGCCGGCCGATCACCTTCCACCGCTCGGGCCGACCCTTCGCCACCTGATAGGCCCGGGCAACACGCAGTGCCGAATCGGTGCTCTCGCTGCCTCCGCTGGTGAAGAACACCCGACCGAAGCCCGGCGGCAGCCACCGTTGCACCAGACGGTCGACCAGTTCGAGCCGCCACGGCGTCGGCCACAGCGGAACCACGTAGCCGACGGCCGCCATCGCTTCGCGAGCCGCGTCGGCAACCTCGCTACGACCCCAACCGATGTTGCCGACGATGGCGCCTGCGGCGCCGTCCAGGATGCGACGACCATCGGCGGTGTGCAGCCAGCACCCCTCGGCACGCACGATCGTCGGCATCGACGATGCCCCAGGCACGAACGAGAACCGGGCGGAGTCAGACATGGTCATCGCCCAACAGTCTCGCGCTCGCTCGGGCAACGGCGCAGCCGTCCACCGGCCACACCCGGCCGAACACGCACCACCGAACACGCACCGCCGAACACTCCCGGCCGAACACCGCACGGCCGAACACCGACGAGACTCGCCACACAACCCGAACGCGACACCTCGGTACGCTGCCGGCATGCTGATCGGTGTCGACGACCCCGCCGATGAGCGACTCGACGACTACCGTCGACTCCGGGCGCGCGAGAGCGACGAGATCCTGTGGGCCGAGGGGCCGACCGTCGTCGAACGACTGCTCCGCTCGCCGCTCGCGGTGCGGTCGATCCTCGCCACCGCCCGTGCCGTGGAGCGCCTCGGGCTGCACCGCAACGAGCTACCGGTCTTCGTCGCATCGCAGGCAGTGATCAACGAGGTGGTCGGCTTCGACCTGCATCGAGGTGTGATCGCCGCTGCCGAGCGTCCACCGCTTCGACCGTTCGACGAGGTCGTCACGAACGCGCGCCGCCTCGTCATCCTCGAAGGCTTGAACGACCCCGAGAACCTCGGCGCGATCGGACGTTCCGCCCGAGCACTCGGGGCCGACGGCCTCATCCTCGACCCCACCTGCGCCGATCCGTTCTATCGCCGATCGGTACGAACCTCGATGGGGGAACTCCTCCACCTACCCATCGCCCGGCTCGATCTCGGCGAGGCACTCGATCGGCTCGGGTCAGCCGGCTGGGACGTGTGGGCACTCACACCTCGTGCCGATGCGGCACCCATCGGCACCAGCCCCGTCCCCGATCGCCTCGCCCTGCTCGTCGGTGCAGAAGGCCCGGGCCTGTCCGAGGGCATCCTCGCCCGCCACCACAACGTCCGCATCCCGATCCGCGCCGACGTCGACTCGCTCAACGTGGGCCACGCCGTCGCCGCAGCCCTCGCCGTCGTCCGATCGATCAGCGAAGGAGCGCCTCCGTGACGAGCCACGGCCCGAGGAACTGCTCGGCGAGGACCGCCGCGCCGGTCTCGGTCAGATGCACACCATCGGCGCGCCACGCCGGATCATCCGCGTGACCTGCAGCGGTCAACCACGCATCGAGATCGAGCAGGTGCACATCGGCCGCGAAGGTCGCCACCACCTCACGAAGCACCTCATGGTGCGTCTCGAAACGGCCCGGCTCGTTCATCGCCGGCTCGTTCCACACATTCACCGGGGTGGGCGGAACCACCCACACGACCCTCGGAGCTCCCGCGGCCAGCAAGCGCATGGTGAGGTCGAGATACGCCAGATGCATCCGCTCACGGAACCGCGGGTCACCAGGACCGAGCGGACCCTCCTCGACACTCCACTGCCGATCGGCGACCTCGTTCACCGTCGCCATCAGCATCACCACATCGGGTTGCAGCCGTCCGACCGACGCCAGCAACTCGTCACCGATGACACGACGAGAGTTGTCGAGCATTCCCTCGATCGGAAATGTGACGATGTCCGGCTCGAGCAGGAACGTGCATCCCTGACACCACTGGACCGAGATCTGCGCCTGATCAGGATGACGCAACGCCCACTCGGCAAGACCCTCCGACACATAGAGCAACGTCGAATCGCCGGCCGTGAGCACCCGCACCGGTCGAGGCGGCGCCGGACCAAGCGGCACTGAGACGGGCACCGAGACGGGCACTGAGACGGGCACCGAGACCGGCACCTCGGGTTGCCCACCGGACTGCCCGGTCGGCGGCGCCGAGGAGGTACCGGGCGACGAACCGGACGATCCAGACGATCCGGACGACCCGGCATCACCCGTGCCCGGCACCGAAGCAACCACGGAACCCGTCGGAGCCAACGGCGTCAGCGACCCATCCGGAGGCACGATGCTCACCGACGCCAGCAACTCGTCATCTGCTTGGATGCCAGCGGCCGGCGGGGCCACGACGACACTCGCGGCAAGCACCACCGCGCTCAGCACCGCCGCCAAACGGTAGGTCGGTAGCGGACTCCACGACGACGACCGGACCGGTTGCTCGACGAACCGGTACGACACCACCGTCACGATCGCCGTCAGCGCCATGGCAACCGTCATGCCGCCAGGCGCCGTCAGGTCCCACCCTCGCTCACGCAACAACACGAACACGGGCCAGTGGAACACGTACAGCCCGTAGCTCACCTTGCCGATCGCCACGAGGGGACGCCACGACAACAGGCACGCCGCTTGACCCGGTACCTGCAACGCCGCGATCAAGGAAGCCGACAGCAGGGCGAACACCGGGAGGAAACCCTCGTAGGCAGGCCCAGAGCCCGACGGCAACGTCACCGCAGCGGCCAGCACCAACACCAACGCAACCGGTCCCCACAGGCCCATCCACAACGGAACCGGCCCACCACGCTCACGTCCGCGTCGCTCGCCCCTCGACCCCACGCGACGCGGCCAGCGCACCAGACACGCAAGCGACGCACCGACCAAGATCTCGGGCAGCCGCGCCGGGGTCGCCCAATACGCAGCATCAGGACCGAACACCTGAGCGATCACGACGGCCACGACCGTCGTCGCGATCGTCAACGCAACAACCGACCGAGTCACCCCGGATCGGCCCCGAACACGCAGCAGTCCGACCATCACCAGTGGCCACACCCAGTAGAACTGTTCTTCGATCGCGAGTGACCAGTAGTGCTCGAGCGGCGACGTCGTCGAGCCGAACAGGTCGGCGTAACTGGTCGACCCCGACAACTGCACCCAGTTGATCACCTGGAACACCACGCCGAACACATCGGCCCGCAACCCCGGCACCTCGGCGAACGCACCGAACGACCGCGCCACGATGACGAACACCAGGCCAAGAAGACCCGCCGGGAGCAAGCGCCGAATGCGGCGGGCGTAGAACCCGCCCAGCGAGATCGAACCGGTCGAGCGATGCTCGGCCAACAGGAGCGAGGTGATCAGGTACCCCGACAACGTGAAGAACACCGAGACACCCAGGTAGCCACCGGTCATCCAGGAGACACCCGTGTGGAACAGCAGTACGAGCAGCACCGACACGGCCCGAAGCCCGTCGAGTGCAGGCTGATACCGAAACGTCGACGAGCTCACCGGTCGCGAAGGCTACGGGGGCCGCGGCCCCGAGTCGACGCGGGAGCCACACGGAGATGTCGGCCGAGCGATCACCAGCGACCACCAGAGATCACCAGCGACCAGCAGCGACCAGCAGCGATCGGGAGCGATCACCGGCGATACCGGCGACCAGCAGCGATACCGTGAGCCCATGCGCGCCGTCACATCCCGTGACCGTCGGGTCGACGTGGTCCAGATCGACGAACCAGTCATCCGCACGGACGAACACGTCGTCATCGAGGTGGCGAGTGCAGGGATCTGCGCCAGCGATCTGCATCTGGTGGAACTCGGCGCCACCGGTGTCGTGCTCGGACACGAGTTCGGCGGGTTCACCCCCGATGGCACCCTGGTCGCCGTCCGGCCGACGGGAGCCTGCGGACACTGTCACTCGTGCACCACCTCGAGGCCGCAGCTGTGTCGAGACGCAACCGGCCGCATGTACGGCACAGCGCTCGACGGCGGCCTGGCCGAACGGGTACTCGTCGAACGTGAGCGCCTCGTGCCACTCGCCGAAGGCGTCGACCCGCGCGCGGCAGCGTTGGTCGAACCGATCGCCGTGGCCGTTCACGGGGTCGACCGGGCCAATGTGACCGTCGGTGACCGGGTACTCGTGATCGGCGGCGGATCGATCGGGCTGTTCACGACCGCCGTGCTCCGCGACCGGGGAGCCGACGTCGACCTCATCGCCCGCCACCCGCACCAGGGCGACGTCGCACGGTCGCTCGGAGCTTCACTCGACATCGCTCACGACTACGACGTCGTCATCGATGCCGTGTCGACCCAGTCCTCGACCGACGAAGCCGTGAAACGCTGCCGGGCCGGAGCCACGTTGGTCGAACTCGGGATGTTCTGGCAGCCGGTCTCGTTCGGCATCCCGATGCTCCTCAAGGAGATCACCGTCGTGCCGTCCATCTTCTACGCCCACGATCACGACCACGACGACATGGCCGCCGCAGCCGACCTCCTCGCCCGACAGCACGAGTTGGGCGAGATCCTGGTGACACATCGGTATCGACTCGACGAGGCCGTCGCCGCCTTCGCGACCGCCGCCGATCGAGCCTCGGGAGCGATCAAGGTCCACCTGCACCCGTGACCCGGACGACCAGGACGACCCGGACGACCAGGACCCACGAGTACCATCGTCGGTCGTGACGAGCCCCATCGGCCACACGGCGAGCGACAGTCCAGACGACGGTTCGGCCGCACCGGCAGAACGCCTTCGAGCCCGGCTCACCACAGGTGCAGGGCGACTGTCCATCATCGCCGCCATGGCCGCCATCTGGGCGATGGACACGCTGCTGTCACGGCGACTCGTCGACGTCGGGGCGATCGACGGCACCCATGTCGATCTGATCGTTGCGCTCGAGACCACGAGCACCGGCGTGTTCGTCATCACCTCGATGCTGCTGGCCGTTGCCGTCATCCGGCCCTGGCCGCACCGCCTCTTCCAGATCGCCGCCTTCTATGCGGTGTTCTCGGTGATCCAGGTGATCGCCAACGTGGTGGCGATGGTCTCGACCGCCCACCTGCACGGTGGTTCAGGGTTGGCGGGACTGTGGGACGTCGCCGCCGTCTACGGCATGAGCGTCAGCGTGTTCACCTTCGTGTACGTCCTGCTCGACGTGACCACGCCCGGCGGCGCCTTCGTCTGGCCGGCCCGCGACGGACAGGTCGCGCCGACACCCAATGTGCTCGACTACCTGTTCATCTCGCTCAACGTGAACTCGACGTATGGCCCCACCTCGGAGGCGGTCATGTCACGTCGGGCCAAACTCGTGATGTCGATGCAGGTGATGCTCGCCATCTTGATGCTGACGGTCCTCATCGCCCGAGCCGTCTCCGCCACCACCTGACCCCCACCAGACCACCACCAGACCACCACCTGACCCAGCGACAACCAGCGAATGCGTGAGGTCGCGCCCGGCAGAGCCGGGCCGACTCTCACGCATTCGGGTCTGTTGGATGGGGTGAGGGTGGATGGGGGCGGGGCGGGCTTGAGAAGGGCGTGCACTCGTGAGGCAGCACGAGAAGACGGCTGGACAACACGGGACGTGACCGGACCTACTACGGGTCGCACGGCGCACGGATCGTGGAGACGAGGGGAATCGAACCCCTGACATCCACCTTGCAAAGGTGGCGCTCTGCCAACTGAGCTACGTCCCCGAAGGGAACGACAGGATACCCCTTCAATAGCAATCCGGGCGGCCGTATTCCGTAGGGTTCGCGCATGGCACGGCTCCGCTTCGGCACCTTCCTCGCCCCACACCACCCACTCGGCGAGAACCCGACCCTGCAGTTCCAGCGCGACCTCGACTTCGTCGCCCAACTCGATCGCCTGGGCTACGACGAGTTCTGGTGCGGCGAACACCACTCGTCGGGTTGGGAGATGATCGCCTCACCCGAGATGTTCCTCGCCGCCGCCGGCCAGGTCAGTTCGACCATCAAGCTCGGCACCGGCGTGGTCTCGCTGCCCTACCACCACCCGTTCAACGTGGCACAGCGCATGGTGCAGCTCGACCACATGACCCGCGGGCGGGCGATCTTCGGGAGCGGGCCCGGAGCGCTCCCGAGCGACGCCCACACGCTCGGCATCGACCCCATGGTGCAGCGCGACCGGCAGGACGAAGCGATCGGCGTCATCAAGCGCCTGCTCGCCGGCGAAGACCGGTTCACCTACGAGAGCGAGTGGTTCACACTCCGCGACGCCGCGCTCCAACTGCTGCCCGTGCAAGAGGAGTTGCCGATGGCGGTCGCCTCGAGCATCTCGCCGTCGGGCATGCAGCTCGCCGGCAAGTACGGCATCGGAGTCCTGTCGATCGCCTCGACCTCGACCGAAGGCATCGCTGCCCTTCCGACCCAGTGGTCGTTCGCAGAAGAATCCGCCGCTCAGCACGGCCAGATCGTCGACCGTCGCGACTGGCGCGTGATGATGAGTTGGCACATCGCCGAGACCAAGGACCAGGCCCGGCGAGAAGCCGTCCACGGGCTGCACCGCTGGCACAACGAGTACAACGTCGATGTCCTCGGCCGGCCCGGCGCCAACCGCGTCGACGACCCGTGGGAGTTGCTCGATCAGGTGGCCGAGGGTGGCTCGGGCGGCGGCGGTGCCGCCGTGGTCGGCACGCCCGACGACCTGATCGCAGCGATCCGCAACCTCCAGCAGGTGACCGGCGGATTCGGTGTCGTCCTCGGTTTCGCCCACGACTGGGCCAACCCCGAGAACACCCGGCGCTCGTGGGACATGGTGGCGCGATACGTCATCCCGGCGCTCAACGGCACGGTCCGGCCGATGCAGGCGTCGGCCGACTACCTCAACGCCAACAAGTCGACGCTGATGGCCGGCGCCTCGGCCGCCGTGATGAGCAAGATCATGGGACATCAGGGCGCCGCGCAGGCAATGGCCACCACCATGGCCAACATGGCCAGGGCTCGCGACGAGGGCACGTCGGACACGACCTTCCGACCCGGTGCCGGCCTGGCCGACGCCCACGGGACAGCAGGCGACTGACATGCCCGTCGGCGACTGACATGCCCGTCGAGCAACGTCGGCGCCAGACACGAGCACACGGGAACACGAGAGCACGAGGACCATGGCCAGCGAGCGAATGAGGGCCTTCGATGCGGCGATCGTGGCGCCGGCCGAGCGTCGACAGGTGGGACGCTCCGTCCGTAGCCGGGTCCCGCGGACGGCGCACGCCGTCTGGGAGGCACCGGCCGACCGGCGTGACCCGATCGAGACCCTCGCCGAACAGAATCGCTCGCGCGATCCCCAACTCGTCCCGGTTCGTCTCGAGCGAATGGCGGCATCACCGTTCGCCTTCCTGCGCGGCGCTGCGCTGGTGATGGCGCACGACCTCGCCACGACCCCATCGAGCGGACTCCACGTCCAACTCTGCGGCGACGCACATCTGCTCAACTTCGGCGTCTTCAACAGCCCTGAACGACGACTGGTGTTCGACCTCAACGACTTCGACGAAACCGCACCCGGCCCGTTCGAATGGGACGTGAAACGACTCGCTGCGAGCATCGTGGTGGCGGCACGGGCGAAGGGCCTCGATCGCGTGGCGGCACGACGAGCCGTCATCGAGGCGGTCAGCGCCTACCAGGACTGGATGGAGCGCTACTCGGCGATGACCCACCTCGACGTCTGGTACTCGCGTCTCGAGGTCGCCGAGTTGCTCGACCTGCTCGACCCGTCCCTGCGTAAATCGACGACCAAGCGGACCGACCGGGCGGTGGCGAAGAACCATCTGAAGGCGCTCGACAAGCTCACCACGATGGTCGACGGACGGCGACGCATCGTCGACGACCCGCCGCTCGTCGAACACGTCACCGTCGAGCGGACGCAGTCACGACTCGAGAGCGTGTTCCGCCAGTACCGCAGCTCACTCGCGAGCGACCGGCGGGCGCTGTTCGACCAGTACCGGTTCGTCGACTTCGCCCGCAAGGTGGTCGGGGTGGGCAGCGTGGGAACACGCTGCTGGATCGGGCTGTTCCAGGGTCCGAACGGCGGGCCGCTCTTCCTGCAGGTGAAAGAGGCCCGGGCAGCCGCGCCCGACCTGGCTGTTGGACGGGACTCGACACTGCATGCCGGACGTCGGGTCGTCGAGGGCCAACGCCTCCTCCAGGCGACCCCGGACGTGCTGCTCGGCTGGGCGACCGACCGGGTCACGGGAATCCAGTACTACGTCAGACAGCTGTGGGACGCGAAGGGCAGTGTCGACGTGGAGACGATGTCGGCCAGCGGCTTCCCGGTCTACGCAGGCTGGTGCGGATGGGCGCTCGCCCGAGGACATGCCCGTACCGGTGACTCGTCGACGATCAGTGGCTACCTGGGCAGCTCGGCACGATTCGCCGAGGCGGTCGCCGACTTCGCCGAGGCCTACGCCGACCAGACCGAACGCGATCATGCGGCCCTGATCGCGTCGCTCGCCTGAGCTCCGGCCTGAGCCCGGCCTGACCCCAGCCTGAGCCCGGCCTGACCCCAGCCTGACACCGGCCCGAGCCCGAGGGACCGGCCCGGCCCGGCGGTTGCGTTACGCTCCGCGACGGCCACGGTCGATCCTGTCACGACGACCGAAGCCCGAGAATCGGAGGGAGATCCACATGATCAAGGCAGTACTCGGCGCCATCGTCGTCCTGCTCATCGCCACGTTCCCGGCGACCTGGTTGCTGATGTTGTTCATCGGCAACGTCGCGCCGTCGATCGGGCTGGGCTACTGGGGCACGCTGCCGCTCGGCATCCTGGTGTCGGCGCTCCTCGGCGGCCTGTCGAGCCCCAGCTTCGTCGTCCGCGACTGACGTCGGCCACGCACAGGCGCGACCGGCGCCACGGGAGCGACCGGCGAGTCGGTCACCTGGCGGCGAAGGCCAGGGCCCACACACCCATCGCCACCGCCACCAGCGCGAGCACCAGTGGCACGGCACTCAGGCCACCCACGGTGACCAACAGTGCGGCGAGGCCGAACGACACGACCGCCGTGGCCTCACGATGGTCGGTGGCGAATGCCAGCACACCGTCAGAACCGGTGCCGGCGCGACCGCGCAGTGACGCAGCCCGCCGACCGTTCCCGGTCAACCAGACCACGACCGCGACGACCAGGCTGACGAGCAGGGTCACCTCGACCAGGGCGAACAGTCCTGCGACCAGCGCATCGACGACGGACTGGATGGCGGCGCGCGCTCCGGGCTGGACCGCCAGACTCGGTGCCGCCTCGGCCACATGCTTGGTCAACGCACGTACCACCAGCATCACCACGGCGGTCGACAGCACCAGGACGATCGCCATCCGGCGGCGGCGATGAGCCAGCAGCACCGCCCCGACGAGCGCCGCGACGGTGACGATCAACAGCGCCACGATCGCCCGCTTCAACAGCACGAGTGCCCGCTGCGCCGCGGCGAGACTCTGCTGGCCCTGTGCCAAGGCCTCGCTCCGGTACACCACCAACTGGCCGGTGGTGTCGGGCAGATCGCGCCCGAGCATCGCTTCGAGGTCGGCGATCTGGGCCGCCGGGTCACCGTCGGCAGCGAACTCGGGGACATCGAGATCCTCGAAGAGCCCGGCGTCCTGGACGGCGATCAGTCCTCGACTCAGCACCGGCAGCAGGTTGACCGTCACCTCACCGTCGACGACCGTGATGCCACCGGCCATGCCGTCGCCTTCGAGCAGGCGCATGAGGGCGTCGTGGCTCCGCTCGACCGCAGCGACGAGCACGGTGCGGGTCTGCTCGCTCGCCAACACCTTCTCGAACTCGTTGCTCACGACGGAACGGGCCCCGCCGACCACGACCGGGACCAGTGGTCCGAGTTGCTCGGGAGCCAACTCGAGCAGGTACGCCTCGACGTCGACCATGACGAAGACCTGGTCGGTGAGGTACACCGCCAAGGCGTCGGTCACCTCCGGATCGTCGAGGGCGGACTCGACGGCACGCACCATGCTCGCCGAATCGAACAGCACCCGCTGCGCCCACACCGCGACCACGCTGGTGAGGACACCGAGCATGGCGATGATGGCGACGAGCGTCGCGAGGACCGTGCGTGCCCTGCCACCCCTGCGACGGGCGGGTCCCGGCGTAGTATCGCTGTCGGCACGTGCCGACGCCGTCTCGTTGCTCATCGATCGCTCCTGTTCGTCACGACCCGTGTCTGACGACCCGGTCCCCATCGCGGACCGTCACCGGCCACCATGTAAACATGCTACAATTTTGCGGTCCCCAGCTCACAGGCTGACTCACATCGGAGTACATCATGCTCGCCAACCTCGGACTCGCAGAGATCCTCTGGTCGCTCCTCGTCATCTACGTGATGATCATGTACTTCATGATCATGTTCACGATCATCGTCGACCTGTTCCGCAGCCACGACGTCGGCGGTGTCGCCAAGGCGATCTGGGCCGTGCTGCTGATCTTCTTCCCGATCATCACGATGATCGCCTATCTCGTCACCCGTGGCAAGGGCATGGCCGAGCGCAACAACAAGGCCGCTCAGGCAGCCAAGGACGACACCGACAACTACATCCGCAGCGTCGCCGGCGGCAGTGCGACCGAACTCGAAAAGGCCAAGCAGCTCCACGAGAGCGGTGCCATCTCGGCCGACGAGTACGCCGCACTCAAGGCCAAGATCCTGGCCTGACACGCAACGCCTGACACGCAACGCCTGACACACAACGCCTGACACGCAACCTGAGAAGGTGTTGACGGAGCCCTGAGGTCGATCGGCCCCGGGGCTCCGTCGCGTTCTCAGTCGTCTTCTCAGCTGGTTGCTCAGTCGTCTTTCAGTCGTCTTTCAGTCGTCTTTCAGCGCCACCGCGTTGGGGGTCACGTTCATCTTCGGTACGTACTCGGCCACCTCGACCTCGCGGCCTTCGCCCAGGTAGCGGGCACGAAGCTCGGACCGGCACGACGTGCAGGGCCCGTAGAACTCCTCGGTCACCGCGGTGGCGCACCGAGGGCAGTCGAACTCCAGCATCTCGGTCACGACTGCCAGAACTCCATCAACTGGCGGGCCGAGCCCTCGGGATCACCCAACATCCACCAGTGACCCTGATCGTCGAGGACGATCGCCCGGGCACCGAGCGACTCGGCCACCTGCGGTGCGAGGTCGAGCCCGCGCACGAACGGGTCGTGCGGAGCGATCAGGGCCAGCCCGGGCCGAGACCCGGCCGGACCCAACTCGGCACCCCAGGTCGCCATCGCCGGCTGCGCCGCAGACCGGTAGAGGGCCAGCACACAGCGGGCCATCTCGGCGTCGGATGCGGCAGCCAGCTCGTCGGCCGTCGGCCGCGCGATCCCGATCGCCTCGTACCCGGCGATGCGCTCTGCCAGTGGCGTGGCCAGCACCTGCTCGAAGTACTCCTCGCCGGCACCCGGTGTCTGCCAGATCTGCGCGAAGTCGTGCCACACGTAGTCGGGATGGAACAACCCGAGCACGTCGCAGGCCCAGCTGCGCACCAGATCGGGGCGCAGCGACACGACACGCATGCCGATCCCGCCGCCCCAATCGTGCAGCACCAGGTCGACGGGACCCGACACCGAGACGATCGACTCGAGCACACCGGTGAACCACTCGACGTACTCGTCACGGGTCGCACCGAATCCGTCCGGCGCGAGACAACCGAATCCCGGCAACTGCGGCGCGTGGATCGACGCCCGATCGACACCCGATGCCACCAACGCAGCCGTCAACGGCGCCCACACGGCCGGTGTCTCGGGATTTCCGTGCAACAGCACGACTGCCATGAGGGAACCTCCACTCGGTGAACTGCTGGCGCTCAGGGAACTGCTGGCGCTCAGGACGCTGACGGTGTCAGGAGTCGGCCTGCCAGGGCCCCTGAATGCTCGCCACCCTCCATGAACACCTGGCCATTGACCAGCGTGACATCGTACCCCGACGCACCCTGCACGAACCGGCCGGCGCCGTGCGGGAAGTCGTTCACGTATCGGGGCGGACCCAGGCGCAACGTCTCGAGGTCGATCACGTTCACGTCGGCCCACGCCCCGGGCTGCAACCGGCCGCGCCCGGACAGACCGAACAGGTCGGCCGTGTCGCTGGTGAGACGTCGGATCCCCTCCTCGATGCTCCACCGGCCGCGCTCGAGGATCCAGTACGTCAACCAGAACGTCGGCTGACTCGCATCGAGGATCTGCCCGACGTGGGCACCGGCGTCGGCCAGACCGAGCGTGACCAGCGGGTCGTCGAGCATCGACTCGACGGCGCCGAGTTGCTGGTTGAGGAACGGATAGCTGCAGACCACACGACCATCGGTCTCGAGGAGCAGTTCGATGTAGCACGCTGCGGGGCTGATCCCACGGCGTTCTGCCTCGGCCGCCAGCGACGTCGACGGATCGAGGTCGTAGCGGGTGGCGGTGTCCCCTGTGGTGACGATGAACAGCTGCGCAGGATCGACCGACGGTGGCGTGTGCTCGGCCTCGTCGATGAGCTTGGCGCGCAGCGCTGCGTCACGGATCGCCACGATCTTCTTGCCGTTCGGCATCTGCCGCAGCAGCGCCCACGAGGCGCAGCGATCGAAGATCGTGCGGGTGTCGATGCTGAACAGCACACCGATGCTGCGTGCCGTGGTCTGCGGACGAACGACGGCCCCGGACGCGTTCTGCTCGTTGGCCAGGTCGATCACCTGCCGGAACAGCTCGGGCCGGCTGTCGTGCTGGGTCAGGCCGAAGCTCACCGGCCGACCGCTACGGCGGCTCGCCTCGCCCATCCACGCCAGCTCTGCGCGGGTGACGGGCAGGTCGGGCTCGCCCCGCTCGCCCTCTCCGATCCGGCCCGCCACCTCGAACACACCCACCCCATGGCGACCGAGTACGTCGGCGAACGCGAACAGCTCCTCGGGCTGCGCGTAGGTACCCGGCACCGGACGACCGTCGGGCACACGGTGCAGGGCCGTCCGACTCGTGCTGATGCCCAACGCCCCGGCGCGCATCGCCTCGTCGAGCAGGTCGACCATCACGGCCAACTCGTCGGCGCTGGGCGGGTCGGCATCGAGGCTGCGCGCCCCCATCGCGAACTGCCGCAGGGCGCTGTGGCCGACCATGCCCCCGACGTTGATCCCCTTCGGCATCCGATCGATGCTGGCCAGGTACTCGCCGTAGGTGACCCAGTCCCAGGCGAGGCCCGACATGATCGCGTCGCGGGGGATGTCCTCGACGCTCTCCATCATCTCGGCGAGCAGCGCCCGGTCATCGGGCCGACAGGGAGCGAACGTGACACCGCAGTTGCCCATCACCACGCTGGTCACGCCGTGGTAGCAGCTGCTCGAACCGATCGGGTCCCACGCCAACTGTGCATCGAGGTGCGTGTGGATGTCGACGAAGCCGGGTGTGACGATCCGGCCGGTCGCGTCGATCTCTCGACTCGCGTGGTCGACGATCGACTCGTCGACGGCGACGATACGGTCACCGGTGATGGCCACGTCGGCGCGACGAGCAGGCGAACCCGTCCCGTCGACCACGGTGCCACCGCGGATGATGATGTCATAGCTCATTCCGGCGTCGTCCCGTCCTCCGCTCGGCTGACCTGAACAAATCACGGTATCCCTCGACGAGCGCCGCATCCAGGGTGCGGCAACGACGGTTCGATGTCGAAACAGCCACCCTTGGTGTTGAACGAACGCTCTCCGTCTGCATCATGGGCCAGGAATCAACCTGAACCACCATCACCATCAGCTACGAGAACGACTCTCTTCGACGATCCTCCCAGCCGACCAGTGCGCCGATGCAGGCGCCCCGGCGGGCGTAGAGTCCCGGCATGGCACACGACGCACCCACCACCGCAGGTACCGGACGCGGCCGACACGACCTGATCCGGATGGGTCTCCAGATCCCGTCGTTCACCTACCCCGGTGTCGCCGACGTCGACCTGTTCGAACGGATCGCCCTCATCGCCACCACCGCCGAAGCATCGGGCTTCGACAGTGTCTGGGTGATGGACCACTTCTACCAACTGCCCGGACTCGGCCGACCCGAACAGCCCATGTTCGAGGCCTACACCCTGCTGAGCGCCCTCGCCGCACGAACCAGCACCGTCCGCCTCGGTGCCATGGTCGGCGGAATGACCTACCGCAATCCCGCGTTCCTGGCCAAGGCCGTCAGCAACCTCGACGTCATCTCGAGAGGTCGCGCCATCTGGGGCATCGGCGCCGGATGGTTCGAACTCGAACATCGCCAGTACGGCTTCGAGTTCGGCACCTTCACCGACCGGTTCGAGAAGCTCGAGGAAGGACTCCAGATCGTGACGAGCATGTTCGTCAACGATCGCACCAGTTTCTCGGGCAGGTGGTTCGAGGTGACCGATGCACTCAACGTGCCGAAGCCGATCCAGGCCGGCGGGCCGCCGATCCTCATCGGCGGCAGCGGCGAACGCAAGACGCTCCGCATGGTCGCCCAGTACGCCGACGCGTGCAACGTGTTCGGTGGGGCCACGCAAGTACGGCACCTGATGCAGGTCCTCGACGGGCACTGCGAGCGGTTGGGACGCGACCCGCGAACCATCTGCCGCACCAAACTCGGTACCTTCGTCACCGGCCGCACCATGGAAGAGGCCCAGAAGAAGGCCTTCGGCAGCTTCGGGGTGTCGTCGCTCGACGAACTGCCGCCCGACCGACGGGCCTGGCTCGAAGGCACCTACATCGTCGGCGACCCCGACTCGATCGCCGAGCAGATCGCCACCCTCCTCGACGCCGGCCTCGACGGCATCGTGTTCAACATGCCCGACGCCCACGACGTCGAGCAGGTCGAACTCGCCGGCGAGATCCTGCGCCCACTCTTGCGCGGATGACCCGATGAGCGACACGACCACCCGAGTCCACGGCACCTGCCACCACGACTGCCCCGACAGTTGCGGCTGGCACGTCAGCGTCACCGACGGCGTCGCCGTCCAGTTGCGCGGCAACCCGGCGCACCCCTTCAGCGCCGGCGAACTGTGCCCCAAGGTGAACCGTTACCTCGACCGCGTCTACAGCCCCGACCGGATCACGACACCCCTCGTCCGTGTCGGCCGCAAGGGCGAGGGCCGATTCGAACCCGTCACCTGGGAACGAGCGCTCGACGAGATCGGCGACCGGCTCGGGTCGGTCATCGCGCAACACGGCCCGGCCGCCGTCGTACCGTTCACCAGCGCCGGCAACCAGAGCCTGCTCGCACTCTCGTTCGGTGAGCGCCTCTGGAACCACCTCGGTGTCAGCACCCTCACCGGCGCGCTCTGCGGCGCCGCCGCCCGCATCGGGGCAGCCACCACCGACGGCAGCGGCCGGTCACTCGAACCGGTCGAGATCCGCCACGCCCGACTCATCATCCTCTGGGGAACCAACACCCGCCTGACCAACCGGCACCTCTGGCCGACCATCGAGGCCGCCCGCGCCGACGGCGCGCACGTCGTCGTCATCGACCCGATCCGCACCATCACCGCCGACTCCGCCGACTGGTTCCTGCAGCCGCTACCCGGCACCGATGTCGCCCTCATGCTGGCGATGATGCACATCCTCGTCCGCGACCACCTCGTCGACCAGGCATGGGTCGACGAGCACACCGTCGGCTTCGACGACCTGGTCGCACACGTGGCCGACTGGACCCCCGCGCGCGCCGCCGCGATCTGCGGTCTCGAGGTCGCCGACATCGAACGGCTCGCCCACCTCTACGGCACCATCCGCCCGGCAGCCATCAGGACCCTCATCGGGGCAGAGCACCACGAACACGGTGCCATGTTCTATAGAACCCTCGTCTGCCTGCCGGCGCTCGTCGGTGCATGGCGAGACCGAGGGGGCGGCTACTCGCGCAGCGTCGGTGTCTGGACCGACCCGCTCATCGACTCGGTCGCACTCACCCGTGCCGACCTGGCCACATCGGTCCGTCGTCCGCTCCCCATGGTCCGCATGGCCGAGTGGCTCACCGACACGAAGCTCGACCCGCGGGTGCACGCACTGATCGTGGTCGGCGGCAACCCCGTGATCTCGGTTCCGAACAGCGCGCTCATCCGTCGCGGCCTCGAACGCGACGACCTCTTCACGATCGTCCACGAGCAGTACCTCACCGACACGGCCCGCTACGCCGACATCGTGCTTCCTGCCACCACCCACATCGAAGCGATCGACGTGGTGCCGTCGTGGGGTCACCTCTATCTCGGATGGAACGAGCAGGCCATCGACCCGGTGGGCGAGTCCGTCAGCAACAGCGAACTCCACCGTCGCCTCGCCAGCGCCCTCGGATGCAGCGAACCGGCCCTGTTCGACGACGACCTCACGGCCCTCTCGAGCGCACTGATCGATGTCGACCTCGACCAACTGCGGGCCGACGGGTTCGTACGCGTTCCCTACCCCGCCGACGGACGGCCGTACGCGAACGGGGGCTTCGACACGGCCTCGGGCAAGGTCGAACTCGTCAGCCCGTCACTGGCCGCACGCGGCCTGCCCGCCCTGCCGACCTACACCCCTGCCCGCGAGTCGCACACCGGCGACCCCGACCTCGCCGAGCGCTACCCGTTCGCTCTGCTCACACCCAAGCAGCACACCCGTTTCCTCAACTCGAGCTACTCGCACCTGCCCCGCCACGGCGCACTCGAAGGCAGCCCCTACATCGAGATGCTCGCCGACGACGCGGCACGGCTCGGACTCGACGACGGCATGCTCGCCCGCGTCTGGAACGACCGCGCCGAACTGACCGTCCCGGTCAAGGTGACCGAACGTCTGCGGGCCGGTGTGGTGGCGATTCCCTGGGGATGGTGGTCCGACCATCACCCCGACCATGCAGCAGCCAACGCCCTCACCAGCGACGCACACACCGACTGGGGAGGCGGCGTCGCCTACAGCGACACCCTCGTCGCCGTCGCACCAGCAGACGTCACACCAGCAGACGTCGCACCAGCAGACCAGGGCTGAGCAGGCACACAACGACCGGGCCATGAACGCGCCGAGGGGTAGCCTTGCCGCATGGCAGGCGACCTCATCTACGCATTCCGGGTGATGCGCCTGCCGTTGCTCGATGCCGGCGGGGCACCCATCGGCAAGATCGACGACATCGTGGTCATCCCCAGCCAACCGGGCACCGCGCCACGCGTCCTCGGCTTCGTCGCCACCAGTCAGCGGCGGCGCATCTTCGTCAACGTCGGCCGCATCGGCTCGCTCGACGGAGACGGCGCCCGACTCCGCAGCTGGGACGTCGACCTCAACCCGTTCAAACCACGCAACAGCGAAGTCCTCATCAGCCGCGACATCATCGACCGCCGCATCGGCGACGAGACCGTCAGCGACATCGCCATCCGCCCGGCCAGCGACGGCCGGGCCACCTGGTGGGAGATCGCCAAGGTCCGCCTCGCGCGACGGTCCGCCCTGCGGCGCCGGCCGAGCTATCGGCTCCTCGACTGGGACGAGGTTCCCGACCTGTTCCCGGCCGGCGCGAACGGCGCCATGGCCGCCGAAGCGGCCCGCCTTCGCGACATGCACCCGAGCGACGTGGCCGCCGTCGTGCGCTCACTCCCACTCAACAGCCGCAAGCAGCTCGCCGCGGCGATGGACGACGAACGCCTCGCCGACCTGCTCGAAGAGCTCCCCGAAGCCGAACAGCTGCGCATGATCGAGGGGCTCGACATGGACCGCCTGATCGGCGTGCTCGAAGAAATGGAGTACGACGACCTCGCCGACCTGCTGGCCGAGATGCCGGGCGAACAACGCAGCCGGATCCTCGAAGCGATGGACGACGAGGACGCCGACGTGATGCGGCGCCTGCTCTCGTACGACGAAGGCACCGCCGGGTCGCTCATGACCCCCGAGATCATCGTCCTCGGCCCCACCTCCACCGTCGCCGAGGCACTCGCCCACATTCGAGACCCCGAGTGGCTCGTGTCGATCGCGGCCCAGGTGTTCGTGGTCCAACCTCCCTACAAGCCACCGACGGGTACCTACCTCGGTGTGGTGCACTTCCAACGCCTGCTGCGCGAACCGCCGAGCATGGAACTCGGCCGGTGCATCGAACAAGAACCCACCATCTCGGCCCAGATGAGCGAACGCGAGGTCGCCGAACGGGTGGCCAGCTACAACATGCTCGCCGTCGGGGTCTGCGACGAATCCGGTCGGCTGCTCGGTGCGATCACCGTCGACGACGTGCTCGACCGCACCCTGCCCACCGGCTGGCGACAGAGACGGCGGGTGGTCACATGACCCGCCGAGACGACCTGAGCACACCGCGCCAGCGGCGAATGCTCAGCATCCACTACGACCAGGACGCCTTCGGCCAGTTCAGCGAGACCGTCGCGCGACTGATGGGGACCGCGCGTTTCCTCGTCTATCAGACCCTCTTCTGCCTCAGTTGGGTGGCATGGAACGCCTTCGGGCCCGAAGAACTGCGCTTCGACCGGTGGCAGTTCGTCGGCCTGACCCTGCTGCTCTCGCTGCAGGCCGCCTATGCGGCACCGCTGATCCTGCTCGCACAGAACCGCCAGGAACTGCGCGACAGGGCCCAGACCGACATCGACCGACGCGTGGCCGAACGCACGCAGGCCGACACCGAGTTCCTCGCCCGAGAATTGGCCGGCATCCGACTGTCACTCACCGGGGTCGCCACCTCGAGCGAGGTCGGCGAACACCTCGACCGACTGACCGAAGCGATCGAACGGATGAGCGCCCGCCTCGATGACCTCGAACAACGATCGGCGAAGAACGACCTGTCGCACTGACGGTCGCGCTGACACGCACACGGACACGCACACGGACACTCACACGGCGAGACGGGCCGTCACCGACACGATCGAGCGCACCGTTGCATCGCGATAGCGGTCCGGCCACTCCCAACACACCATGTGGTCGCCGTCGACCTCGAACACCTCGGCGCCCAGCGCTGCCGCCAACTCGCGCTGCTTGCGCGGCGGCACCAGTCGATCGCGGGTGGTCACCACCGCAGCAGCAGGCAGACCGAGAGCCGGTGCCCAACGGCGGGCGTCGTGGCGGCTCAACGCTCGGCCCGCTTGCACGATCCCCAGATGATCACCGCGACGCATCTCGCCCTCGATCCACGGCAGGTACGGCTCGAGTTGATGACCCATCCCCAAGAGCCGACCCACCAGGAACCTCACCCAGCGCGGGTAGGCCCAGCTGCGCATCACCGGCCCGAGCAACCGGACCGCCCGCCACCGGGCCCGCTCCCAGCGGGTCGCCAACCACTCGAGCGCCGTGGCCTGCACCACGAGGCCGCTCACCAGGTGCGGATGGCGCTGGGCAACACGCATGCTGATCGGCCCGCCCATCGAGTACCCGACCGTCACCACCGACTCGATCCCCAACTGCTCGACGACGGCGGCCGCATCGTCGGCAGCATCCTCGAGCCGGAAGGGTGTGGTGGAACGCATGCCCCGGCCGTGCCCCCGATGATCGATCGCCACGAACGACCATCGTTCGGCCAGAGCCTCGTAGGCGGTGAAGAACTGGAGGTCGGCGCTGGCCGTCCAACCGTGCAGCAACAGCAACCAGGGTCGAGTCGGGTCGGGGTGACGGTGCACGCGCACGAAGACCTCACCGCGACCGGCGAGCACGACCGTACGACCGTCAGGCAACCACGGCAGGGTCAACTCCGGCGTCGTCATGGGGTCATCATCGCGGCGTCATCGCATCATCGCGGCGTCACGAGGTCGTGTTCGGGCTCTGCACCGCGTCACCAGGCACTCGCACGGGCGACTCCGGTGAACTCGTGCACCGACACCCCGCACGTCACCGCCGCCCCCATCATCCACCGACTCAACGGACCGGGCTGACCGGCCAGATGCACACCCGGTTCAGGTCGCACCAGCGAACCCGACCCGGCGAACGCTTCGGCGAACAGTGCCGCCACCGTGCCGGCCATGTCACCCACCCGACCGGCCGAACCGAGCACGAACGTCACCCGAGCACCGTCGCCGTCCGCACCACGCACCTCGACCCGGACCGCACCCCGATCGCCCTCGGCGTGCGGCGGGGACAGCATCGGCAACCGGGCCGTCAGCCGGTCACGCCGGGTGGCCGACACGCGCGCCGAGATCCGCTCGACCTCGGGAAACGCCGCATGGAGCGTGATCGGGTCGGCGAGACCGGCCCGGTAACAGTCGGCGGGGCCGATCGGATCGGGGAACCAGCACAACTCGCGACCACTCCCACCGGGGCGATCGATCCAATCACCGTCGTGCCAGCCGTGCGCCGTGGCACCCAGCGAATCGTGATGCTGGCGGGCACACGCCGGACCAGCCGTTCCGTGCATCGCCACGTGGATCTCGTCCACCACCGCCAGCCGATCGGCCAGGTGGCGCGCCAACACACCGGTGAGGCCGGGCGACAACGCCGCCCCGACCGCAACGCTCACCCCATGAGAGCGCGCGTACTCGTGCAGGTGCAACAACTCGCGCACATCACCCGGATCGTCGCTCACGCTGACCACATGACATCGACCGGCGATCAGGTCGTGCACGATCGGTGCATGGGCGACCGGCGCCGTCACCACCACCACATCGGTGACGCCCAGGTCTGCCGGGTCGTCGACGACCACCCCACCCAGGCGGCGACGAGCCCGATCGGCCACGCCGACCGCCCGGTCGTGCCAGGCCACCCGAACCCCGCGTGCACGCAGGGCTCGCCCGACGGCCTGCCCCGTGACACCGCACCCGAGGATGCCGACGATCGGCGCATCACGAGCACCGTCACGAACACCGTCGCGAGCATCATCACGAAGACCATCACGAGCATCATCACGAGCACCGGCCGTCATGACGGGGGCACTCGCAACTCCGTCCACCCGCCCTCTTGCGGCGGTACACCACCCTTGCCACGCAGGCGGAGCAGTCCGGCGATCACACTTGCCAACGACAGGGCCAACAGGGCGCGACGCAGGACGGTCATGGCGGGAGGCTACCAACACCGTGTCGCGCTCTTGCCGGTACGCACGCCACACGCACCTGACGAGAGCTCGACGAGTGCTCGTCGACGGGCTCGAAGAACGACGAAGGCCCCCTCGCGGGGGCCTCGTGACTCGTTCGCCGAGTGATGTAGTGGGGCTAACAAGAATCGAACTTGTGACCTCATCCTTATCAGGGATGCGCTCTAACCAACTGAGCTATAGCCCCGAATTGCCTTCGGGGCGTTTTAGCCTACTGCCGCTTTCCGTCACCCTCAACCGTGGTGACGAGGACTTCTTCTTCCAATACTGATACGCGTATGCCGCCTACCAAGTCGGTGATCAGATTGAACATGGTTGCGCCAAGCACCCACACGATGGTCAGCAACACAACGGCGAGAAGTCCGAGAAGGATCTCATTCAAGAGCAGTTGCCAGCCATGAAATTGGAATGACTCCCAGCCAAACGACATCAGAAATCGCTCGATGTTGTCGATGGTCCCAGTTGCAGAGGCCACGCTCCACAACAAAATTGAGGCAATAATCACTGTGAAATACACAACGAGATGAAAAGCAAGACCAACTTTGAACGCCGACCATGGGTCTATCTCTCGAATAACTCGCGTTACTCGTCGAACTCGTGGCGCTCGTGTTTGGTTGCTACTCACTCTTCCAGTGTAGGCAATGTTGTCAACCAAGTATCGGCTGCTTTTGCCCAACGCTGTACGCCGGAAACATCACTACACACCACGATGTTTTCCTCTTCAGTGCTGTAACCACACAACATCGAGCGGTTCAGTTGTGCGCTGAGTTCGGCTTGTGTTTTACCGCCGTAAATTGCGCTCAAAGCACTGACGTTGCTGGAGATTCGTGCACGTTCTGAATTGATCATAAACCGCCCAAGGAACATCAACGCCGATTGCAATGCAATGGTGACGGCAAGTGTGAGTGCAACAAATAACGTTGCACTCCCTTGCTCAGATGCGCGAGTGGTGTTTATGCTTCGTCGTGAGAGAGAACAAGTGCTGCGGAAGCCACTAC
>JBDKIV010000088.1:0-3517 GCA_039796935.1 Actinomycetota bacterium | reverse complement strand
CGGTTTCGGCGAGCGTCGCAAGGCGATGCTGCAGGACATGGCGATCCTCACCGGTGGCCAGGTGATCAGCGAAGAGGTGGGCCTCAAGCTCGACGCCGCCACGCTCGATCTGCTCGGCCGGGCCAAGAAGATCATCATCACCAAGGACGAGACCACGGTCGTCGAGGGCGCAGGCTCCGAGGACGACATCAAGGGTCGGATCAACCAGATCAAGGCCGAGATCGACAACACCGATTCGGACTACGACCGTGAGAAGCTGCAGGAGCGCCTCGCCAAGCTGAGCGGCGGCGTTGCCGTCCTCAAGGTCGGCGCAGCCACCGAGGTGGAGCTGAAGGAGAAGAAGCACCGCATCGAAGATGCCGTGAGCACCACCAAGGCTGCCATCGAAGAGGGCGTCGTGCCCGGAGGTGGCGTGGCATTGCTCCGCTCGCAGGCCGCCGTGCTGGCCGTTGCCGAGACGCTGTCGGGCGACGAGGCCACGGGCGCTCGCATGGTCGCCAAGTCGCTCGAGGCTCCGCTGAAGCAGATCGCCGAGAATGCGGGCATGGAGGGCGGCGTCGTCGTCCAGCGCGTGAAGGATCTCAGCGGTAGCGAGGGCCTCAACGCGGCGACCGGTGAGTACGAGGACCTGGTCAAGCTCGGCGTCATCGACGCCGCCAAGGTGACCCGCTCGGCGCTGCAGAACGCTGCGTCGATCGCGGCCTTGTTCCTCACCACCGAGGCGGTCGTGGCCGACAAGCCCGAGAAGGATGCCGGCGGCGGAATGCCCGGCGGTGGCATGGAAGACTTCTGATCCCTGAGGGATCCAGGGCCATGCGGTCCTGACGAGTGAACATGACGAGGCCCGGTGCGATTGCACCGGGCCTCGTTCGTCGTCTGGGGTGTTGCTGTTGCCGGCGCCTCAGTGCTGCGAGCTGCGTGCTCGTTGCCGGCAGCGCGGCCTCAGCCGCCCGCGACGGCAGGAATGATGCTGACGGTCTCGCCCTCGGGCACCTTGGTGTCGAGGCCGTCGAGATAGCGGACGTCGTCGTCGGCGACGAACACGTTGACGAACTTGCGCAGTGCACCCGTGTCGTCGAACAGGCGCTCGTGGAATCCGGCGTGAGCCGCTTCGAGCGCTGCGAGCACCTCGCCCAGGGTGGCGCCCTCGACCTGCACGGTGGAGTTACCGCCCGACAGGGGGCGCATGGTGGTGGGGATACGAACGGTCACGGCCATGTGTCAAACGCTACCGATCGGGTCGGATTTTCCCATGGTCGTACACTCGACGTCCGTGCGCATCCTGGCGGCAGTCGACAAGTTCAAAGGATCGGTGACCGCCGCACAGGTTGCTGCGGCGATCGGCCACGCGTGTTGGGAACTCGGCCACGACTGCACCGAGGTACCCGTTGCCGACGGCGGCGACGGAACGCTCGATGCCCTCGGCGGGGCGAATCGAACCTCCGTGGTGACCGGCCCGCTCGGCGACACCGTCGCAGCTGGCTGGCGCCTGCACCGTTCGACGGCCGTGATCGAGATGGCCAGGGCCTCGGGCCTTGCCCTGGTGGGCGGACGAGAGCGCAACGATGCCATCGCCGCATCGACGGTCGGCACCGGCGAACTCATCGACCAGGCGCTCGACGCAGGCGCCAAGAAGATCATCGTCTGTCTCGGCGGGTCGGCAACCACCGACGGTGGCTTGGGTGCGATACGGGCGATCCACGCACCGCACCGCCTGCGAGGTGTCGAACTCCTCGTCGCCTGCGACGTGACCACCCGCTTCACCGATGCTGCCGCAGTGTTCGGGCCGCAGAAGGGCGCTTCGCCTGCCCAGGTGCGGCTGCTGACCGGACGGCTCGAGCGCCTGGCACAGATGTATCGCGACGAGTACGGCGTCGATGTGACGGCGATCCCCGGAGCCGGCGCTGCAGGCGGGTTGGCCGGAGCCCTGGCCGCCCTGGGTGGTCGGCTCGTTCCGGGCTTCGAACTGGTCGCCGACGAAGTCGACCTCTACGACCACATGGTCGCCTCGGACCTCGTCATCACGGGAGAAGGTCACCTCGATGCACAGAGCTTCGAGGGCAAGGTGATCGGCGGTGTGATGGCGATGGCTGCCCCGCTCGGCATTCCGGTCGGAGCCGTGGTCGGTGATGCAGACGAGGACGTGTGCGATCGCTTGCCGGTCGTTCGCCTCGCCGAGCTGTTCGGACTCGACCGGGCGCTGGCCGAGCCGTTGTGGTGCATCGAACGAGCGGCTCATTCGCTCATCCAGTCGATGACACCCGGCTGAGCCGAGCGATCAGTCCATCGGGTTCGCTGACGAAGCGTTCGTCGTTGGGCAGTTGCACGACGACGCGACCGTTGGTGCCGTGCGGTCCAGCCCTCGTACCGGTCCCCGACCGATGTTTCTCGGTGTGATGTTTGGAGCAGAGGAGCCACAGATTGTCGAGATCGGTCAGACCACCGGCCTCCCACGCGTGCAGGTGATCGACCTGACACCACGAGGCCGGCGCGTTGCATCGATGCCAGCGGCAATGACCGTCACGAACGACCAGGGCGAGGTACTGGGCGTTCGTTGCCAGCCGGACCCGACGACCCAATGCGAGGTTCGTCGTGGCTCCAACACCCAGCACGACCGTGCCGTCATGGACGACAGGCACCAGATCATCGCGAGTCGCCTGCTGGGCGACGGCCCGCGCAACGACGGCGGGGATCGGCTGATCGAACTCGGTCCGAGCCGGGAGATCGTTCGACCCGGCGAGCGTGTCGAGCGCGATCGTCACGAGCAGCGTCGACGACTGTCGTCCGCCGGCAGGCTGATAGCCGAGGGAGTCATCATCGTCCACCGAATGCGGCGTCTGCAGACCCGGCCCCGTGGAGGCTGAGCGTGCCAGCACGAGCAGCCCGTCGGCAGCTCGTTGCTCTGACGTTCGAGTATCACCAGGCTGCGGCCGTCCACCGCCGTGCGCGATGAGCGTCTTGCGGAGTTGGTCGGCCTCGAAGGTCGGTAGGAGCCCGGCGAGGGCGACCATTCCATCGACCGGATGCGCAAAGCGCAGCGAACGACGGGCAAATCGTCGGCGAGCGAGCTCTGCTTGGTCGACGGTGTGGTGGGCGTCCTTCCAGCTCTCGGCAGCGGCTCGTGCGTGCTTCGGATCGGCGCCACGACACGACTCGACGAGCGCGTCGATCTCGACGGTCCCGACCCCCTCGGGCGGCGCGAGGAGGGTCGGCGCCAACGCAGTGGCTGTCGCGGTCGAGACATCGCCATCTCGCACCCTGCGTGACAACGTCTCGTTCGCATCGAGGACGTCAGCGAGCTTGGTGACCTCGACGGCCTTCGCATACCCGGACTGTGTGCGGTCGGCAAGCCATCCAGTGATGTTCTTGCTGCCAGAGCCAGCCCACACGGCAGCGGCATCGGCTGCGGACACATACCCGGCCAGGACCACGGCTCCGTGATCGAGCAGCCGTTGGAGCCGGAGCAAACCCGCCGCCACCTCGCTCGGCGTCAGCGCAGATCGCTCGACGCCATCGA
>JBDKIV010000087.1:0-3885 GCA_039796935.1 Actinomycetota bacterium | reverse complement strand
CCACCTGGCGTCGCATCGCCTCGTCGGCTTCCTCGTCGAAGGGGCGACCCATGGATGCAGCCGACTGCCGGGCGACGATGCTCATGACGCCGGCCAACTGTTGCGGACCCATCACGGCGGTCTTCGCGTTCGGCCATGCGAACAGCAAGCGAGGCCCGAAGGCTCGCCCGCACATGCCGTAGTTGCCCGCCCCGTAGGACGAGGACAGGTGGATGGTCAGATGTGGCACCCGGCTGTTGGTGACGGCGTTGATCATCTTGGCGCCGTCTTTGATGATGCCCCGTCGCTCGAACTCGCGCCCGACCATGTAGCCCGTCGTGTTCTGCAGGAAGACGAGGGGTGTGTCGATCTGGTTGGCGAGCTGGATGAACTGGGCGGCCTTCTCGGCCTCCTCGCTGAACAGCACACCGCGATGGTTGGCGAGGATTCCCACCGGATAGCCGTGGATCTCGGCGAAGCCGGTCACCAGCGCACTTCCGTACAGGGGTTTGAACTCGTCGAAGTCGCTGTCGTCGACCACGCGGGCGATGACATGGCGCGGGTCGAACGGGATCCTCGGGTCGGCCGAGGGCACGCCGAGGAGTTCGTCCGGGTCGTAGCGAGGAGGCAGGGCCCGACCGCGGGGGCCGGGGCCGCGCTTGCGGTGGTTGAGTCGTCGCACGACCTGTCGACCCAGGCGTATCCCGTCGAGTTCGTCGACGGCGAGGTGGTCGGCGAGACCGCTGACCCGGGCATGCATCTCGGCGCCACCGAGGCTCTCGTCGTCGCTCTCCTCGCCGGTGGCCATCTTCACGAGAGGTGGACCACCGAGGAAGACCTTCGAGCGCTCCTCGATCATGACGATGTAGTCGCTCATGCCGGGCGTGTACGCGCCGCCAGCGGTCGAGTTGCCGAACACCACCGCGACGGTGGGGATCGCTCGCGCCGACAGCG
This sequence comes from Actinomycetota bacterium, assembly GCA_039796935.1. Lineage (GTDB taxonomy): Bacteria > Actinomycetota > Acidimicrobiia > Acidimicrobiales > Ilumatobacteraceae > VFMC01. Next base: position 2,952 of record JBDKIV010000087.1, on the reverse strand, counting down.
CCGTGATGTCGCGGAACGTCGTGCCGCCGGGGATGAAGATGTCGCTCTGCGAGGGAAGGTCGGCCCCGCCCGACTCGACCAGGTTGACGAGCGGCAGCCGGTTCTCGGCAGCGATCTCCATCGCCCGGATGATCTTCTTGACGGTGAAGGGATTGCTCGCGCCACCGCGAACTGTCGGATCGTTCGCGATCAGCATGCACTCGACGCCCTCGATCACCCCGATGCCCGTGACGACACCTGCGCCGACGGGGAACTCCGACCCCCATGCCACGAGCGGAGAGAGTTCGAGGAAGGGACTGGACGGGTCGAGCATCGCCTCGATCCGTTCCCGGGCCAGCAACTTCCCCCGTCGTCGGTGGCGCTCGACATAGCTCGGACCGCCGCCGCCGACCACCCGGGCGAGTTCCTCGTCATGGCGCTCGAGTTGGGCCTCGAGCGCGGCCCGATTGGTGCGGTACTCGTCGGTCGAGGTGTTGAGGGAGTCGCCGAGCACCGGCATCAGCACGGCTCCGGAGGTGTTGTCGGGGTCCAGTTCGGCTGGCGTCGTTCGCCGAAGGCGCGCATCCCTTCGGCAGCCTCTGCAGAGCTGAAGAGCTGCTCGCTCAGCGCCTGCATCTCGTCCCAGGTGCCCCGGTGGCGCAGCAGTCGCTTGGTCGCTGCGACGGCGACCGGCCCACCGGCCAGCACGCCGTCGGCGAGCCGGGACACGGTCGACGGGACGTCGTCGGTGACGTGTGTGACGAGGCCGAGGTCGAGCGCCTCCCGGGCATCGAATGCCTCACCGGTCAGGAAGGGTGCAGCGAGGCGACTCCACGAGCAGCGCTGCAGGATCGGGACGCTGATGATCGCCGGTGCCACACCGATCCTCACCTCGGTGAATGCGAACGTCACATCGGGGCGCACGACGACGAGATCGCATGCCGCCATCAGTCCGATCCCCCCGGCGCGAACGGGTCCCTCGACCGCGGCGATCGTGGGCTGGTCGCTCTCGCCCAGGCGTCGCATGGCGTGGACCATCGGTGTGGAGTCCATCGGCCCGCTGCTCCGCTCGCGTAGGTCGGCACCCGAGCAGAACGCCGGCGCGGTGTGCGTGAGCACGATCACCCGGACGTCGGGCTGCTCGGCGCGATCCAGTGCTCGATGGAGTCCGTCGAGCACGGCTCGCGAGAGTGCATTCCGATTGGACGGCGAGTCGAGGGTGATGGTCGCGACCCCGGATCGAACCTGGCAGCTGACCGGTGTGTCTCCCATGCGGCGACCTTACCGGAGCGTCGTCATCGGTTCAGGAGGTGGAGGAACGCCTCGGCCTCGGACCGCAGGCGTGTCCGTTTCATCGGCGGGAGCGCCTTGACGAGGTCCCACCGGTAGCCGGCGGTTCCGAGACGTGGATCGAGGACCGCCACGACACCGCGATCGGCAGCCGTGCGGATGAGCCGTCCCGTGGCTTGAGCGAGGAGCATCGCCGCCCGTGGCACATCGATCTGCGAGAACGCCGCCGGGCCGAGCAGTTCGCGTCGGGCCGAGAGCAGCGGGTCGTCCGGGCGGGGGAACGGGATCTTGTCGATGATGACGAGGCTGAGGGTCCTCCCCGGGATGTCGACCCCCTGGAAGAAGCCGGCCGTGGCGAACAGGCAGGTGCCCTCGTCCTCGCTGAAGGCCCGGACGAGCGCAGCCTTCGGCATGTCGCGTTGGGTGAGGATCGGCCAGGACACGGTGGACCTGACCGCCTGTGCGGCCGCATCCATCGCCTTCCAGCTGGTGAACAGCGCGAGGGTGCGTCCCCCGGCCGCGTCGATGAGGGCTGCGATCTCTTCGTGTGCTGCCGCGTCTCGTGAGCCGGACCGGGGGTCCGGGAGGTGCATCGCGCAGTAGAGCAGCGAGTTGTGCTCGTAGTCGAACGGGCTCCCGACGTCGGCGACGTCGACGCCCCTGGGTTCGAGACCGACTCGTCCGGCGAGCGCTGCAGGGATCGTGGCGCTCGTCAGCACGGCTGTGCGCCGTTTCCACACGCCGTCGGCGAGGATCGGGGCGACATCGAGCGGAGCGATCTCGAGTCGTGGATGCTCGGGCGATCCCGAGACGAACGGCACCGAACCGGCCATCGATCCGGTGCACGTGTCGATGTGGTCCTGCAGTCGCGTCGTCAACTGCTGGGCCCGGATCGTTCGCTGCTTGGCATCTTCGACGGTGGTGTCGATCGAGCGCAGAGCCGACTGTGCCGTCTCGAGGCGCGCACGGCACGTGACGAGCGCTTCGACGATCGGGTCGGGCAACGGGTCGGTGAGTCGTTGCCCGACGTAGGGAGCGAGGATGTCCCTCAGGACACTCGCACCTTCGGCGACGCCGCCCACGACGGCTGGATCGTCGAGGATGCGGCGGATTGCGGCCGCTGCCGTCGTGAACCGTCCGGGGCCGACCTGCACGCCGACGGTGTCGCTCATCACGTCTTCGAGCTGGTGCGCCTCGTCGAACACGACCACCTCGTGCTCGGGGAGGATCGCTCCGCCGGCCGCGACGTCGAGCCCGTACAGGTGCAGGTTGACCACGATGACGTCCGCTGTCTCGGCCCGCCGACGCGCCTGCTCGGCGAAGCACGATGCGCCGACCGGGCACCGCGATGCTCCCGGGCACTCGTCCCCCGACACCGTGACCGCGCGTTGCGCCGCGTCGGAGGGTGACCAGTCGAGTTCGGCCAGGTCGCCCGTGGTCGTGCTGCTCGACCACGCCGACAGTCGCTTCACCTCGAGTTTCACCGTCGCCGCCAGGTCGTCGAGCTCGAGCTGGTCCTGCCCGGTCCCGGGCCTGTGCTGGAGTTCACGCAGTCGCTGCAGGCAGACGTAGTTGCTGCGCCCCTTCAACACGGCCCATTCGAAGGGTGTGCCGAGGTGCTCGTGGAGGTACGGCAGGTCCTTCGCGGCCAACTGGTCCTGGAGTGCCTTCGTCGCCGTGGCG
>JBDKIV010000086.1:0-21532 GCA_039796935.1 Actinomycetota bacterium | reverse complement strand
GAATGCGCCGTGATGGACGACACCGTCATCGGTGAAGCGTGGATTCTCGGCGCGCGCGTCGATCGCACGGTGCAACTCGGCGACCAGTTCGGCTCCGGCCTCGATCAGCGGGCCGGCGACGAACGGGATCATCCGCCACGAGAGCGGGTCCTGTGTCCGAGCCGGTGGTGCCTGGCAGTCGACCAGGACGTGTCGCATGGTGCGCGCCGCCTGATCGACGCCCGTGGACGGGCGGGTCGACGCAGCGACCTCGGACCACTGCTCGCCCGTGGCCCGGATGGCTGCCGCACCGAGCGCAGCCACGGCGATCGATGGCTCGATCAGTCGTACGAGATCGTGCGCAGCGAGCGACGCCACGGCGAGTGTCGGCGCGCTCGAACTCATGAATGCGAGCGCTGCGTTCGCACCGAACGACCGAAGGTACGTATGCGTCGAGCCGTCGTGCCACGGGCGCTCCCCCACCAGGGCCAGTGCCAGCTCTGCGAGCACGACGATGTCGCCGGTACCGATGGCGCCGAACGTGCGTACAGGCGCAGTCCGTCCATCGGCAGCTGCAGCAACCAGCGCTGCGAGCGGCTCGAGCGGGATTCCCGACCCTGGACGACTCAACTGGTGAGACCGGATCATCATCGCGGCACGGGCGACCTCGGGCCCGAGATCGGCACCCGCTCCGGTTGCGTGCGAACGGATCAGGCGCATCCCGTGGTCACCGTCGTGGTCGGAGGCAGCGATGTCGCGGTTGGCGCCCACTCCCGTCGTCCGGCCGTAGGCAGCGCCCCCTGCCACGGCGCGAGCAGCGACCTCGGCATGATCGTCCACCGACCGAGCCGCCCGGTCGTCGAGCACCAGTCGCTGGTCGCCACGCGCATATGTTGCGACGCCTTCGACGCCGAGCGAACCGACTCCGACGATCACGTCCTGCACGGTGCGAGACGTTAGCGGCGCCTCACTGCTCGTCGGCGACGATCGAGGAACCAGCAGCCACCAGGCCGGCAGCGGCCATCGAGCGCAACATCGGAATCATGTCGACACGTCGGACCCGCGGGCTGAACGGCGTCGAGTTGATGAGGCCGAGAGCGGCGTGCACAGCGGCCCGAGCCACGGCGACCGTCAGGTCGGGACTGCGCACGAGCAGCGCATCGACCCAGATCTCGACGTACTGCCTCTGATACCCGCGCACCCGCCGCTGATCGTCGGGGCTCGCCTCGAGCAGGTCGTGGAAGTGCACCGAGATGAGCGCTCGGTGATCGACGGCGAAGTCGACGTGCATCTCGATCAGATCATCCAGGAGACGTTTCGCCGGCGCCGATTCACGCAGGGCCCTACCGGCTTCCAGCAGATGGTGGCTGATGTCGACCAGCATCTCGCCGAGCATCGCCTCCTTGCTCTCGAAGTGGTGATAGAGGGCGGGGCCGGAGATACCAGCAGCCGCACCGAGATCGTCGACCGTGACGCTGGCGAACCCGCGAGCGGCGAAGAGCTCGGCGGCGATGGCCAGCAGCTCTTCGCGACGCGTCGGACCCGACCGACGAGGCTCTCCGCGCGACTTCGAGGACACCGCCCCCAGGCGCAACCGTGCCTTCTTCCGTGGAGACTGGCCAGTGTCCGGCATGGACAACAGACCTTAACCCTGACTAAGTTGCGACGACCACTCGGACGCCCATGAACTACCCGCCCCTTTCCACTCAACTCGATCGAAGCGATCCTGCGTTCCAGGCGAACACGTCGGCCCTCGACTCCCTGGTTTCGGAACTCCGTTCGGAGATGTCGCGTGCCCGCTCGGGGGGCCCGCCCGCCGCTCGCGAGCGCCATGTCTCGCGCGGCAAGCTGCTCCCCCGCGACCGGGTCGACGCACTACTCGATCCCGGCTCACCCTTCCTCGAACTCTCCCCCCTGGCCGCCCACGGCATGTACGGGGACGAAGCTCCGGCAGCCGGTCTGATCACCGGAGTCGGCTCGGTCTCGGGACGGCTCTGCATGATCGTGGCCAACGACGCCACGGTGAAGGGCGGCACCTACTACCCGATGACCGTGAAGAAGCACTTGCGGGCCCAAGAAGTGGCCCTCGAGAACCACCTTCCCTGCATCTACCTGGTCGACTCCGGTGGCGCCTACCTGCCGGCGTGGGACGACGTCTTCCCCGACCGGGAACACTTCGGTCGGATCTTCTTCAACCAGGCCCAACTGTCGGCACGTGGCATCGCCCAGATCGCAGCCGTTCTCGGTTCGTGCACGGCAGGAGGGGCCTACATCCCTGCGATGGCAGACGAGACGATCATCGTGGCCAAGCAAGGCACGATCTTCCTCGGGGGCCCGCCGCTGGTGAAGGCGGCGACGGGTGAGGTCGTGTCGGCCGAGGACCTCGGCGGCGGGCTGATGCACTCGGGCACGTCGGGAGTCACCGATCACCTCGCAGACGACGACCGCCACGCCACCGCCATCGTGCGCCAGATCATCTCGACACTCCCTCCCGGGTCGGCGCCGCCGTGGCAGGTGCTGCCGGTCGACGAGCCCGCCGTCGACCCCGCCACACTGCACGGCGTCATCCCGGCCAATGCCCGGACGCCCTACGACGTTCGCGAGGTCATCGCTCGGCTCGTCGACGGGAGCCGATTCCTCGAGTTCAAGCAGCTCTACGGCGAAACCCTGGTCTGCGGGTTCGCGCACATCTGGGGCCACCCGGTCGGGATCGTCGCCAACAACGGCGTCCTGTTCTCGGAGTCGGCCTTGAAGGGTGCGCACTTCATCGAGCTCTGCGATCAACGCAAGATCCCTCTGCTGTTCCTCCAGAACATCACCGGGTTCATGGTGGGCCAGGCCTACGAGGCGGGCGGCATCGCGAAGCACGGCGCCAAGATGGTCAACGCCGTCGCCACGGCCCGGGTCCCCAAGCTGACCGTCGTCATCGGCGGTTCGTACGGCGCCGGGAACTACAGCATGTGCGGCCGCGCCTACTCGCCCCGCTTCATGTGGATGTGGCCGAACGCCCGGATCGCCGTCATGGGAAGCGACCAGGCCGCCTCGGTGCTCGCCACCGTACGCCGAGACCAGATCGAATCTCGGGGCGGGACGTGGTCGACCGAGGACGAGGCCGAGTTCCGCCGCCCCATCGTCGAACAGTACGACGACCAGAGCAATCCGTACTACGCAACGGCGCGTCTGTGGGACGACGGCGTGATCGAACCCGGCCAGACCCGCTCCGTCGTCGGCCTGGCGCTCGAGACGGTCGCTCAGGCGCCGCTCGGACCCATCGGTTACGGCGTGTTCCGGATGTGAGGGGATCTCCGTGTTCGACAGTGTCCTGATCGCCAACCGCGGCGAGATCGCCGTGCGCATCACGCGCACGCTCCGCGCGCTCGGAATCCGGTCCATCGCGATCTTCAGCGATGCGGACCGGCACGCCCGTCACGTCACCGAAGCCGACCTGGCGCTGCACATCGGCCCGTCGGCCGCGACACAGAGCTACCTGAGTGTCGAGCGAGTCGTGGAAGCCGCCCTGCGATCTGGCGCCGAAGCGCTGCACCCGGGCTACGGATTCCTCTCGGAGAACGTGGCGCTCGCCACTGCCTGCGCCGAGGCCGGCATCGTCTTCGTCGGTCCGCCCGTTGCCGCCATCGAGGCGATGGGCGACAAGATCCGAGCGAAGCGCACGGTCTCGGCCAACGGTGTACGCGTCGTTCCGGGCGTGGACGGCGACGGACTGAGCCCGGAACAGTTGCTCGTCGCCGCCCGGGACATCGGCCTTCCGGCACTGGTCAAACCGTCCGCCGGTGGCGGTGGCAAGGGGATGCGGCTGGTCACGTCCGTCGACGACTGGCCTGCCGCGATCGCCGGGGCCCGACGCGAGGCGCTGGCTTCCTTCGGCGACGACACGCTGCTGATCGAGCGTTACATCGAGCGCCCCCGCCACGTCGAGGTACAGGTCCTCGCCGACTCGCACGGCAACATCGTCCACCTCGGCGAGCGCGAATGCAGTCTCCAGCGGCGCCACCAGAAGGTGATCGAAGAGGCACCATCGCCCTATCTCTCGGACGAACGCCGAATGACGCTCGGAGCGCAGGCGGTTGCTGCTGCTCGAGCGTGCGGCTACGTCAATGCCGGGACGGTCGAGTTCGTCGTCTCCGGTACAGACCCCGACGACGCCTACTTCCTCGAGATGAACACCCGACTGCAGGTCGAACACCCCGTCACCGAGATGGTGTGGGGCATCGATCTGGTCGAGCAACAACTCCGGATCGCGGCGGGTGAGGCATTGGGCTTCGACCAGCACGACCTTCGACCGCACGGCCATGCCTTCGAAGCGCGCGTGTACGCCGAGGACCCGGCGTCGGGGTTCCTGCCGACCGGTGGCACGGTCGAGTTCGTCTCGGAGCCGGACCGGTCACCGCATGTTCGAGTCGACTCGTCGCTGTACGCCGGCAGCGTCGTCGGGAGCGACTACGACCCGATGCTCGCCAAGGTCATCGCATGGGGCCCGGACCGTGACGCCGCGCGCCGACGACTGGACGCTGCGCTCGGACAGACCGCTGTGCTCGGTCTCGTCACCAACGTGGGCTTCCTGCGCGAGTTGCTGAGCCAGCCCGACGTGGCAGCAGGGGTCATGGACACCGGCCTCATCGACCGGCTCACCTCCGCTCGAACTGCGGCGGACCAGCCCACGGACATCACCCCGCCGACGGTGGTCGCGGCAGCAGCACTCGCTCGTCTGATCGGATCGACCCGCTGCGGACCCTGGGGCCGGCGAGACGGCTGGCGGCTGGGTGAACCGGCCACCGTCACCGTCAGACTCGTCGACGGTCACGGCCGGCCGACAGGGGCGAACGTGCGCCACGTCGGCGATGCGGTCTGGGACGTCGAGGTGGACGGCTGGACCGGGCGCGTCGGGGCTGCACTCGACGGCTCACGGTTGACGCTCACGGTCGACGGGGCCGTCGAGCGCTTCGCCATCGCAATCACACCCACCGGCACGTGGCTCGGGCGCGGGGGTTCGACCTGGCACCTCGGCGACGCTCCCGCTCATCGCTCGGGCCGCGGCGCCACCGCAGAAGTCGGCCTGACGATCGTCAGTCCGATGCCCGGCACGGTGGTCAGCATCGACGTCCGGGTGGGTGACCTCGTGGTGGCCGGCCAGGCCGTCGCCGTGGTCGAGGCGATGAAGATGGAGCACACGCTTCGCGCCGCGCAGTCCGCCACGGTCACAGAGGTCTCGGTGGTCGCGGGAGACCGGGTCGCGCTCCACCAGACGCTGGTCCAACTGGAAGCCGCCGAGCCGTCGGCCTGACGACTGCCGCCACCGGGACGGTCTACCAGCTCGGGGCGTACGGAGCGGCCGGCTCGACCGGACCCTTGTGCGAATGGCGCTTCACTTCCAGACGACCGAGTTGGTTGCGATGCACCTCGTCGGGACCGTCCGCAAGACGCAGCAGGCGTGCCGTCGCGTACATCGCCGCAAGACCGAAGTCGTTGTTGGTACCGCCACCCCCGAACGCCTGGATCGCCCAGTCGACCACCCGGCACGCCATCTGCGGCGCGGCGATCTTGATCATCGCGATCTCTCGTCGGGCCTCCTTGTTGCCGACCGTGTCCATCAGGTGAGCGGTCTTCAAGGTGAGCAGACGGACCTGCTCGATCGCGATCCGCGACTCGGCGATCCGCTCGAGCGTGACGCTCTGCGTGGAGATCGGCTGGCCGAACGCCACTCGGTGCTCGGTGCGCCGACACATGAGTTCGAGTGCGCGCTCGGCAAGCCCGATCAGGCGCATGCAGTGATGGATCCGACCGGGACCGAGGCGGCCCTGAGCGATCTCGAACCCGCGTCCTTCGCCCAGCAACATGTTGGCGGCGGGAACGCGAACGTCGGTGAACTGCACCTCGGACGCCCGGTCGGGCATCCCGTAGAAGTTGAACACGGGAAGGGGTCGCAGCACCTCGACACCGGGGGTGTCCTTGGGCACGAGGATCATCGACTGCTGGCGATGACGATCGGCGTTGCCGGGGTCGGACTTGCCCATGAAGATGATCACGTCGCAGCGGGGATGCGTGGCGTTCGTCGTGTACCACTTCCGGCCGTTCACGACGTACTCGTCGCCGTCGCGCACGATCGAACTCTCGATGTTGGTGGCATCGCTCGAGGCGACCGCCGGTTCGGTCATGGCGAACGCGGAACGGGTCTGACCGGCGAGCAACGGCCCGAGCCACCGCTGCTGCTGCTCGGGCGTGCCGTACCGCACCAACGTCTCCATGTTGCCGGTGTCGGGAGCCGAGCAGTTGAAGACCTCGGGCGCGAGATGAGAGCGTCCCATCACCTCGCACAGCGGGGCGTACTCGAGGTTGGTGAGACCGTGGCCGAACTCGCTGTCGGGGAGGAACAGGTTCCACAAGCCAGCGGCGCGTGCGAGCGGCTTGAGTTCTTCGACGACCGGCCAGACCGTCCAGGGACCCAGTTCCATCGACTCGCGGAAGAACCGCTCCTCGTTGGGATAGATGTGCTCGTCCATGAAGTCCTCGAGCCGGTGCCGCAATTCCCGCGTCGTCGAGTTCTCTCCCAGGTCCATGGCACCTTAACTTACGCTAAGGTCGCGCTGGATCAGTAGTTCGAAATTCTGGGGGAACGGACATGGCCTACCAACTGAAAGACCAAGACATCACGCCGCCGCCGGTCGATCCGAAGCTGCGCCGATCGGTCACCGCTGACGCTGCTGCCGCCGTGGCGATGATCGTCATCACGGCCGGCCTGATCGCCATGATCATCGCGTTCCAGATCCTCTGACGCGAGGCCGAACCACCGTGGTCGCAGTACTTCACGAGCAGCCGTTGCTGCCCCATCTCGTCGTGCGCAGCCTCGAGTCGCACGACTCGGCCCCCTGCATCCAGACTGCCGGCGGCCTGATGTCGTACGCCGACGTCCGGGCCCGCACGAGCCAGTTCGTCCAGGTGCAACGACACATCGGTATCGGTCACGGGTCGCGACTCGCGATCTTGTCGAAGAACCGGCCTGAAGTGTTGATCAACGCCATGGCGTCGTTGGTCAATGGTGTCGTGCTCACGCCACTGCATCCGATGGGCTCGCTCGCCGACCACTCGTACGTGATCGGCGATGCCGAGATCGAATGCCTCGTCTACGACGTCGAGCACTTCTCGGACCGAGCTGCCGAGATCAAGGCCCAGTACCCGAGCGTGACGCTGCTGGGTTTCGGAGCCGACGAGGTCGGTCTCGACTACCTCGCCCTTGCCGACGGGTTCACTCCTCAGCCGCTCGTCCCGGCGGACGTGCACCTGGAAGACCTGTGCACGGTCGTCTACACGGGTGGCACCACGGGACGCCCGAAGGGTGTGTTGATGACCCACCGGGTCTGGCAGGCGATGACCTGGATCCAGATGGCCGAGTGGGAGTTCCCCACCCCCCTGCGCATTGCCGTGCCGACCCCACTGTCACATGCTGCGTTGTCACTGCTCGCCCCGGTGATGATGGCCGGTGGAGCCTTCTACGTGATGGAGTCCTTCAGCCCCGATGCGTTCTTCGACCTCGTCGAACGACATCGCATCACCTGCACGATGATCGTGCCGGTCATGCTGTACGCGTTGCAGGGTCACCCCCGTTACCACAGCGCCGACATGTCGTCGATGGAGACGATCTTCTACGGTGCGTCACCCATGAGCCCGGCGAAGCTCGCCTCGGCCATCGAACACTGGGGCCCGATCTTCTTCCAGTTCTTCGGACAGACCGAGGCGCCGATGGTGCTGACCCACCTGAAGAAGTCCGAGCACGATCTGTCGAAGCCCGAACGCCTTGCATCGTGCGGCAAGCCGATCCCGTGGATGCACCTCGCACTGCTCGGTCCCGACAACGAGCCGGTCGGGCCCGGCGAGTCGGGCGAGATCTGCGTACGAGGACCTCTGGTGATGAACGGGTACAAGGATCTCCCCGACGAGACGGCGGAGGCGCTGTCCGGCGGATGGCTCCACACGGGCGACGTCGGCCGCTACGACGACGAGGGCTTCCTCTACATCGTCGACCGGACCAAGGACATGGTCATCACCGGCGGGTTCAACGTCTTCCCTCGCGAGGTCGAAGACGTGATCAGTTCGCATCCGGGCGTGTCGATGGTGATGGTGATCGGGGTGCCCGACCCCAAGTGGGGCGAGGCGGTGAAGGCACTCGTCGTGCTCGAACCGGGACACGAGCCCTCCGAGGTGCTGACGCTCGAACTCCAACAGCTCGTGAAGGACGCAAAGGGCTCGCAGCAGGCGCCGAAGTCGATCGACTACGTCGACCAGCTGCCGCTCACGCCGGTCGGCAAGCCGGACAAGAAGGCAGTGCGTGCCCGCTACTGGAACACATCGGCCCGGGCGGTGTCGTAACCGCCCGGGCCGTGTGACTCACTCGGATTGCCCGAAGGATCAGGGCTTGCCGACAGCCAGGTTGCCGACGTCTTCGAAGTCGGTCGTCAGCGGGACGACCTTGCCGTTCTCGAGCTTGCTGTACACGACGCTCCGGTTGAACAAGCGGTTGTAGCCCTCGAGGCCATCGGTCCACTCCTTGGTGAAGTCGATCGGCGGCACCATCCCGTTGAGGTCGAGGTTGGTCGTCGAGTTGGCCGCCTCGTAGAACGACTGCGCCGTCACTTCGCCTTCGATCGCCGAGGCGATCTGCGTGAAGCCGACGTACGCGGCCCAGGTGCCGAGGCCGCCGAGGCTGTTGAAGTCATTGGCCTCTTGGTCGATGCCCGCAGCCTCGAGCGCGGCGCGGTACTCGGCCCACGGCTCAGTGGAGATGTCGGGGTACATGCCGACGATGACATCGCCATCGGTGGCCTCCTCGTTGCCCTTCGCCGAGATGGCGTTGAGGTTGCCCTGCGGGCCGTATTGACGAGCCGAGGTACCCGACTGCGTCCATGCCGTGTTCCAGGTGATGAACGGCGTCTCGGAGATGATGCTGATCACGCAATCGGCGCCGCTCGTGGCCTGCGCCACCTCTGCGGAGTAGTCCTGCGCGGTCGGCGGGAGGATGACGGTGTCGCCGAAGCTCTTGCCGAGCGCCTTGATCGCGTTCTCCATCGGCGGGATGAACACCTGCGCGCCATCGATGATGACGGCGTTGATGTTCTCGCACCCGTCGTCGACGGCGCGCTTGACGGCACCGACGGCGTACATCGGCTGGTTGCCGATGTTGAACGAGTACGGGCTCGACAGTTCTGCCGGCGTGATGGGACAGCACGCACCGAACCAGGTGATGCTCGACTCGGAGATGACCGGCACGATCGACTCGGCGAAGTACGTGAACGATCCGACGATCGACACCATGCCCTCCTCGACCGCCTGACGAGCACAGGTCGTCGCGACGGCAGGGTCGAACTTCTCGTCGCAGACGGTCACTTCGACCGGACGACCATTGATGCCGCCCTGGCCATTGATGTAGTCGGCGTAGAGCTTCGCCGTGATGGCGATGTTCTCGTAGGTCGGACCGGCGGCGTTGAGCGTGGTGACGGTCATGAGCTTGATCGGCTCGCCGCTCGGCGCAGCGCCCGTCGTCTCGACCGCCGGTGCTGCGGTGCTGTCCGACGACGATGCATCATCGCCACCGCACGCTGCGACCAGCAGTCCGAATGCTGCAGCGAGCGCGACGGTCCGCCGCGCCCGCGTTGTGTTCAAGAACCCCATTGAATCCCCCATGATTTGGTAGCTCGCGGGCGTCCCTGCGCCCGAGAAGCCCGAACAGTACCACGACGTGCACGAGAATTTCGACACCGACCTGAACGCGCGTTAAGGTACTCTCAACCTTTCCGTCGGCGGTGTAGGGGACACTCGCCGGCGGACTCATCGAACTGGGGGATGATGGACGAGGTCGTCAAATTCGCGCTGCTGGGGCTCGGCGTCGGCGCGCTCTACGCATTCGCGTCGCAGGGATTGATCGTCATCTTCCGCGGCACGGGCGTGCTCAACTTCTCGCTCGGCGCAACGGCCATCGCCGGCGTGTACCTGCAGTGGGAGTTGCAGTACGAGCAAGGGTTGCCGTTCCTCGTGGCGTCAGCGTTCGGCATCGGATTGTCGGCGTTGCTCGGCGCGCTCACCCACTGGGTGATCATGCGCCCGCTGCAGCGCAAGCGAGCGAGCACGCTGGTCCAGGTGCTCGCCACGCTCGGCGTGCTCATCCTCATCCAGGCGGGCGTGGTCATCCGGTACGGCTCGCAGGCGCGCCAGGTCGACAGCTGGCTCCCCACCGATCGCGTCACGCTGTGGGGCGATGTCGGCATCACCGTCGACCGACTCATCCTTCTGGTCATCGGCTGCGTGTCGGCGCTGCTCCTGTGGCTGCTCTACCGGTCGAGCCAGTTCGGCCTTGCGACAGAGGCCGTGTCCGAGAGCGAGCGCTCTGCAGCAGCGGTCGGGGTGTCCCCCAACTACGTCGCCGTGGTCAACTGGGCGCTCGGCTCGGCCATCGCCTGCGTCGCCGGCATCCTCGTGGTGCCGATCATCACCCTGCAGGTCACCTCGATGACGGCGCTGGTCCTGGCGGCGCTCGCTGCAGCGTTGGTGGGCGAGTTCAAGTCGTTCCCCATCGCGACCGCCGCCGGTTTCGCCCTCGGAATCGGGCAGGCGCTGGTGGGACGCTTCGCCGACCAGGACGGTCTCGGGCCGTCCCTTCCATTCCTGGTGATCATCGTGATGATGGTGTTCCGCGGGCGGTCGCTCCCGCTGCGCGACCACTTCCTGCAACGCCTGCCGATGGTGGGCAACGGGCGGATGGCCTGGGACTGGACGATCTTCGGGTGCGGGGCCGTCGTGTTCATCATCCTCACGAAGGATGCGAAGTGGATCGATGCCATCACGGTGACGTTGGGAGCGGGCATCGTGCTGCTCTCCATCGTGGTGCTCACCGGGTACGCCGGGCAGCTCTCACTCGCCCAGTTCGCGATGGCCGGCTTCGGCGCCTACGTCGCAGGGCGACTGGTGGCCGTGTACGAGATCCCGTTCCTGCTCGGCCTCGTCGCCGGCGTCGCAGCCGCCGTACCGCTCGGCCTCATCTTCGCCCTTCCGGCCGTTCGCACCCGCGGTATCAACCTCGCCATCGCGACCCTCGGCCTCGGTACCGCGATCGAACTCATGCTCTTCCGCAACCGCGAGTACACCGGCGGCGTGGCAGGGACCCAGGTCGGCGACCCCACGATCTTCGGCTACGACATCAGCTCGATCCGTCACCCCGAGCGCTATGCGATCTTCGTGCTCGCCCTGGCCCTGTTCACCGTCTGGGTCGTGGCGAACGTGAGGCGCGGGCGCAGCGGGCGCCGGCTCATCGCAGTGCGCACCAACGAGCGTGCCGCCGCGGCCCTCGGCATCAATGTCGTCCGCGCCAAGCTGTTCGCCTTCTCGCTCGCCTCGGCCATCGCCGGCCTCGGCGGCATCCTGCTCGCATTCCGCCTGAGTTCGATCAGCTACCAGTCGTACACGAGCTTCACGTCGATCGTCTATGCCGGGCTGTCGCTGGTCGGTGGCGTGGGCCATCTGCTCGGCGCGTTCATCGGGGCGACGATGGTGACCGCCGGCTTCAACCAGGAAGTGATGGAGTCGACCTGGAGCGGGGTCGGCGAGTACATCGAACTCATCAGCGGCATCGCGATCCTCCTGACCGTCCTCGCCAATCCGGACGGCGTCGCTGCCGAATGGGTGAAGACGTTCCGCTACATGAAGCGCACCAAGAAGTTCGGCGAGTCGTACTTCATCAAGCTCGAGGACGTATCGGTCTCGGTCGACGAGGACCATGCCGAGAAGGTCCCGCCGCGCACGATGACCGTGTCGGACCTCACCGTCCGGTACGGCGCCGTCACCGCCGTCGATCACGTCAACTTCACGCTCACGCCCGGCACGGTCACCGGCCTCATCGGCCCGAACGGCGCGGGCAAGACGTCGCTCATCGATGCCCTCACCGGATTCACCAAGTCGTCCGGAACGGTGAGCGTCGACGATCTCGACGTCTCGTCGGCAGGGGCTGCCGCCAGGGTCAAGGTCGGAATCGCTCGTTCGTTCCAGTCGCTCGAACTGTTCGAGGACGCCACGGTGTTCGAGAACCTCAGCCTCGCCGCAGACCCCCAGGACATGCGCTCGTACTTCCGCGACCTCGTCTGGCCGAAGATCCCGAAGTTCCAACCCGAAGTCGTCCGTGCGATCAAGGCCTTCGAACTCGACGAGGACCTGCACCGAGAGGTCAGCGACCTGTCGTTCGGCAAACGGCGCCTCCTGGCCATTGCGCGGGCAGTCGCCATGCACCCCAGCGTGCTGCTCCTCGACGAGCCCGCTGCGGGGCTCAGCTCGGTCGAGAGTGTCGAGCTCGGCCGTGTGGTCCGGCAGTTGGCCGACGACTGGGGCATCGCCATCCTCGTCGTCGAGCACGACATGAACTTCGTGATGGGTGTGTGCGACAACGTCGTCGTGCTCGACTTCGGCACGATGATCGCCTACGGAACTCCCGATCAGGTGCGCAACGACCCGGCCGTCATCGCCGCCTACCTCGGCGACAAGTCGGACGACGAACTCGACATTCGTTCCACCGGAGCACGTACGCCAGAACCCGCCGCAGGAGGTGGACAGTGACCGACACCGTCCCGACGAGCACCAGTCCGTTCGCCGTCACTCGGACACCGAACCTGCTCGAGACCCGGGCGCTGAAAGCCGGCTATCTCGGCCGAGAGGTGGTCTCGGGTGTCAACCTGACCGTGCAGCCGGGCGAGGTGGTGTGTCTCCTCGGCCCCAACGGAGCCGGCAAGACCACCACATTGCTCACCATCGCGGGCGAACTCGCCCCCGTCGACGGCATCGTGATGTTCAGCAACGTGCCGACCTTCACGCCGATGTACCAGCGGGTGCGCCAAGGCGTCGGACTCGTCACGGAAGAGCGCCTGATCTTCACGAAGATGTCCACGCGAGACAACCTCCGCATCGGCGGTGGCTCGGTCGAGAAGGCCCTCACCCTCTTCCCCGAACTCAAGACACGCCTCGACGTCCGCGGCGGCATGCTGTCGGGCGGCGAACAGCAGATGGTCGCGCTCTCCCGAGCGCTCAGCCGAGAGCCGAAGCTGCTCCTGGCGGACGAACTGTCGCTCGGTCTGGCCCCGATGATCGTCGACCGACTATTGGGCGCCGTGCGCGCCGCTGCCGACGAGTTCGGCATCGGTGCACTGATCATCGAACAGCACGCCCGCAAGGCACTGCGGTACAGCGACCGGATGTATCTGATGGCTCGCGGCCAGATCCGCATGGAGATGCCCTCGAGCGAAGCGCTGCTGCGGCTCGACGAGATCGAGGACGCGTACCTCAGCGGTACCGCCGAGAGCGAGGAAGACCACATCGAACGCAAGCGCCGCAAGGACACGCGCGAGGCGTGGGCCCGCCAGCGCGTCCGCGAACGCGAACTCCGCCGGCTCACCGGCACACAGGTGTCCCGTCGCCACACCGGTGAAGACGACACCTATCTCGACGCCGACCAACAGCGCCGCGACTGGCAGCAACGACTGCGTCGCGGCCGGAAGTTCTGAACAACAGGGGGACAACACACCATGGGTTACCGCACCGCTGAACTACCACCCGTAGACCTCGACGAGTTCCAGAAGATCCCGTTCCTGCCGAGGATGAAGCTGCTCCAGTTGCACTGGGTCGAAGCCGGCTTCGGCACTCCGAAGCAGACCGCCACGTTCTACGTGTGGAAGATCTTCTTCTACAGCCTCTTCGGTCTCATCGTGGCCGGCGCATTCACCAGAGGCCTCGAGTTCAACGACATCGGAGGCTGGTGGGACGAACCGATCCTCTATCAGAAGCTGATGATCTGGACGATCCTGCTCGAGATCCTGGGCCTCGCCGCCACGTGCGGCCCGATGGCGTTCCACTTCGACCCGCCCATCGGGGCGAGCCTGTACTGGTGGCAGAACGACACCATCCGCATCCCTCCGTATCCCAACCACGTCCCCTTCACCAAGGGCAACCGGCGCACACCCTGGGACACCGGGCTGTACAAGCTCATCGTGTTCTGGCTGATCATGATGCTGTTCCTGTCCGGCGAACAGATCCCCGGACTGCCCGAGGGCACCGCAGGTGTCATGCCACGTTGGCCGCTGATCGTCTATGCAGCCCTCATTTGCCTGATGGGCCTGCGCGACAAGTGCGTGTTCCTCGCTTCTCGGGCCGAGCAGTACGTCCCGACGCTGCTGGCATTCGCACTGTTCTCGAGCTTCGTCGACATGGTGGTCGCGGCGAAGATCTTCATCGTGGTGGTGTGGGTCGGTGCGGGCGTGTCGAAACTGCAGCACGGCTTCTCGTCGACCGTCGCGATCATGGTGCAGAACACGCCATGGAACGGCTTCCGCAAGCTGCGCATGGCGACCGTGCGCGACTATCCGAACGACATCCGGCCGTCGAAGTTCACGCACCTGCTCGCCCACATCGGCGGCACCACGGCCGAGGTCGTCATGCCCCTGGTGCTGCTGTTCTCGCCATGGCCGTGGCTCACCTGGATCGCCATCGTCTCGATGTGGATGCTGCACATCTTCATCATCTCCACCATCCCGCTGGCCGTGCCGCTCGAGTGGAACGTGTTCTTCATCTTCTGCGCAGGCTTCCTCTTCGCCAACTTCCCGGCCGGCGATGGATACGGCGTCGGCGACATGCATCCCGCCCTGCTCGTCGGCGTCGTCGCCTTCGCCCTGTTCCCCATCATCCTCGGGGCGATCTGGCCGCAGTACGTCTCGTTCCTCATCGGCCTCAAGCAGTACGCCGGTAACTGGGCCTCGACGACCTGGTCGTTCCGTGACCGCGAGAAGGAGGACCGTCTGAACGAGCGCATCGTCAAGGCGGCCGACAACCAGATCGATCAACTCGAGCCGCTGTTCGGCAAGGAGATCTCGGAAGTGTTCGTGCAGAAGGCGATCGCCTTTCGGATGATGCACCCGATGGGACGCGCCCACATCACGCTGCAGATGCGCCACAGCGGTGACGTCGACACCCGCGTGCTCCGCGAAGGCGAGTTCGTCAGCAACACCTTGACAGGCTGGAACTTCGGTGACGGGCACTGTCACGACGAGCGACTCGTCGAGGCAGTCCAAGAGCGCTGCAACTACGAGCCCGGTGACCTCGTCGTGGTCTTCACCGAGTCGCAGCCGATGTTCTCGAAGAAGGTGCAGTACCGCGTGATCGATGCAGCACTCGGCGTCGTCGAGAAGGGCTGGTATCACAACGACGATGCAGCGAACGAGCAGCCGTGGCTGCCGAACGGCCTGCTGCCACACGTCATCACCTGGACTCGTGACGGTTACACACCATCGGGCGCCGCATACCCGGGCCCCGGCACACGGGCCAAGGCGACGACGAACAGCAAGGGTTGATGCGGTGACCACCGCGATCGTCGTCGGTGCCGGACCGAACGGACTCGCCGCTGCTGCGCTCCTCGCACGCAACGGCGTCTCCGTCACGGTCCTCGAGGGCGCCGCGACGATCGGCGGTGGTACTCGCAGTTCCGAGTACCTCGTACCGGGCCTGCTGCACGACCACTGTTCTGCCGTGCATCCGCTGGCGATCTCGTCGCCGCTGTTCCGTCACCTCGACCTACCCGGCATCAGGTGGCGCGCACCCGAGGTCGACTGCGCCCACCCGCTCGACGATGGCACCGCCGGTGCCTTCTACCGCTCGTTCGAGCAGACCGAGGCCGCCCTCGGCGTCGACGGTGCGCGCTGGCGCCGCGTGTTCGAACCGATCGCCGCTCGCTTCGATGAACTGTTCGAGGACGTCTCGCAACCGGTGCTCCGCATCCCGCGACACCCGGTGACGATGGCGAGGTTCGGCGCCCGGGTCGTTGCACCCGCAACGCTGCTCGCCAGGCTGTGGACCACACCGCAGGCGCGAGCACTGTGGTCGGGAGTCGCTGCACACGCGTTCTGGCGGCTCGACCGACCGATGACCAGTGCCATCGGATTCGCCCTCACTGCCGCAGCCCACACCCATGGATGGGTCGTCGCCGAGGGCGGATCGCAGGCCATCGCCGACGCGCTCGCCGCCGACATCACCGCCCACGGCGGCACCATCGAGACCGGGGTCACGGTCTCGTCGATCGCCCAGCTCCCACCGCACGATCTGCTCCTGCTCGACGTGTCACCATCGGTCGCGCTGCGCATCCTCGGCGATCGGCTGCCGAGCCGGGTCGCCGGCGCCTACCGGCGCTTCCAGCACGGACCGGGTGCGTTCAAGGTCGATTTCGCCGTCGAAGGCGGCGTGCCGTGGACCGCCGACGTCGCCCGGCGGGCGGGCACCGTGCACGTCGGCGGAACCATCGACGAGGTCGTCGACATCGAGCTGGCCGTGCATCGCGGAACGATGCCGGCTCGACCGTTCGTCCTCGTCGGGCAGCAGTACCTCGCCGACCCGACCCGATCGGTCGGCACGATCCACCCGGTGTGGACCTACGCCCACGTGCCGAGCGGCTACACGGGCGACGCCACTCAGGCGATCGTCGATCAGATCGAACGGTTCGCCCCGGGCTTTCGCGACCGCATCGTCGGCACGGCGGTGCGATCGGCCACCGAGATGGCCGTGTACAACCCGAACTACGTCGGGGGCGACATCATCGGCGGTGCGACCTCGCTCCGCCAGACACTGTTCCGCCCGCGCCTGTCGACCGACCCCTACTCCACCGGCGTCCCGGGCGTGTACCTCTGCTCTGCATCCACGCCTCCGGGCGCGGGAGCCCACGGCATGTGCGGTGCCAACGCTGCTGTTCGAGCACTCGCACACGCCGGCATCAGACAGAACCTCTACGCACCACCCAGCAGATGACAGGAACCCGAATGCGCAACGTCTACATGACCGACGAGCTCGAGGCGATCTACGACCAGACCGTCGAGTTCGTCCGCAACGAAGTGACCCCACACGGCGAGGCCTGGGAGGAGGCCGGCAAGATCCCCCGCGACGTCCTCAAGAAGATGGGGTCGCTCGGGATGTTCGGCCTGCGCGTGCCGGAAGAGCACGGCGGCCTCGGACTCGGCATGCTGGCGAGCGCCGTGTTCGCCGAAGCGCTCGGTGCGTCGACATTCGGAGGCTTCGATGCCACCGTGCTCGTGCACACCGACATGAGCGGACCACACCTCATCAACTCGGGTACGCCCGAACAACTCGAGCGATGGCTGCCCGACATGCTGTCCGGCGAGATCATCTCGTCGATCGGTGTGTCCGAGCCGAACGCCGGCTCTGACGTCGCCGGGATCCGAACCTCGGCCGTGCGCGACGGCAACGGTTGGCGGATCAACGGGACCAAGACGTTCATCACGAACGGCGTCTACGGCAACCTCACGATCCTCGCCGCACGGACCGATCCGTCCAATCGGTACGGCATCACGATGTTCCTGCTGCCCGCCGGCACCGAAGGCTTCTCGGTCGCGAAGAAGCTGTCCAAGCACGGCTGGTTGTGCTCGGACACCGCCGAACTCGTCCTCCAGGACGTCTGGGTGCCCGACGACCAGGTGCTCGGTACCGTCCACCGAGGGTTCTACGAGACGATGCGCAACTTCCAGAACGAACGCATGGTCCTGGTCGGTATGGGCGTCGGCGCCGCCCAGGCAGCGCTCGACACGACGGTGGCCCACACCCAGTCGCGACCCGCCTTCGGCCAGCACCTGTACGACCTCGGGGCCATCCGCCAACGACTGGCGATGAACCAGGCGCGCCTCGACGCCGTGCGCGCCGCGATGTACCACGCGGCCTGGCTGGGTGACACCGTCATGGGCGCCGGACGCGACTGCGTCAAGGAGATGTCCGGCGTGAAGGCTCTCGGCGCAGAGATCATCAACCAGATCATGTACGACTGCGTGCAGTTCCACGGCGGGATGGGCTACATCCGCGAAACCGCGATCGAGCGGATGTCGCGCGATGCACGCATCCTGCCGATCGGCGGCGGCGCGACGGAAGTGATGCTCGAGGAAGTGGCCAAACGCGCCCTGGTCTGACGCGCCGGAGCCAGTCGGTCAGTTCAGCCGCGCGAGCCGAAATCGGGCAGCGGGCCCGCCACTGCGACCCGACTGGCGATGTCGTGACCGACGATCTCGGGGAGACCGGCGGCAATGGACAGCAGTTCGTCCAGATCGATCCCGGTCGGCACGCCGAGGTCCTCGAGCATCAGCACGAACTGCTCGGTGGGAAGATTGCCCCCCGCACCCGGAGCGAATGGTGATCCTCCGAGTCCTCCCGTTGCCGTGTCGAACCGGCGCACGCCCTCGTCGAGGCCGGCCAAGGCGTTGACGAGGGCGGTTCCTCGCGTGTCGTGCAGGTGGAGCCCTGGTACTCGGCCCGTCGCCACCGTGACGGCGCGAACCACCTCGCGAATTCGGCGCGGTGTCGCCGTACCGGTGGTGTCCGCCAGCGTGATGCGAGCGGCAGGGAGCGTGGCGGCGACCGCAGCGGCGACCCGCGTGACCGACGCGGCATCGGCGACGTCGTGGAACGGCGAACCGAACGCGCACGACAGGACCACGTCGAGCGCGATCGTCGTCTCGCCCGAGCGCGTGTCGACGACATCGCCGATCGCGCCGAGCGCGGCGACGCTCTCGTCTGCACCGCGCCCGACGTTCTTGCGGCTGTAGCCGTCGGAGACGGACACCGTGACGGTGAGGTGACGGCACCCTGCCGCCAGCGCGAACGAGGCCCCCGGCGCGTTGGGTACGAGCGCCCACCAGTTGGTCGGTCCGTCGATCGGCAATGCCGCCATCACCGACTCGGCGTCGGCCATCGCCGGTACCGCTCGGGGGCTCACGAATGCGGCCGCCTCGACATCGGCCACGCCGCAGGCCGCAAGACGAGCGGCCAGCCGGGCCCGCACGTCCGGCGCAACGGGCCGCTCTGACTGCAGGCCATCCCGCGGCGTCACGTCCCTGATCTGCACCCTGTCGTCGCCCGGGCCGGCTGGGGAATCTGTGTCGTCGTCACGGGTCAAGACCGCCACCCTAGTCGTGCCACGACGCAGCAGCGGGCTGACGAGTGCCGCGACTCAGAGGTTCCCGAGGCGGTCCCAGAGGCCACCGGGCGTGGCGCGACGGTTGAGCGCGATCGAGGCGACGGTCACGACGTCACCCTCGACGATGATGGCCTCTCGTTCCACGAGCGCCGAGACCGCGCCGTCGAGATCTGCAACGGCACCTGCGAGTTCCTCGGCAAGTTGCTGCAGCGTCGGCGACGCAGCCCGACGCATGACATGCCTGAGGACGGTGCGCTCGGCGGCGGGCATCTCGAGGAGGTCCGCCATCGTGAACGCCGGGGTCGCCAACTCCTCGTCGACCAGGCGATCGGCCAGCCGTGCGAACAAACCCTCGCCGCTCATGCCAACTCCGGCATGGCGATCGGCTCGGGCTGAGGACGGCAGAGGCCGCACCAGAGCGTGCCGCTGACCACGATCGAGCGCGGCGGGTCCGAACCGAAAACGGTGATGATGAACGGCAGCGTCGAATGATGGTCTGCGCAGGTGCCCCTACCGCAGAATCGGCATGTGCCGCGAGCCTGCGAATCGCATTGAGCACACAACATCGTGGGGAGACTCCCTGGGTCGTCGGACGCCCGACAACCTAGCCGCCATCGAGCCGTCGGGATACGAACGGACGCGAACGGGACGCGAGCCGATCACGGTCGCCGCTTCGGATTGACGAGTCCAAGATTTCTGGATAAATATGATCACATCAGTCGTCTATTGAAGGAGACAGCATGTCCGTTCTTCCCGAGGTCCTCGCCGCCAATGCGTCCTACGTCGCCGAGTTCGGCGAGCGAGGATCGCTGGCCCTCCCCCCGGCGCGCCGGTTCGCCATCCTCACCTGCATGGACGCCCGACTCGACCCGGCCAAGTACGCCGGCCTCAGCGAAGGCGACGCGCACGTCATCCGCAACGCCGGTGGTCGGGCCAGTGACGACGCGATCCGTTCGCTCGTCATCTCGTACAAACTGCTCGGCACCAGGGAGTGGTTCGTCATCCACCACACCGACTGCGGTATGGAGTTCTTCACCGACGAGGTGATGCGGGGCCTGCTCGCCAGCAGCCTCGAGACAGCAGCACTCGGACCCGACGGATTCCACGACGTCGGCACCGGCCCCGGCTCTGCCGAGGGCCGCTACATCAACTGGCTCACCATCGCCGATCAGCAGGGCTCGGTCGTCGAGGACGTCACGCGAATCCGCAACCACCCCCTCGTCCCGTCGAACATCCCGATCTACGGCTACGTCTACGACGTGCGGTCGGGCCGCCTGATCGAGATCGAAGCAGCGACCGCCGCGGGCGCCGCCCGCTGAGGTTCCCTTCGCTCAACCGTCGGCACGGCGAGCGCGCGTCACCTCGTAGGTGGCGAGCGCCGCCGCCGCCGACACGTTGAGCGACGACAGTCGACCCATCATCGGGATGCTCACCACCAGGTCGCATCGCTCGCGTACCAGCCGAGACAGTCCTGCACCTTCGGCGCCCATCACGAGACAGATCCCGTCGCGGGCGAGGTCACCGAGTTCGAACAGATCGCGATCGGCCGCATCGTCGAGACCGACGACCCAGATCCCGTGCTCTTTCATCGTCGCCAACGCCGACGGCAGACCCCCCACCATCGCCATCGGCACGTGTTCGACGGCACCCGCAGCAGCCTTGGCCACGGTCGGCGTGACGTGCACCGCGCGATGGCGAGGGAGGACGACACCGTGCACGCCCGCACCTTCGCAACTGCGCAGGAGTGCACCGAGGTTGCCCGGATCGGTGACGCCGTCGACGGCCACCAGGAACGGCGCCGGACGGCCCGGTTGACGCACGATCAACGACGCCAACTCGACCTCGGGCACACCGTCGGCGTACGCGATGAGCCCCTGCGGAGCCTCGCTGCGCGCCGCAGCTTCGAGGCGCTTGCGAGCGACGTACTGCACCGGCACCCGCTCGTGCGTGGCGATGTCGATGATGTCCTGGACCGTGTCGTTGTCGTCGAGGTCGCTGGCCACCCAGATCTCCCGGATCCGTCGGTTGCCGGCGAGGAGCAGCTCACGAACCGCCTGACGCCCCTCGATCTGCTCGCCACCGAGCGTCTTGCGCGGGGCGCGTGACGGTGCGCCGGTCGGACTGACCTTGCCGGTACGACCGGCACCACGCGACGCGAACCCGGCGCCGCCGCCCCCCGAGCGACCCCCACCGGCCCGGCCGCCACCCGAACGGCGCGCGTCTCCTGTCCGGCCGGCGTCTGCCGACCTACCCGCGCCGCCGGACCGACCGGTGCCGCCGCGCGGCCCGCCGGTGCCCTTGCCACCCCGCTTCGTGCTGCTCCCCTTCGACGATGATGGCTTCACGACATTCCTCCTCCGGCTCGCCCGGGTCGCGAGCGAACGATGACGGCGACCGCCCAACAGGCAATCCCCTCTCGACGGCCGATCGCACCGAGACCCTCGGCACGCCGCCCCTTGACCGTGACCGGACCCTGTGCGGCCTCGCTCAACAGTCGCTCCATCTCTGCCTTGCGCGGAGCCAACTTGGGGGCTTCGCACACCACGGCGC
>JBDKIV010000085.1:0-7857 GCA_039796935.1 Actinomycetota bacterium | reverse complement strand
CGTTCGACCACACCGTGCAGATACTTCGCGGTGTTCTCGGTGACACCGAGAAAGCGCGAGCCGCCGCCGAGCAGGCCGGCAGCGAGCGCACCCTGCAACGAATCGGGGGCGCTGAGGTAGGTGAGACGCGCCGCGATCGCCGTCGGTGTGAATCCATGGTCGGCGAGCGCCGCCAGCACCGCCTCGAACATGACGAGCTGCGATTCCGTCGGCTTGCGCTTCAGCATCAGCCAGTACGCCAACTCACCGAAGCCGACCTTGCCGAGGATGTCATCGGCGAGGTCGTTGCCGAGCAGCCAGATGTGGTCGCGGTCCGATGCTCCGAGCCCCGAGCGGTAGGTGGGCAGCTGCGCACTCACGAGCTCAGCCACGCCTTGAGCTGATCGGTGTGCTGGCCGAGGCCGGGCGGCGCGAGGCGGTACGAGACCGGGCTCGCGCTGAACCGGATCGGGTTCCTGACCAGATCGACCTCGCCGCCCTCGCCGCCGAGCGTCACGCGCGGCTCGAGGCCCAGGCGTTCCGCCAACTCGACACCCTCCTTGATCGAGTTGATCGGTCCGCACGGAACCCCCGCCTCGTTCAGCGCCACGAACAGGTCGTCGGCGGACCAGTGCGACAACCGCTCGACCAGCACGGGGTGGAGCTGATCGCGGTTGGCCGTTCGGTCGGCGTTGAGCGTGAAGCGGGGATCGTCGGCGACCTCGGGAATCCCGAGCACCGTGCACAACGACCTGAACTGCCGATCGTTGGCAGCGGTGATGATGACGTCGCGGTCCTTGGTGGGCATCGTCTGGTACGGGTACACACTGGGATGGGCGTTGCCCATCCGCCAAGGCACCACACCTGCAGCCGTGTACGCAGCCGAGTGGTTGACGAGGCCGGACAGCGCCGAGGACAGCAAGTTGACCTCGACGTGCTGGCCCTCGCCGGTCTCTGCCCGGTGACGCAGCGCAGCCAGCAGACCGATCGTGCCGTGCAGACCGGTCATCACGTCGAACACCGAGATGCCGGCGCGCAGCGCAGGCCCATCGGGCTCACCGGTCAGGCTCATGAGGCCCGACACCGCTTGGACGACGAGGTCGTACCCCGGGATCGACGCCCCGCCAGCCGTACCGAAGCCGGTGATCGACAGATAGATCAGGCCCGGGTTGAGGGCACGAGCGCTGTCGTAGTCGAGGCCGAACTTGGCGAGTGCGCCGTGCTTGAAGTTCTCGATCGCGACGTCGGCACGACGGAGCAGCTCCTGCACCAGCGCCACGTCGTCCGGCTGCCGGAAGTCGAGGACCATCGAGCGCTTGTTGCGGTTGATCGACAGGTAATAGGTGGCGACCCCGTCCTTGTCGGGCGGCGTCCAGGTACGCGTGTCGTCGCCGGCTGCGCTCTCGACCTTGACGACCGTGGCACCCATGTCTGCCAGCAGCATCGAGCAGTACGGACCGGCCAGCACGCGCGAGAGGTCGGCCACGAGCAGTCCGGCGAGCGGACCGCTGAGCTGTTCGTCTCCGATCAGCTCGTCGAGCCGCGAATTGGGGGATGTCGATGCAGTCATCGGCCTGTCACCTTTCGGGGGGTCGGGATCAGGTCGATCGGTTCAGCGGTAGGTGTTGTTGCTGGTGTGGTCACCCGCGAGCCACCGGCGCAGCGTCTCGTGCGCGTCGACTGATCGATCGGCTGCGATCTGGTCGGCGTGCGGCACGTCGACGGTGAACTCGAGCAGCATCCCGTTCGGGTCCTCGGTGTAGAGCGAACGGCAGTAGCCGTGCTCGAGCACGTAGGTTCCCTCGGGCTTCCAGTTCGCTGCCTGCAGGCGGCGCTCGAGCTCGGCCTGGCCCTCTGCGCTCACCTTCAACGCGATGTGACGGAAGGGCGAGGGGAGCAGCGCCGGGTCGAAGAGCGCCTGGTCGTCGGGATCCGCGAACTGGAAGAAGGCCAATGCGCTCCCGTCCGCCAGCCCGAAGAACGTGTGGCAGTACACGCGGAGCGCACCGAACAGTTCGTCGGTCTCGGACCAGGTGGCGAGCAGCGGGAACCCGAGGATGTCCTCGTAGAAGGCCCGCGTGGCCTCTTGATCCTTCGTCACGTATGCGGTGTGGTGAAGGCGCTGAGCGAGGGGTTGAGTAGTCATGGTCGTCTCCCGGAGATGATGGACGAGGTCGGCTGACCGCTGAGCGGACATGGTACCGCATGGCGTACAGTCGGTGCCCGGCCGGAACCGGCCGATTCGCCGCCCCATCTGCACGCCTGACCGGAAGGAACTCATCGACCGTGGACCACCACATCGCCAGCACACACACCGGCAGTCTTCCCAGGCCCGACGACTTGATCACCTGGATGTGGGCAGTCGGTGACGGCATCCCCGTCGACAGGGTGGCCCTCGACGAACGCATCTCGTCGGCGATCACCGAGATGGTCACACGGCAGCGCGACGCCGGAGTGACGGTGATCAACGACGGAGAGATGTCCAAGCCGTCGTACGCCACCTACGTGAAGGACCGCCTGTCGGGCTTCGAGGGCGAGTCGGTCCAGAGCTACTTCTTCCAAGACCTCGTCGACTACCCGCGCAGCGCCGAGCGCGTCGCAGAGAACCCCGGCCGCCGCAAGCGGTCGGCGCCTGCGTGCACCGGACCGATCGGCGTGACCGACACCGAGGCCGCCGTTCGTGACATGCACGACCTGAGCCGGGCGGCGCGCGAGGCCGGGGTCGAGCGGACGTTCTCGTCCGCGGCATCCCCGGGAGTGATCTCGCTCTTCTTCGGCAACGAGTACTACCCCACGCACGAGGAGTACGTGTTCGCCATCGCCGAGGCGATGCGTCACGAGTACGAAGCCATCGCTGCAGCGGGAGCGACGGTGCAACTCGACTGTCCCGACCTGGCGATGGGTCGACACTCCGCGTACGCACACATGGACCTCGACGAGTTCCGGCGAACGATCGAGATCAACCTCGCTGCCCTCGACCACGCCGTGCGCAACATCCCCAGCGAACAACTGCGGATGCACCTGTGCTGGGGCAACTATCCGGGGCCCCACCACCATGACGTCCCGATCGAGCACATCATCGACCTGGTGTGGAGGGCCAAGCCGCAGACCGTCCTGTTCGAAGGCGCCAATCCGCGCCACGCTCACGAATGGTCGGTCCTCGCCGAACTGGGCGTGCCGAGCCACAAGGTCATCTGTCCCGGCGTCATCGAACCCCAATCGAATTACATCGAGCACCCGGAGCTGGTCGCACAGCGCATCCAACGATGGGCGCAGGTGGTCGACCCCGAGCGCCTGATGGCCGGTGTCGACTGCGGCTTCTCGGTCCACGTGGGCATCCAGAACATCGACCCCGATGTCGTGTGGGGCAAGCTGAACTCGCTGTCCCAAGGGTGCGAGATCGCCGCGCGACGGCTGTTCGCCTGACCCGGGCGAGTCGTCACTCGAGCAGCGCCCTCAGCCGTTCGATCTCGGCAGCACTCACCTCGTGACCTCGATGCTCGAAGACGTCGAGCGTCACGCGAGCTCCAGCACGACTGAACGCATCGGCGGTCGACTGCGCCCGCTCGACCTCGAGCCACGAGTCGTCAGAGCTGACGCTCACGTACACATCGACACCGTCGAGTCGGCCCTCGACCGGCACCAGGTCGCCCTCGCACCCCATCAGCCCACCTGTGAAGGCGACCACGGCGCGCCAGGGATGAGGATGACGTGCCGCGTAGGTACACGCCAGCGCTGCACCCTGCGAGAAGCCGCACAACACCCGGCGCCGCCGGGGTGAGCCGGCGCGATCGAGATACGAGTCGATCGACTCGATCGCCGCGAGCGACCTGTCGAGATCGGGCTGGTTGTCGGCGACCGGCGCGTCGAGGGTGCCCGGGTACCACCTGCCACCGGGAGCGGCCGGCGCGACGAACGCGACATCATCGAGTGCAAGCCGGTCTGCCACGTGCTCGGCCATGTACGCAGGGGTCTGGTCGCGTCCGTGGATCAGCACGACCACGACCCGTGCGGCGTCGAGAGACGCTCCGAACCAGGCCACGTCGAGGGGGGCATCGACCGCCATGCGGACAGACTACCGATGTGCGGGCAGGCGACTCCCGTGACTCCCTGTGACTCCTCTGCGATTCCGGGCTCGCGCGGTGGAGTTGCAGACCTGACCTGAGAGACTTCCTCACTATGCGCGAGACATCGTCGACGGAGTTCGTGGAGGCATTGGCCCGCGGACTCGACGTGATTCGGACCTTCACCCCCGATGCCACGCGCCTCACCGTCAGCGACGTCGCCGCCCGAACCGGGCTCGCCCGACCGACAGCCCGCCGACTGCTGATGACGCTCGAACAACTCGGCTACGCCCGCTCGCACGATGGTTCGTACTCACTCACCCCCCGCACGCTCGAGCTCGGCACGTCGTACGTCAGCATGCTCGGTATGTGGGAAGTGGCACGGCCGCTGATGGAACGCCTCGTCGACAACACCGGTGAGTCGAGCTCGATCGCTCAACTCGACGGGAGCGACATCGTCTACACGGCACGGGTGGCGGTTCCCAAGATCATCTCGCTCGCCGTCCAGATCGGCACCCGATTCCCGGCGATCGCCACCTCGTTGGGAAAGGTCCTGTTGGCCGATCTCGACCGGGACCAACTCGACGAGGTGCTCTCGATCCCCCACCGATCACCCGTCGTGCCGCACCGCACCGCCAAGCGACCACAACTCGACCGTGACCTCGCAACCATCCGCAAGCGCGGTTGGGCCCTGTCCGACGAGCAACTGGCGCGCGGTGTCCGGTCGGTGGCTGCACCGATCCGGACCGCCGACGGACGCGTCATCGCCGCCATCAACGTGAGCGTTCACGCAGCAGAGACGTCGATCGAGACGCTCACGGGCACCTATCTGCCGCTCCTGCTCGAGACCGCAGACGCCATCTCTCGCGACTGGTCGCAACTGGCGCGCCTGCCGGTACCCGACCCCCTCACGGGGGTCTGAGCGGGCAACCGGCCGGCGCGTCAGGCGCGTCAGGCGTCGACTCGAGCGACCTCGAGGATGCGCACCGGCAGTTCGCGGGGGCCACGGATCTGACCGACACTCCAACGAGTGTCCCCGGCGAGTTCGAAGCGCGGGAACCGCTTGATGAACTCCTCGATCGCCACCTTCAGTTCGAGGCGGGCGAGATTCGACCCGAGGCACCGGTGGATGCCGAGGCCGAACGCTGCGTGACGGTTCTCTTGCCGGTCGACGATGAAGGTGTCGGGATCCTCGAACTTCAGCGGATCACGGTTGGCTGCGGGGAACGGCAGCAACACCCAGTCGTCCTTCTTCATCGGGCAACCGTGGAAGTCGTTGTCCTGGGCGACCATGCGCGCCATCGTCACCGGGGCGTAGGCCCGGAGGAACTCCTCGAGCGCGAAGGTCATCACCTCGGGATCGTCGAGCAGGCGCTGGTGATCCTCGGGGTGCTGCGCGAGGTGCCACAGCGACGACCCGATCGCCGACCACGTGGTGTCGATACCGGCGATGAGCAACAGCACGATCATCCCGCCGGCGATGTCGTCGTTGACGGGCTCGCCGTTCAGTTCGACGTTGAGCAGGTAGCTGGTGAGGTCGTCACGCGGATTCTCGCGGTGGTCCTGGATCTGGTCGAAGATGTACTTGCCGAGGTCGTCCATGCCCTCGCGTGTTCCCGGCTCTTCCGCGATCCGCTCGAGCGCGTCGTGGACGAACTTGCGGAACAGATCTTCGTCCGCAGCAGGGAAACCGAGCATCCGGCCGATCACGTTGACCGGGATGTGCTGCGCGTACTGCACCGCTGCATCGATGATCGACTCGCCCGGAGTCACGTCGCCCATTCGGTCGAGCAGGTCCTGGCAGAGGCTGCGGATCTCGGGCTCCCACGGCTCGATCTTCTTGGGAGCGAACGCCGGCAGCAACAACCGGCGCGCGATCCCGTGGAACGGCGGATCGCTGGTGATCGGCGGCGCCCCACCGATGGGCGCCGGCAATGCGAGGTCACCCGGACGGCCGACCGAGACGACCACGCTGCGACTGGTGAAGTTCTCGGTGTCGTAGGCCACCTCGTGCACGGTGTCGTGCGTGATCGGAACCCACATGCCGCCGTACCGATCGGAATGCGCCACGGGGCAGCCGCCCTCGCGCAGTTCCTTCCACACCTTCGGTGCCTGCGGGTTGTACGACGGGTCGGCGTGATCGAAATCGGTGGTGAAATCCGAGACCGGGCCGTAGTCGTCGGGGTTGTACGGCACTCGCTGCCAGACATGGGTGCCTACCGGGCTGTCACCGAACACGGGCGGGACGTAGTCGGCCCGGACGAACCCGGTACGCACCGGGGCGTCGTCGTCATGCAAGTCGGTCATCTCAGTTGTCCTCCAGGATCTTGATGGCGAACTCGGGGCAGTTCGACGCAGCGAGCCGGGCCTTGTCACGAAGGTCGCCAGGAACGTCACCGTCGACCAGCAACACCGCCTGGCCGTAATCGTCGACGTCGAACAACTCGGGCGCCAACGCGTAACAGCGGTTGTGGCCCTGGCACTTCTCGGAGTCCAACTGGATTCGCATGACAAGAATCTACGACCACATCACCGTATGGCCAGAGCCGGACGCTTCATACCCGAGCTCCTACCCCGAATTCCACCAGGTCAGTCCTTCGAGTCGAGCGGCCCGGGTGATCACGGCCGGGCCAGGCTCTGCATGACCCCACGGGCGGCAGCGACACCCGTGCTGAGGCACGCCTGGAGCAGATAGCCACCCGTCGGAGCGTCCCAGTCGAGCATCTCACCGGCGACGAAGGTCCCCGGGACGCGCCGCAGCATCATCGACGAGTCGACCTCGGTCAGGGAGATTCCACCGGCTGAGGAAATCGCACGCTCGAGTGACGCCGTCGAACGCACCTCGAGCGGCAGGGCCTTGACGAGCCCGGCGAGTTGGTCGGGGTCGCGCGGCAACCGGTTGGCAGTCGACTCGCGCAGCAACCCGATCGATGCGGGCTGCAGACCGAGCCGGGCCAGTGCGGTCGCCAGTGAATCCTTCGGCCGTCGCCCCAGGCGCTCCGCAAGCACCTCTCGCGAGAGGTCGGGCTGCAGGTCGATCGCGAGCGTGCACGATCCACCGGCAGCGATCTCTGCGCGGATCGCAGCCCCCATGGCGTACACCGGGCCACCCTCGAGTCCTGATTCGGTGATCATCGCATCGCCCCGGACCACGGCATGGCCGACGGTGAGCGCCATGTTCTTGACGGGGGCACCGGCAAAGCGCTGGGCGAAGCCAGCGGTCCAGTCCACGAGCACCGCGCTGTTCGACGCCACGAACGGCGCGACCTCCACACCGGTCGAGCTCACCGACTCGACCCACCCGGCAGTGGAACCAACCCGAGGCCAGCTCGCTCCGCCGAACGCGAGCACGATGGCATCGAACGTCCGCTCGGCCACCGAACCGTCGTGTTCGATGAGCGCCGTGCGCCCGTCGATCCGACCGTCGGCGACCGAACCCCATCCCTGCCATCGATGACGTGGGTGCACGGAGACGCCGAGGTCGCCGAGCCTGGCCAACCAGGCCCGAAGCAAGGGCGTGGCGCGGAACGACACCGGGAAGACGCGCCCACTCGAGCCCGTGAACGTCGCCTGGCCGAGCTCGCCGCACCAGGCACGCAACTCGGACGGGGGGAACGCACGGACCGCACGCTCGACGAGGGGTGTCTCGGCGACGTAGCGACCGAGCAGTTGCTCCAGTGGCTCGCTGTGGGTGATGTTCAAGCCCCCTCGCCCGGCCAGCAAGAACTTCCGCCCGAGTGATGGCATCTGGTCGAACAGCTCGACCGTTACGTCCGAGCGAGTGAGCACCTCGGCTGCGATCAGGCCGGCCGGG
>JBDKIV010000084.1:0-13307 GCA_039796935.1 Actinomycetota bacterium | reverse complement strand
CAGGCCGCGCTCAAGTGCCTCTACCTCGTCGTGCGTTCGCTCGACCCGAAAGGCACTGGGCAGGAGCGGTGGATGAACCGTTGGAAGCCGGCGCTGAACGCATTCGCGATCACCTTCGAAGGCCGCCTCTTCTGAGGCCCTAGGATCCCCAACACCAATGACCAGCCAGACCAGTTACACCGAGTTCCTGACAGACCCTCGCTAGCTGCTACCTGGCCCGACGACCAGGAGAGCGCATAACCGCGGCGCCCGAAGCCGGCGGTAGGTGGCACCTCGACGGGCGCGCCCGTCGACGACGGCGCGGGAGGCATCCCGGGTGTCTTCTTTCCTCCTTCCCGAAAGGAGTGTGGGTTCGAACCCCACCCCGGGCACAGGAAGTCGGTCAGTCCGCCGTGATCCGCGAGACTGCTGTGATGATCGACGTGGCTGGCGACGAACCGGGTGACTCAACGGAGACTCCGTCGACGCGAGTGTTCGTGCTCGGTATGCAACATCCGGACGGCTCGTTGGTGGCAAGCGAGTTGTACGAGGTGGGGGAGCGAATCGGTCTCACGATGCACCAGATCCGCCTGTGCCTGGCGCGGCTCGTCCGCGAGGGTGCGTTCGAGCAGCACGGTCGGGGACGCAAGGCGGTCTTCGTCGAGACCGAACGTCAGCGCTTTTACTCTGGACCGGAACCCGACTTCCTGTTGCTCAGCTATCGCCAGGACGCTGGACTCGAGCGGTGGGACGGGCGGTGGCACCTGGCTGGGTTTTCCATCGACGAGGAGCGGCGTCACCTCCGTAACGAGCTGAGGAACGTCATCGTCACCTTGGGTGGTGCTCAGCTGATCGGCGGGATGTACGTGCACACGCACGACTGGGACGAGCTGTTGCGCAGGTCTGCGGGCGATCTCGGTGTCGGCGATCGACTGGTGCTGGCTTCGGCCGACCGGATCGACGTCGGTGGGGTCGCCGAGCCGATCGAGATGGTTCGTGCACTGTGGCCGCTCGACGAGCTCGCCAGCCGCTATGAGGTGTTCGTCGCCCGCTACGGCGAGGTCGATCACGAGGCGGGTGGCGATGTCACTGCGGCGCTGGCGCTGGCAGTCTCGGTGAGTGCGGCGTTCGACGCCTGCATCCGCTCCGATCCGCTGTTGCCGGCGGAGCTGCTCGGCGACGACTGGCCGGGCCGCACAGCGCGGCGGATCCTGGCGCGCTCGGCACGGGCGATGGGCGCGTTGCGGGTCGAGGTCGGGGCACCTGCGTTGTTCAGCCGTTACGACACCGTCTTTGAAGCGGTGAAGGACGCTGCCATGTGACGAATGACGACGCCGTCCACCGGAAATGATCGCACGCTCGACGATCGTTTCGCGTATGATCGAATCATGGTTGATGATCGCTCGCGGTCGGTGGACGTCTTGATCGTGGGCGCGGGCATCTCCGGGCTGAGTGCGGCCTGGCACCTCCGCCGATATCACCCGTCTCTGACGGTCTCGATCGTCGAGCGCCGCCACCGAATCGGCGGGACCTGGGACCTGTTCCGCTATCCGGGCATCCGCTCGGACAGCGACATGGAGACATTCGGGTTCTCGTTCAGGCCGTGGCAGGGGACCGACTCGATCGCTCAGGGTGCCGACATCCAGGCGTACCTCGAGCGCACGGCGGCCGAGTTCGAACTCGACGACCTGATCGAGTTCGGTCGGAGCGTCACTGCAGCCGAGTTCGTGTCCGACGAGGCGAGATGGCTGATCGACGTGGAGTGCGAGGACGGCACCTCGGAACGCTGGAGCGCCTCCTGGTTGTGGATGTGCTCCGGCTACTATCGCTACGACCGCGGGCACTCTCCGGACATCGAGGGCCTCGACGCGTTTGCCGGCACGGTGATCCATCCGCAGCACTGGCCAGATGGCTTCGACCCAACGGGTCGCCGGATCGTGGTGATCGGCTCGGGTGCCACGGCGTTCACGCTCGTTCCCGCGCTGGCCGAACGTGCGAGCCGCGTGACGATGCTGCAACGCTCGCCGACGTTCGTGGCGTCGGTGCCGCGTGTGAACCGGATCAACTCGTGGCTCCGGCGGTTCCTCCCCAGCCGGTTCGGCGCGGCGGTCGCCCGGTGGCGCAACGCGCTTACGTCGTCGTGGTGGTTCCGGTTGACACGTCGGCACCCCGAGCGGGTGCGGCGACTGTTGCTCGGTCGGGTGCAACGCGAACTGCCGGCCGGCGTCGGGGTCGAGCCGCACTTCTCGCCGCGATACGACCCGTGGGACCAGCGGATCTGTGCCGTCCCCGATGGCGACTTCTTCGCTGCGATGCGTGCAGGCACGGTCGAGGTGGTCACCGACCGGGTGTCGCTCTTGACACGCGATGGCGTGGCGTTGGCATCCGGGCGGACACTCGACTGCGACACGATCGTCACGGCCACGGGATTGGAGATCCAGATGTTCGGTGGGGCCGAGCTACGAGTGGACGGTCGGGCTGTCGATCCCGGCAGCACCGTGATGTACCGGGGTTGCATGTTGTCTGGCGTCCCGAACTTCACGTGGACGATGGGGTACGTGAACGCGTCGTGGACGTTGAAGGCCGACCTCGTGGCGCGTTACGT
Source organism: Actinomycetota bacterium (assembly GCA_039796935.1). Taxonomy (GTDB): domain Bacteria; phylum Actinomycetota; class Acidimicrobiia; order Acidimicrobiales; family Ilumatobacteraceae; genus VFMC01. The sequence goes on along the minus strand of JBDKIV010000084.1, from coordinate 10,723 downwards.
CTGTCGGGTGCTGACGGAACGGGCGCACGTGGGCGCCGACGTGGCCGTGGCGCCGGTGCCTGCCGGTGGGATCGCCGTCGAGGTCGACTCGGCGTTCTCGCCCGGCTATCTCGTCCGCGCCAAGCGGATCATGCCTCAGCGGGGACTCGAGCAGCCGTGGCGGCTCGCCGAGGACTACCTGCTCGACCGCCTCATGCTCACCAGGGGAACGTTGCGGGACGGTGTCCTGCGGTTCGAGCAACGAAGCCGCGAGTTCCAGCGGGCGGTGCGCTCATGACGAGGGTCGTGGTGATCGGCGGTGGTGGTGGCATGGCGCAGCCCGCCCTCCGTCTGCTCGCCGGGCCGGGCGACCTCGATCTCGTGGTCGCCGACGTCCGGCGCGACGCAGCCGAACGAGCCGCGGAGTCGGTGGGAGCGACTGCGGTCGGGCTCGACGTGCGCGACGCCTCGGCGCTGCGCGACGCGATCGAATCGGCCGACCTGGTCGTCAACATGGCAGGGCCGTTCTTCCGGTTCGCGCTGCCGGTCCTCGAAGCCGCGATCGGCGTCGGAACCCACTACATCGACATCTGCGACGACTGGGAACCGATCGAGGCGATGTTCGCGCTCCACGACCGCGCGGTGGCGGCTGGCGTGACGGCGTTGATCGGCATGGGCGCGAGCCCCGGGTTGTCGAATCTGTTGGCGGCGATCGCTGTGCGCCACCTCGACCACGTGGTCGACCTGTTCACTGCGTGGCCGGTCGACGTCGATCTCGACGGGAAGCGCCTGGCCGCGGCAGCGTCGGGAGAGGTGGGTACGAGCGCGGCGGCGGTGCACTGGATGCAGCAGATCTCTGGCTCCGTGATGACGGTGCGCGCCGGCGAACTCGTGGCCACGACGCCGCTCGAGTCCATCTCGCTCGACTATCCCGGTCGGGGCCACGGCAACGCGTGCATCGTCGGACATCCGGAACCGATCATGCTCCGCCGTAGCCTGGCCCCCTCGGGCTCGAGCGCGAACCTGATGGTGGTCACCGACGGCACCGGCGCCTTCCTCGACGGGCTGCGCCGCGACATCGACCGAGGTGAACTCACGGTCGACGCTGCGGCGGTCGAGCTCGACCGTCCGAGTCCCACCCGAATCGCTCGTGCAGGGCTGTCGTCGCTGCGTCGGCGAGGCCCGGGCAAGCTGCCCGGGTTCTTCGCGCTCGCCCGTGGCATCCGCGGCGGCATCCCCGCCACGGCTGCGGCACGATTGCTCACCGCGCCGCACGGCATGGCGGGCATCACCGGGATCCCGCTGGCCCTCGCCGCCCGCCAACTGCTCGCCGGCACCGTCACAGAGCGAGGCGTCGTCGGGCCTGAGTCGGTACTCGACCCCGAGGCGCTGTTCGAGGCCCTTGCACCGCATTGCGAGCCGTCGGCGTCGCGGTGGACGGACGTGGTGCGGGTGGACGTCGGATGATGCAGGTCCGTCCGCCGATGGCCTCATGGCGGCCCCGACAGGCGGCGCGGGCGGCCGTGGTGCCTCGACACGAGCGCCCGAACTCGGTGCACCGGCGTCGCTACTACTCGCACCACTGGCCGGAACGTGCGCGACGCGACCTGTTCGAACGTCCCGGACGGTGGATCGCGCTGTGGACAGCGGTCGGTGTGCTCGGCCTCGCCGCCACCGTGGCGACGCCGCTCGCCGGAGACGATGCTCCCGTCGTCGGGATGTTGAACCTCGGTGTGCTCGTCCTCCTGCTGGTCGCGCACACCGTGAACGCCATCCGCACACGGCGTCGTCGATCCGTGTTGATGAGTCCGGTGCTGCTCCTGGCGGTCGGCACGGCCGCGCACGCGCACGGCGGGGTCGGCCCGCGTTCGCTCGACGCCCTCACCGCGGTGTTCTTCGTGTGGCTTCCCATCGCGGCCGCTGACGTCGTTGCGCCATCGCGTACGTATCTCGCACCGGTCGCCACCACCGAGTCCTAACACCATCTGATCGCATCCGAAGGGGAGCACCGATGAACACTCAGCCCGACGGCGCACGTTGGTTGCTCCCGACGCACGCCTACACGTCTCGTGAATGGTTCGACACCGAGCAGGCATCACTGTTCGAGCGCTGTTGGGCATTCGCTGCGATGGCCAGCGATCTTCGTGACATCGGCGACTACGTGACTGTCGACGTCGGGCGCGTCCCGCTCGTCGTCGTCCGCTCCGAGCACGGCCTGTCGGCGTTCCACAACCTGTGTCGCCATCGCGGCGCCCGGTTGCTCGATGGGCAGGGCAACGCAGGTCGCACCATCAGCTGCTTCTACCACCGGTGGCGTTACTCGCTCGACGGTCGGCTGACAGGTGTACCGCAGCCGGATCAGTTCCCCGACCTGTGCTCGGACGAGCTCGGTCTGATGCCGGCCTCGGTGGCCGAGGTGCGGGGCATGGTCTTCGTGCACGCCGATCCCGAGCCGCCGGTCGCGCTTCACGACTGGCTCGGTGACGTCGTCGCAGCACTGGGTGACACTGACCCGGGGGCGTTGCACCGTTTGCCGGTCGAGCGGCACGACCTGCGGGCGAACTGGAAGCTGTTCGTCGAGAACCACATCGACGGATACCACCTCTGGCATCTCCACGCTCGCAGCATCCGCGGGCTCGATCATCGCCGTCAGCAGTTCCGGTCGCCCGGCCGGCACTGGATCTTCGACGAGCCACCCACCAGCGAGGGCACCTACCCCGATGCGGCGATCACGGGCGTTCCGTTGCTGCCGACCACGCCACCCGGAGGGTTCGGGTCCGTCGTCATGCTGGCATTCCCGAACCTCGGCATTGCGGTTGGTGCGACGTTCTTCTCGGTCATCCACGCGATCCCGCTCGAACCCACGCTCACTCGGATCGAGCTCCACACGCACATCGCCCCGATGTCGGCAGATGACAGCGTCCGCTACGCAGCGAGACAGGCCACGACACGAACGAAAGGGTGAGTCCCATCACGTGGTGTAGGAGCGGGTCACCATCCTCGGGGTGATGGTGGTCATCGTGCGATTCTCGAAAGCGACCAAGCAACCGAGAAGGACGCACGATGACCACTCACGAGTTTGCCCTATCCGACCTTGCCGCGCGCCTGACCGGCACTGACGCCAGTCTTTCGACGGCGTTACGTGACATCCTCGCGGCAGCGTTGCAGGAACTGATCGAGGCCGAGCTGACCTCCAAGATCGGTGCCGCCCCTGGCGAACGGTCGCTGGATCGTGTGACGCAACGCAATGGGCATCGCCCGAAGCTGGTGTCGACACCGGCTGGTGATGTCGAGATCGGTATCCCCAAGCTGCGTCAGGGCTCGTTCTTCCCTGAGCTGTTGGAGCCGCGCCGGCGGATCGACAAGGCGTTGTGGGCGGTGATCATGACCGCCTACATCACTGGCACCTCCACCCGAAAAGTCGACGACCTCGTCAAAGCACTCGGCTGTGACAGCGGGATCTCCAAGTCGACAGTGTCGCGGATCTGCACCCAGATCGACGCCGACGTCCACGTGCTGCGCACCCGACGCCTGGACCATCAGCCGTTCGTCTACGTCTGGCTCGACGCCACCTACGTCCATGTCCGCGAGAACCGGCGGGTCGTGTCCAAAGCGATCGTGATCGCCACCGGCCTGCGTGCTGACGGGCATCGTGAAGTCCTCGGTCTCGATGTCGGCGACTCAGAGAACGAAACGTTCTGGAAAGAGTTCCTCGGCGACCTCGTCGACCGTGGCCTCGCCGGTGTCCGACTGGTGATCTCCGACGCGCACGCCGGCCTCGTGAAAGCGATCCGCCGCTGCTTCCAGAACGCAGGCTGGCAACGCTGCCGCGTCCACGCCATGCGGAACCTCCTCGCCGCCGCGAACCACCGTCACCGGCAAGTGATCGCAGCGTTGATCCGCACGATCTTCGTCCAACCCGACACCAAGACCGCCACCGCCCAGCTGCGCGCTGTCGTCGACCAGCTCCACCCCTACGCACCCGGTGTCGCCGACCGCCTCGAGAAGATGGAAACCGACCTGCTCGCCTACACCGGCTTCCCTGTCGCGCACTGGTCGAAAATCTGGTCGAACAACCCGATCGAACGCTTGAACCGCGAACTGAAACGACGCACCGACGTCGTTGGGATCTTCCCCGACAAGGCCTCCGTCATCCGCCTCGTCGGCGCGCTCCTCGTCGAGATCAACGACGAAATGATCGCCGCCGAACGCCGCTACATCGCCGCCGCCTCCGTCGCAGACCTCACCGACCAGCAAGCCGAACTATCGTTGCCCGCAGCACCCCGAACCTGACCACAGCAATCGGGAAGAACACGAGCTCCTACACCACGAACCGGGACGCCATCCCACGAAAGCCGTCGAACGCTTTGCGCGGGGGCCGCTGCGGCGGATCCTCCCCTTCGTCGACTCCTCGTCGGGCACGACCACCGACAGCACGGAGGTCCTCGTTGAGGACCTTCGAGCAGCGGAAGCTGTCCAGCGCGCGATGGCCTCACCGTCGTTCACGGTCGGGCCGATGGCCAACGACTACGAGAAGGCGATCACACTCTTCCAGCTGAACGTCCTCGATCACGTCGCCGACGCCGGAGCCCGGCCGTGAACGTCGAGGAGCTCATCTCCACCGTCGGCGTGGCACTGATCCTCGGCGTCTACATGCTCCGGCGACGACCATGGATGACGGCCACGCTGCATGCCACCGGCAATGCGGTCGGTGCCGGGCTCGCCGCGATCGGGTCAGCGCTGATCGGGTTCGTGCCGTTTCTGGTGCTCGAATCCGTCTGGTGTCTCGTGTCGCTCCGAGAGCTCGCCATCGAACTCCGCCGGCCACCGCTGCCAGCGATGCGCCGTCTGTCACCCCAACTCATTCCACCTCACCCTTCCCCAGATCGAAAGGACTGACGATGTCCACTTCCTCGCCACACCAGAGTTCGGCCGACGACGCGCCGATCACGACCCCCACGAGCGTGATCCGCCGCGAACACCTCGACTCCCTCCGAGCCCAAGAAGGACGCGCAACCGGCTTCCCGCCGTACATGTTCACCGAGCCCGGCGTGTTCGAGCTCGAATGTCGACATGTGCTTGCTCGTTCGTGGATTCCGGTGGCGCACGTGTCGGATCTGGAGACGCCCGGCGCGTTCGTGACGACGATGGTCGCCGGCGAGCCGATCGTGGTCGTGCGTCAGCACGACCGCTCGATCGCCGCGCTCGCGAACGTTTGCCAACACCGCAACGCCGTCATCCTCGACGGCCGCGGCGACGCCCGCGCGATCCAGTGTCCGTATCATCTCTGGACGTATCGCCTCGACGGCTCGCTCGCCGCGGCGCCCGACATGCGTGACCACGAGGTGTTCGATCCCTCCGCAGCGTGTCTCCCTCGATATCACGTCGAAGAGTGGCACGGCTTCGTGTTCGTCAACCTCGACCCCGAAGCCGCCCCGCTCGCAGCTGCTCTCGCAGACCTCGAACCCCAGGTGGCCGGGTGGGGGCTGGAACGCATGGTCCGAACCCACACGCTCGAGTATCCGTCGCCGTGGAACTGGAAGGTCAGCGTCGAGAACGCGCTCGAGTCGTACCACCACGCTGGAACCCACCGCGAGACGCTCGACGCCACCTTCCCCGGCAAGCGATCCCGACCTCGTGACATCTCCACCTACGACTGGGGCATCCTCGACCACGACAGCATCGTCGACGGCATCGACGGGTTCGTGGTTCTCGCCGTCTTCCCGACACTGATCTTGGCTTTCAACCCGCCCTCTGCCTGCGTGTGGCTCGAGGTTCGCCCCGAGCGCCACGACCAGTGCGTGCTCGACATCCACGTCCTCGTCGATCCGGACGCCGACCCCGACCGGAGCGGAGCAGCATTCCTCGCCGACGCGATGGTGGAGATCAACGCCGAGGACATCGACGTGAACGCACGAACCTGGCGCGGACTCCACAGCCGGGCCGCAGTGGCGCAGTATGCGAGCCCCCTCGAAGGCCTCTGCTGGCAGTTCCGCCGATGGATCGCCGACCGCCTCGATGTCCAGCAGTGAACGAGAGCCCTCGGAGGCCACGGGTACGGCACGTTCCCTGAGTCGCGATCGCGACGGGCCAATGCACCGGACGTGCAGTGCGCGGGGCACGACCCTCGCCTACGAGATCGAAGCCGGCGACCGCGCCAGCATCGACGGACTGCCACTCGTCTGGAGTCATGGCCTCCTGTCCTCCCGTGCCATCGACGATCGCACGCACACGGTCGACCTCAGCGTCCTCCGGACACGACGACCCGTTGTCCGGTACGACGCCATCGGCCACGGTGAATCCGCCTGCGCAGACGATGTCGCCCGCTACGGCTGGAACGAGCTGGCAGCCGATCAGCTCGCACTCGCTGACCACCTCGGTCTCGACCGCTACGTCTCCGGCGGCGAATCGATGGGCGCTGCCACTGCGGTACTCGCAGCGATGCAGGCGCCCGAACGCATCGCCGGCCTCGTACTGGTCACGCCACCCTGCGCATGGCACACCCGGCCGCAACAGGCGGCCGAGTATCTGCTCGCCGCCCAACTGATCGAGCGTGGCGACGCGCTGGCTGTCGCCGAATTCATCGCAGCGACATCACCACCCGGACCGTTCGTCGATGATCCGAGTTGGCCGGCGCGTGCCGCAGCAGCTGCTGACGCACTCACCTCGCCAACGGCAACGGTGTGCGCTGACATCCTGCGAGGCGCAGCCCAGAGCGATCTGCCCCCTCCAGCCCAACTGACCCATCGGCTGACCATGCCGACGCTGATTCTCTGCTGGACCGACGACCACAGCCATCCGGTCTCCACAGGTGAGGCATTGGCAGCTGCGATACCAAGAGCAGAACTCGTCGTCTCCTCTCGCAACACCGAACTCGCAAAATGGAGCCAGCACGTCACCGACTTCATCGACACGGTCGCTCCCTGAGCCGGCTCCACGACGAACGACACATGACGTCCGATTCCGAGCAACGCAAGCCCGGCCCAAGACCTACTCAAACCGGATGAAGGGCACGCATCGCTCATACGCACCGACCGAACGGGCGCTGGATCGATGGGATCCCAGCATGCGGTGTAGACGCAGGCGTGATCCAGTTCGCCGTCGGTCAGGTTCGGGATGCTGCGGGCAACGCTAGTTCTAAGTGCGCATCTGCCGGATACTCCAGAGGTGAAGCAGCGCATCATCGAGACATTCGGTTCCAACCTGGCCGGTCGTGCCGGGTGGACTAGGTAGCGCAGATCGCACCACGCGTGCGTCTCAGAGTGGGGTGCGTTCGATGCCCTTGATGCGTGCGATGGCCGGTCCGATGGTCGACTCGAACCAGCCGGTGCGAAGGGTCTTCACCCCCGGATCACCGAACGGAATCCAGACGTCTTCGTCAGTGAAGCGGAAAGCAACACGCTCTGGGGTCCGCCGGCGCGCGCCGCCCATAGGTGCCGGTAGGGACGCAGGAGTTGGTCGAGTGCCTCAGATGATGCGGGACTTCCTGCACAGATCCTGCACGGGATTCTCCGGCACTGCTCGAAATCGGCATCACCAGGCGGGCTCGACGGACGGGTGCACCGCATCTGAGCTGGGCAAACGGAATCCACAGGACTGGCCGGACGGCTCCTGGGCGACTTAAACCCCCCTTCCCGCGAGGGAGTGTGGGTTCGAACCCCACCCCGGGCACCACTGGAGCCTGTCGTCGCTGGCGAGGATGGCTGGCTCGAATCGTGGGCGACCTCCGGCAACGCCAGTCGACAACTGGCGCGATCAGTCGATTCGACGCCGGTTGCGGCGTATACGTGTGGTGTCGACCGTTGCTGGGTCACCACACTCGCGGCACACCAGGTGAGAGCGCGGCTCGTGGCCACACGCATGCTCGAGTCGCAACGTGGGACCCTCGGGACCGGACTCCCACTCCTCGCCCCAGCGCCAGAGGGCGAGCACGACGTCCGACAACCCCATGCCCTTCGCAGTGAGGTGGTATTCGTGATGGCCGTCCTCGGTGGGACGCTTCTCGAGCACGTCGTGTGCGATCAGTGTCTGTAGGCGGTCGGTGAGGATGTTGCGGCTGATACCCAGGTCGTCGCAGATCACGTCGAAGCGGCGCATGCCGAGGAAGACGTCGCGCACGATCATCAGCGTCCACCACTCGCCGACGACGTCGAGGGCGCGTGCCATCGAGCAGTCGAGGTGCTCGAGGGATCGGCGCTTCACGGTGCGGATCCTAGTTGCTTGACGCAACTCGGAGGGACGTGAGAGGGTTCGTTGCATGACGCAACTCGACGAGCCCCGGCCCGACGCGAACGGCGAATGGGTCCCCAGTGCCTGCATCCTCTGCGAGTGCAACTGCGGTGTCGAGGTGCGCCTCGGTGGTGCCAGTGGCCAGTCGTTCGTCCGCATCCGCGGCGACAAGTCCCACCCGGCGTCCCGGGGCTACACGTGCGAGAAGGCCTTGCGGCTCGATCACTACCAGAACGGTGGCGAGCGACTCACGTCGCCGATGCGTCGCCGTCCTGACGGCACGTATGAGGCGATCGACTGGGACACCGCTGTGCGGGAGGTGGCCGAAGGCCTGGCTCGTGTGCGCGATGAGCACGGCGGGCACACGATCTTCATGTACGGCGGCGGTGGACAGGGCAACCACCTCGGTGGGGGCTACGCGTCGGCGGTGCAGCGGGCCTTCGGGGGCCGCTTTCGCAGCAGCGCGCTGGCCCAGGAGAAGACGGGCGAGTTCTGGGTCAACGGGAAGATGTTCGGTGGCTCCATGCGCGGCGATTTCGAGCACTGCGAGGTGGCGCTGTTCGTCGGTAAGAACCCATGGCAGTCGCACGGACTGCCGCGTGCTCGCGTCACGCTGAAGGAGATCGCCAGCGACCCCGCGCGCTCCCTCATCGTGATCGATCCGCGGCGCAGCGAAACGGCCGACATCGCCGACATACACCTTGCGCTCCGCCCCGGCACCGATGCATGGCTGTTCGGGGCGCTCGCCGCGGTGATCGTGCAGGAGGGCCTGCTCGCGCGCGACTGGCTGCTCGAACACGCGACCGGTGTGGCCGAGGTGATCGCCGCCCTGCAGTCCGTCGACGTCGACGCGTTCGCCGCCGTGTGCGAGTTGGACCCGGAACTGGTTCGCACGGCGGCGCGGCGAATCGCACGCGCCGACAGCGTCGCCGTGTTCGAGGACCTCGGCACGCAGATGGGTCTGCACTCCACGTTGGTCAGTTGGCTGGAGAAGCTGGTGTGGGTACTCACGGGCAACTTCGGCAAGCCCGGAACGCAGTACATGCCCACGCCGCTGGTCAGCCTCACCGGTGGAGCGTCGTCGGGTCCCGGTCGCGGCGGTACTCGCGTCTCGCCGGTGGTCGCTGCACCAATCATCACAGGGCTCGTCCCGTGCAACGTGATCTCCGAGGAGATCCTCACCGACCATCCCGACCGGTACCGGGCGATGATGGTCGAGAGCGGTAACCCGGTGCACTCGCTCGCCGATAGCGCGCGCATGCGCGAGGCCATGCGTGCCCTCGACTTCTCCGTCGTGGTGGACGTTGCGATGACCGAGACCGCACGTGAGGCCTCCTACGTGCTGCCCGCGGCGTCACAGTACGAGAAGTGGGAGTGCACGTTCTTCAACTTCGAGTTTCCGCAGAACGTGTTCCACCTTCGCGCGCCGATCCTGCCACCGCTGGAGGGAACGCTGCCCGAGCCGGAGATCCACGCCCGCATTGCCGAGGCAGCAGGTTTCCTGAACGCGGACGACATGGCCGCTCTCCACGACGCTGCGAAGTTGAGCCGGCTGGCATTTGGGGCGGCGTTTCTGGAGTACATGGGCGCCCATCCCGAACTCGGAGCGCTGGCACCGATCATCCTCTACCGCACGCTCGGCCCGACGCTGCCGAACGGCGCTGCCGCTGCAGCCGTGCTGTGGAACGCCGCACACCGTTGCGCCATGAAGTACCCCGACAGCGTCCGGGCTGCCGGAATCCAGGGAGACGGGCTCGAGCTGGGAGAGGCGTTGTTCGACGCAGTGCTCGCGTCGCCTCACGGCCTGACGTTCAGCGTCGACGAATGGGACGCCGTCTGGAGCCGCGTCGGCACCGACGACGGACGCATCCACATGGCTGTCCCGCAGATGCTCGAGGCCTTCGCGGGCCTCGAACCGGGAGGCCCCGCTGTCGACCCCGTATTCCCGCTCGTGCTGTCAGCCGGTGAGCGCCGTTCCTTCACGGCCAACACGATCATCCGCGACCCGGCCTGGCGCAAGCGCGATGCCGATGGCGCACTCCGAGTGTCGCAGTCCGACGCGGCGGCGCTCGGACTCGTCGATGGTGGACGCGCGCTGTTGTCCACCGCTGCGGGTCAGGCGGAGGTGACCGTCGAGGTGTCAGCGATGATGCGTGCCGGTCACGTGTCGTTGCCGAACGGCATGGGCGTGGGCGGTACCGGAGTGGCCCCGAACGACCTGACCGTGCGAGAGCACCGCGACCCGATCGCGGGTACGCCGTTCCACAAGCACGTGCCGGCGAGGCTGGAACCGGTCACCTGACGTACTCACGAGGTACTCACGACTGTCGCTGACGGGAGGCAATGCCGGCGGACTGGATGGATTCACGACCAGACTCGGCGGACTGGGCCCACGCTGATCGGACCAGAATGCACAACCGGTCAGGGCCTAAGCCCCCCTTCCCGCGCGGGAGTGTGGGTTCGAACCCCACCCCGGGCACCACGACCATGCAGGTCAGACCACGGATCTGAGCCT
>JBDKIV010000083.1:0-4336 GCA_039796935.1 Actinomycetota bacterium | reverse complement strand
TGGAGCGATCCTCACCATCGGGACGCTCGCAGCGATGCGCGGAGATGAACTCCGCGCTGGTGTCACCATGACCGGAACGATCGCCCCGGACGGGACGATCGGCATGGTCGGTGAGATCCCGACCAAGATCGAGTCCGCTGCCGACGCCGGCTACCGCACCGTGCTCGTGCCGGCCGGTGCCGTGGCGACCTTCGGGGGCCCCGTCGGTCGGTCGGGTTCCGCCGATCTCGTCGAGCTGGGTCGGTCGATGGGCGTCGACGTCGTCGAGGTCGGTCATCTGGACGAGGCCTACCGGATGTTCACGGGTTCGACGATCGCCCCGGCAGGAGGACCGTCGAATCTGCTCGATCCCACGGTCCAGTCGACCGTCGAGGCGGTGACCGCAGCGCTGGTGACCACCTGCCGCGATGCCGTCGAGTCGTTGCCGACGGGGATGGATGCTGCTCGGGTCGACCGGCTCGAGTCGCTCGTCGACCGTCTCGACGAGTCGTCGGGGACCGACCCGGTCGCCACCACGTACGGCCTCGGCATCGACGTCTTGCAGAACATCCGGCGCGAGGTCGGGCGGCACCGCAGTGCCGAGATCGTGCGTCTGCAGGGGGCGCAAGCAGCGTGGCAACAGTTGCGCGACGAGGTGGACACGTTGAGTGCTGCCAACCTGGCCGCATTTCGTGCGTACACCGACGTCGACGGACTGGGGGTCGAGCGGATCCTCAGCCTCCCGTTCGCGCTCGGATGGTTCACCTATGAGATCGGCGTGCTCGGAGCGATCGGCGCGGCACTCGACGGCCCGGTCGATCTCTCGCAGCTCGACACGATCGCCGCTGCGGTCGCGCAGAGCGAGACGGCGATCTCCACCTTCGGGCCCGATGCGGTCGCCATCGTGAGAGCGTCGTCGGACACCCCCATCGACGAGAGCGTCGACCTCGCCGGGTTCATCGAGGGCTACGTCGACTTCATCGACCGAGCAGCGACGACGACCGCCGAGTACGCGCGCGTCGACGGACTGTTCGCTCGCTCGACCGATCCGATCTCTGCGCTCGGCGCCCTCCAGCGTCACCCCTCGATGGTCGAGCCCGGCGACTCGCCGCTGCGTGCTGCGGTCACGAACCTGGCGGTGAGCGCCAGCGAGTTCGTCCTCGCCGAAACCATCGTGAGTGGGGCATCGTTCGGGCTGGCCGGTTTCGGGATCGGGGAGGATCCCACGGCGTTCGGCGGAGCGAACGCGTTGCTCGCGCTGTCGGTGCGCAGCGGCGTCGAGCAGGCGCGTGCGCTCGGGTCATCGCTCGTCGAGAACGGATCGGGACTCGACTACGTGCTCTGGCAGGCCGACCTTGCCGAGGGTGTCCTCGATGCCTTCGACGACGACGCTCGGTTCGCGGCAGCCGGCGTGATCGCCCTCGACGAGGTCTGGTACGCGGTGATCAACGCGCAGATGGTCTCGGCATCGCGCAACGCTGTCCGGTTCAGTTGACGACAGCGTCGCCTCGCACGCTGCGATCTGATGCTCGTCGTCCGGGTCCGATCGAGGCAGCCGCAGCGAGGAAGATGGCGGGATGAACGGTCCATTCGATGGCAGGCATGCAGTGGTGACGGGGGCGGCGTCGGGTATCGGCCGAGCGATCGTGCAGCGCCTGGTCGCTGCGGGTGCCTCGGTGGTGGCGGGCGACATCGACGTCGAAGGGCTCGCGACGTTGCACGACGAACTCGGCCGGTTGGTCGTACCGGTCGTGTCCGATGTGACGGTCGAGGACGAGGTGGCCGCGCTCGTGGCCGCCTGCAGCGAACGATTCGGCTCGGTGGATGCGATGTTCAACGTCGCGGGCGGTGCGCGGGTGGCGCCGCTGATCGAGATGTCCGCCGACGACTGGGACTTCACCGTCGGCCTGTGCCTGCGTGGAACATTCTTCGGTGTGAAGCATGCAGGTCGAGCGATGGCTGCCCAGGGCGGTGGTGCGATCGTCAACATCGCGTCGTTGAACGCCCGTGTGCCCATGCAGTTCAACGGCGCCTACTCGGCGGCGAAGGCGGCCGTGGTGAGCCTGACCCACACGGCAGCGATCGAACTCGGCGACGCCGGCGTCCGCGTGAACGCCGTCCTGCCAGGCCTGACCGACACGCCGCTCTCGGCGCCGATGGTCGCGCTTCCGGCCGCCCGTCAGGCGTTCATGGACCGGATTCCGCTTCGCCGTGCTGCGCTACCCGACGACATCGCTGCCGCTGCAGTGTTCTTGGCGGGCGATGACGCCTCGTACATCACCGGGACCGAACTCGTCGTCGACGGCGGATGGGAGCGGACCGCCTATCCCGACCTTCGGGTGCTGTTCTCGTAGCCGGTCGTCAATCGTCGGTCGAGGCGGCGAATCGTTCGACTGCCCGCTGGTGACCGGCGACGACGATCAGGTCATCAGCACCGAGCACCGTCGTCGGCTCGGCGTAGGTGAAGCGCCCACCCCGTGGCTTCACGCACACGACGGTGATCTGCTGTGTTGCACGCAGTTGCGTCTGGCCGAGCGGCTTGCCGACCATCCATCGCGGGACCGTGGTCTCGACGATGGTGAACTCGTCGTCGAGCGCCAGGTACTCGAGCATGGAGCCGGTGACGAGATGGGCGACGCGACGGCCCATCTCGGCCTCGGGGAAGACGACGTGGCTGGCGCCGACCCGTTGGAGGATCCTGCCGTGCGATGTGGTGATCGCCTTGGCCCACACGTTGGGTACCCCGATGTCGACGAGCGCAGCGGTGGTGAGCACGCTCGACTCGACATCGGTGCCGATGCAGACGACGGCGGTGGCGACGTCGGCGGCGCCCAGTTGACGAAGCGCTCGCTCGCTCGTCGAGTCGGCCTGGACCACATGGGCGAGCAGACCCGAGTACTCCTGCACATGCGCGAGGTCGGAATCGATCGCCATCACGTCGTAGCCGAGGTCGACCAGCGTGAGTGCCAGCGACGACCCGAACCGGCCGAGACCGACGATGAGGATCTCGCCGTCGCCGTGCCGGTGACGACTGATCGCCGCCGATGTGAGACGAGAGAGTTGGGATGCCTGTCGGTGTTCGAACTGCTCAGCCAATGATCGGACGCTCCTCGGGATAGCGATATGCGCGGGTGTGCTGCCGGAGGGCCAGCGCGGTGAAGAAGGTGATGGGGCCGACGCGGCCGGTCAACATGAGCAGGACGAGCAGCAGTTGACCGGAGTCGGGGAGTCCGGCCGTCACGCCGGCGCTCAGCCCGACCGTGCCGAATGCCGATGCCGCCTCGAACAGCGCGGGGGAGAGGCTCAGATCGGTCAGCGTGATCAGAGCCAGCGATGCCCCGATGACGACGGCGACGGACAGGAGCGCAACGGTGAGTGCCTGCCGGATCGTGGCCGGCGACAGGCGCCGGCGGAAGACGTTGACGTCGCTCTCGCCCCGGACCTCGGCCCACAGCGCGAAGAACAGCACGGCGAAGGTCGTGATCTTGATGCCCCCGCTGGTCGACGCTGGCCCGGCACCGATGAACATCAGCGTCGTGACGAACAGGGTCGTTGGTTCGCGCAACTGATCGATCGGCACCGTGTTGAACCCGGCCGTTCTCGGTGAGACGCCCTGGAACCACGCGGCGAGGAACCGGTCGCCGATCCCGAGTTGACCGAGGGTGCCGGTGTTCGACCATTCGAGCACGAGGATCACCACGGGCCCGACGACCAGCAGCGCAGCGGTGGCGAGCAGCGTCAGTCGCGTGTGCAGTGTCCAGCGATGCATCGGCACGCGACGGAGCAACTCGACGATGACGGGGAAACCGAAACCCCCGACGATGATGGCCGCCGTGACGGCCATGACGACGACGGGGTCACCGACGAATCGGCTGAGGTTGTCGCTGTACAGCGAGATGCCGGCGTTGTTGAACGCCGTCACGGCGTGGAACACGCCGCTGTAGGCGGCACTCGGCAGGTTCTCGTCGTACGACACCCACAGCCTGACGGTCAGCACGGCGGCGATCGTGGCCTCGACCGCCACGGTCACCTTGACGATCGAGCCGAGCAGTCCGCGTAGTTCGCCCGCCTCGACAGCACCCAACTCGGACCGCGCCAGCATGCGTTGGCGAAGGCCGAGTCGGTGTGACAGCACCGAGACGACGACGGCGCCGATCGCCATGATCCCGAACCCGCCGACCTGCACCAGCGCGAGCAGGACGAGTTCGCCGAACAACGAGAACGCCTCGGCGTCGATCGTGGCCAGGCCGGTGACCGTGGCAGCCGAGGTCGCCATGAACAGCGCCGCCAACGCGCCGGGGTGCGCGTCGTCGTAGGCGACCGGGAGCATCAACAGACCGGCACCGAGCGCGATCAG
>JBDKIV010000082.1:0-3008 GCA_039796935.1 Actinomycetota bacterium | reverse complement strand
CGCCGACGCATCGGTGCTCCGTCGCTTCCTCGCACTTCAAGGGACCTGGAGCGGCGTTGCCGGCACCATCCTCGGCATGGCCGGCGGAGCAGCGCTCGTCGCCGCACTCGACGACCAGATCCGCAACGAAGGTCGTCTCAGCATCGATCCGGCCGACATCGCCATCATCGCCGTCACAGCAATCACAGTCGCATCGGTGGCCGCACTCGTCCCGACCCGCTCGCTCGCGCAGACATCGGTCCTCACCGCGCTCGGCGGCCGCCGCCCGGTCCCACCGGTCCGTGCCCGCCAGGTGCGTGTCGGAACGGCACTCATCGCCGGTGGGCCGCTCGCCCTCGTCCTCAGCGTCGGCGCAGCCGATGCCGCTGGTGCTGATGGCGGGTCGGTGAACGCCGCAGCGCTGCTGGCCGCAGCAGCGGGCATCGCGCTCCTGGCCGGCGTGTGTTGCCTCGCCCCGGTCGCGGTCAGCGTCATCGGCCGACTCGGCCGCAACACCCGCGGCGCGCTCCGCCTGGCGATCCGTGACCTCGACCGTCATCGTGCCCGTTCGGGAGCGCTCATCGCCGCTGTCATCGTCGTCGGTGCCGGCGCAGTGGCCGGCGGCTCACTGGTCGAACGCAACGATCGCGACCAGTACTCCTGGTGCTGCACTACCGGCCCCGACGTGATCAGCATTCAGGCATACACCTTCGACGGTGTCGAGGCACCACCACCGGTCGACGAGGTCGCTCCCGACATCCGCGACCGAGTGGAGGCGATCGCCGGCCCGGTCCGTTGGGTGGCGCCGCAGACCGTCACGTTCGACGACGAGCGGCGGGTGGTGGCCGCCACCATCGCCGATCCGGTCGGCCTCCGGATCGGCGGGCTCGACGATGCAGAGATCGAACGCGCTCTGGCGGCGGACGTGACGCAGGTCATCTACGGAGACGACGGCCCCATGGCCGCCGAAGAACGCTCGATCATCGCCGCCGGACTCGGTGTCCCGGTCGACCAACTCGATGTCGCCACGATCCTGCGCCCCGCAGGCCCAGGCTTTGCCACCTTCGTCTCCGCCGCCGCCGTCGAACGAGCGAACCTCATCACGTACAGCGACAGCAGCCTCTACGGTCTCGCCGACCACGACATCACCCGCGACGAGTACACGCAACTCTCCCAACTCGGCGGCTCGAGCGACGCCTTCTACTTCGTCGACGTCTCGCCCGACGAGATGCAGATCTCGGTGATGGCGCCTTCGCCGGTGCGCGACTGGACCAAGATCGCCCGCTGGTCCGTCATCGGCGCAGCACTGCTGCTCGTGTCTCTCGTAGTCGCCCTCGGCCTCGCGCTGTGGGCCGCGGAAGGACGCGAAGAACACGACACGCTCGTCACCCTCGGCGCCAAGCCCTCGACCATCGCCACCATGGCAGGTTGGAAGGCCCTCCTCCTCGCCGGGGCAGGCGGCATCCTCGCCGTGCCGCTCGGGTACGGAACCCTCCTACTGTGCCTGCGAGCCGCTGGCGAACAGACCGTCTTCCCGTGGGAGACCGCCATCGGCGTCGCTGTCGTCATCCCAGCCGTGATTGCAGTGGCGAGTTTCTGTTGCAGCTCTCTCGCTCAGCGAGCACGGCTTGTACGCGCCGTGCTTGCGAACGTCGACTGAACAACCGAAGAACCTGCGCGAGGTTCTGGTGCCGGCGAGCCTGCGATGACGGTCGCTGCCGGCCGTGAAAAGTTCACCAGGAGCGTCGTTCATCGACGTGTCCGGAGAGCTTCCCCCGAGACCATTCGGGGCACCCCGGAGCCGAGCAGCACGGCAGGTATGTGCCGCCAAGTCGGCCTGGTGCTACGGCAGTCGAAGGATGACTTCGCCGCTGTCGATCTGGTCACGGCCGATCCGCAGTGTCGGTACACCCGGCATCGAGTAGAAGTCGAGCGCCACGGTCACACCGTCCGGTGATGCTTCCTGGATACAGACGATCTGCTCGTCATGGCCGGGGCGATCCAGCAGCCAGCGCTCGGCGAGAGCAGCGAGCGCTCTGTCACGGACGAAGACTTCGGCTTCGGACTGCGACGAGAGGAACTCGATCACGACACCGAACACCGTGAGTGCCTCCCAGCCTTCCGTGTGGGGCCGGATGAAGCCACACAACTCACCGTCAGATCGGTAGACCGCCAGCATGCGCGTGATCATCGCGCATGTTCACCAAGTTCGACGTACGACTTCTACCCGTGCCCAACAAAGGGGACTGCCGCGTGAATCGGTGACAGGTGGGTTGGGTTGGGTCGCCACGGCGGGCATTCCTGATGTGATGGTGAACGCCTCTTTCGAGCCACGCCGCGACAGCGGTCCCCGCCGGCCGGTGCTCTCGGCGCATGCCACGAGGTGGGTCTCGGCGAAATCGAGCTGGAATCGTGTCCGCCCGCAAGGCACCCGTCAACAGTGCCGAGCGAAGCCCGCGCTTCGAGCCGCCCGTCCCGCCCAGTTCCCCACGCCACAGAGCGAGCCGCAGGACACCGCCCGCGCCCACCTGGCGCCGGGGCTCAGTCACCGTCGAAGACGAACCGTATGAGGCGGTGATCCGCCACGAAGCCGACCCGGAGCAGTGAACGGATCGAGGCGATGTTGGCGACATCGCACCCAGCGATCGGTCTGCCGCCCGATGCCTCGGCGCGCTCGGCTGCAGCCCCGACGAGCGTCGATCCGATGCCACGACCGCGCCATGCCGGCGAGACCCACATGCCGACGTCGATGCCGGGACGACCATCGATCACGACTGTCGAGAGCGCGCAACCCGCGAGCTCGCCACCGAACTCCCCGACGAGGAGCCCTCCGCGTTGCTGGTACCCCGCGATCTCGTCCGGACCGTCGAAGAAGCCGTCGTCGAGGTCTGCGACGAGGTCCACGTCATCGCTGCGGCCGTCGCGGATCGTGAACCCATCGGGCCACATTCGCTGTGCGGGTGTGTAGCTGTGGAACAGGATGCCCACCTCGTCGGTGGTCGTCGCGTGGGCGGAGGCGACCCTGATCG
>JBDKIV010000081.1:0-3166 GCA_039796935.1 Actinomycetota bacterium | reverse complement strand
CGCAGTTGCGTGGACAGGGCGTGGCGCTGTTCCGGGAAGAAGTCGCCCGGGGCTTGGCACAGGCGGCCCGAGAGATGGAGAGCAACAACGTCGACTCGGCGCTGATCCTGTTCTCGATGTGGACCGAAGCCGTACGCCATGTGGCAGAGAACGGGCGCGGGAACGTGATGTTCTTCGACGGTTCGCCTCAGGGCATGGATCGTCAGTTCCGCGATCTGCTGGCACTGCAGAGTCTGCAGATGACGCGTCGCGACGAGATCTGAGCCGGCCGCTTCAGCGAGAGAGCGCGAGGCGGACAGATCGGTCGCCCTCGGCGCCCGCCATCGTTGCGCCCCGGACCTGAGACCCCGAGAACCGCTTGGCCAGGTCGCGATGCCACCAGCCGAGCGAGCGTGGCGCGGCCGCGTGATCGTGGACGGTGGTGACGATCTCGATCCGACCATCGGAGTGGCGTCGGACGTCGATCATCCGGTGCTCGCTCGGCCAGTCGATGACCGACGCCGTCGTGATCTCCCAGAATCCACCCGAGCGGCCCGGCCATGGCGTGATCCGATGGACATGGCGGTGACCGGTCAGCCAGAGCACCGCTGACGGATGTGACTCGATCGTGTCGAGCAATGGAGCGGCGCGGTGGCGCGACGGATCGGCACCGCGATCGTTGACCAGTGAGGCTGGACCGTGGTGGCTCGCCAGTACGGCCAGTCGCCCGGTCGTGTCGAGTTCGGTGAGCACCTGGTCGAGCCAGGCGATCTGCTCGGTCCCGATGCTTCCCTGGTAGTCGCCGTGCGGATGATTGGTGTCGAGGACCACCACGACGACCTCTCCGAGGTCGATGACCGCGTCAGCGCCGTGAGTTCCCCAGCGAGAGCGGTCGTGCGCCGACCAGCCGAGCGCCCCGCTCGTCCCATGGGCGTCGATCCACTCGTCGATGGTGATTCCCCGCCGTGTCGGGTCGGCCGCGACCAGCCGCTCGCCGTGACCGAGGAAGCGGTGAGGTTCGTCGACGAACAGTCCGAGCACGTCGTCGGGGGCGAAGCCATCGACAGGGAACAGTCCCTTGCGGCGTCCGGTTGCCGCCCGATCGAGTGCATCGGTGACGAACGAGGTGCCCTGGCACAGCAGGTCGTGATTGCCGGGCATGGATGTCCACGGCAGGTCGAGACCCCTGCTCCGGATCGGCTCGCCGGCTCGTTCGAAAAAGTCTTCGATGACCGGGTAACCCCGGGGCTTCCACGTGTCGACGACGTCAGCACTCGGACTCCAGTACGGCCAGGGCTCCCCATCGGTCCACGCATCGGCAGACTGGGGGCCGCCGACGGGGGAGAGCGACACCGTACCGCCGCGCATCAACGTCAGGTATGCGTCGAGTTCATTGCGCTGGGCGTTGTCGATGTTGTCGCCCGTGCTGATGACGAGATCGAGGCCGGCCCCCGTCGGGCCGGTGCGAGTGGACATGATGGTGTCGAGATGTGCGGCCAACGCCCAGGGGACGAGCGCCTCCTGGGGGCGGTGCATGTGCAGCAGTGGTCGCCACCGAGGGTCGTGGGCGAGCGTCTCGATCCACTCGAAACGCATGGGTGATGCAGCGTCGAGCACATGGAGATCGCTGAGGTGGCACAGCGACGCGACGGTTGTCGCCGATCCATCGTGGGCCGGTGCCAGATCGGTTCGCCACGGCAGTGTGGTGTACGACGTCATACGTGGTCGGGGCGGGGAGATTTGAACTCCCGACCCCCTGCTCCCAAAGCAGGTGCGCTACCGCTGCGCCACGCCCCGTGGGTCTCAACTCGAACTCCGGTTACATGCTCTGACCTGGTGTTGTGCACCAGTTTGGGAGACACGAGATCCTTCCTTCGTATGTCGTGTGCAGGCCCGAAAACCCTGGGGTTTCCGGACATTTCCGGACCTGACGGCGACAGCGTACCGTCGCAGGGCGCTCTGCGTTCCAACCGACCGCCGGTCCGGTCGTCCGCAGCGACACCGTACCCTTGCACGGGGCCGACCGCGTCGGGCCTGGACGGCTGTCAGCGGTGTGGCGTGTCGTGAGGTTCGACGACCGACATCTCGGACCGACGGGCTCCAGCTCCGTCTGGCGTACTCTGCGGCGGTGCATCCTGCCGGCCATGTCTATGTCACGAACGGCGATGTGACGAGGATTGCCTGCGACGCCTGGTTGCTGCCCACAGCACGGGACTTCTGGGTCACCGCCGCGTTCTGTCATGCCGTCGGACTCCGCCGCGAAGGCCCGGTGCCGGACGCGCCGTACTCCTGGCAGGGACAGGGCGTGCTCCACCTCGACCATCTCAACGGCCCGGATCGGCCGGACCTTTGGCTGGGTGACGTCGGGCGGCATTCGGGGAGCGACCTCGCCCACTACGCGCGCCGCGCCAAGGAGTTCATCGAGCGGGCGTCGGCGAGAGTCCGAACTGAACAACCGAACCTAGACCGCGCCCCACTGCTCGCACTCCCTGTGATTGGAACCGGTGATGGTGGGCAACGGAGCCGACGCGGGGACCTCCTCGCCGAGCTGCTCCCTGCGCTGTACGAGGCTGCTGAACAGCACCACTGTGACCTCGCGCTGGTCGCCTACGGTTCGATGATGTACGCCGCCGCACAGTCGGCACGGCGCCGTCTCGAAGCGAACCTCCAACCGTGGAACGCACTCAGCCCCGATCTTCGTGAGACCGGAGTGACGCTCGCTGCGCTGGCCCGGTCAGGCGACCTGGTCGTGTTCCTCGGTGCGGGTACCGGTGCGGCCGCTGGCCTGCCGATGTGGCGACCGCTCGTGCGCAACGTCGCGAAGAGGCTCGGAATCGACGACGACGCCCTCGCATCCATCGAAGGACTTGACCCCCGAGATCAGGCGACGATCATCCAGCGGATGAACCCGGCGGGCTTCATCGATGCGGTGCATGCCGAACTGACGTCGGAACGTCCCGCGCTCCTGCACTACCTGTTGGCCGCGCTGCCCGTGCGAGAGTTCGTGACCACCAACTTCGACACGCTGTTCGAAGTTGCGGCCTGCACCGCCGATCGGCAACTCGCCGTACTCCCCGGTCCAGCGCCGAGTTCAGCCGAACGCTGGTTGCTCAAGTTGCACGGCACGATCGGGTCCGACCTGGTACTCACCAGAGATGACTACCTCGGGGCGTCATCGAGACACGTT
>JBDKIV010000080.1:0-8549 GCA_039796935.1 Actinomycetota bacterium | reverse complement strand
GGGGCTGGCGGTCACTGCGGCGTCGGCGATCGGAACGGTGGTGGGGTTGGTGAGCGGGGCATGGCTCGGGGTTCGCCTTGCCTCGCCCGTCGACGACGCGTCGTGGCGGGCGATCGTCGTGGTCGGCACGCTGACGGCCGTCACGGTCGCCCTGGCCGCGCTCGGCGCACGGGCCGGCGCGGCGCTGGCTTCGGGACTGCGCCGTGCGCATCTCGGTACCGTCGATGCAGCCGGTGGCGCGCTCGTCTCGATCGGCGGGGCGCTGCTGGCCGTCTGGTTGGTGGCCGGTTCGTTGGCGAGCGTGCCGCAGGCCGGCCTCGGGCCGGCGATCCAGCAGTCGTTCATCATCGCTCGGCTCGACGACGCGCTGCCCCCGGTGCCCGAGGTGACCGCCCGTCTCGCCCGGGTGATCGACCCGTTGGGTCTGCCGCGGGTCTTCGTCGGTCTCGAGCCGACGCCGAGCGAACCGTTGCCGGTGCCGCTCGATGATGCGGTGCAGCGCATCGCCGACGCGGCCGCACCGTCGGTGGTCCGGGTCGAGGGCGAGGGGTGCGGCGGCGTACTGGTCGGCACCGGTTTCGTGGCCGCACCCGAGTTGGTGGTCACCAACGCCCACGTGATCGCCGGGATCGAAGCGCCCACGGTCGAGCTCGGTTCGGAGTCCTTCGTCGCCGAGCCGGTGCTGTTCGACCCGGCGATCGATCTTGCCGTCCTCCGTGTGCCGGGGCTTGCCGCACCGCCGTTGGTGCTGGCATTCGAGGCGCCCACGCGCGGCGACAGTGGCGCCACGCTCGGCTTCCCCGAGGGTGGCGGCCTGACGGTTGGCCCCGCCGCCGTGCTGGCCGCCTTCGAGGCGGTCGGTCGCGACATCTACGACCGTTCGGTGGTCACCCGCCCGGTGCTCGAGTTGCAGGCGACGGTTCGGCCCGGGAACTCGGGGGGCCCGCTGGTACTGGATGACGGGACCGTCGGTGGCGTCGTGTTCGCGCGCTCGATCAGCGACTCGGGCATCGGGTACGCCGTCACGGCATCGGCCGTGTCTGCGCGCTTGGCAGCGCCCCTCGTCGAGCCGGCGTCGACCGGGTCGTGCGTCGGCTCGTGAGCTGCCGGCGGGTGGGGTGGCCCCCGTGCGCCGGCCCGGGTGGAATACCCTCGGGCTGATGCGGATCGACGACGGTCCTCGTCCCGACGGCGAGGCGGCGGCCACCGAGCATCGAACGCTGTGGTGGAAGGAGGCGCTGATCCTCGCCGTCTTCTATCTGGTGTACACCTGGGCCCGTAACCGGTTCGGGTCGGCGCGGCTTGCGTCGGACGGTGTTCCAGAACAGGCCTTCCACAATGCCGAGCGACTGATCCGCTGGGAGCAGTCGCTCGGTCTGTATCACGAGCAGACCGTGCAGTCGTGGTTCCTCGACCACCGGACATTCGTCCAGTTCTGGAACACCTATTACGGCACCGCCCACTTCTTCGTCACGATCGCCGTGATGGTGGTGCTGTTCGTGCGCCGCCCGTCGATCTACCCGCTCTGGCGCAACGCGCTGGCGGCGATGACCGCACTCGCGATCATCGGCTACTCGCTGTTCCCGGTGATGCCGCCACGGCTCCTCGACGCTGCCTGCCCTGGCTCGGAGGGCGAGGTCCGCCTGTACGGGGGCGCCTGTATCGAGAGCGAACTTCGCGGTCGCGACGCGACGTTCGGCTTCGTCGACACCCTGGCCGAGTTCGGCGGGCCGTGGTCGTTCGACAGCGAGGCGTTGCAGTCGATCTCCAACCAGTACGCGGCGATGCCGAGTCTGCACATCGGGTGGGCGTTGTGGTGCGCGCTTGCGCTGGCCCCACTGGCGCGCAGGTGGTGGCAGCGTTCTGTGCTGGCGCTGTACCCGCTGGCCACCCTGTTCTGCATCGTCGTCACCGGCAACCACTTCTGGTTGGACGGAGTCGGGGGTGTCGCCGCGCTCGGTGCGGGGTTCGGCATCGGGTGGGGCTTGTACGAACTCAACCAGCACCGCCTCGCTCGCGGCCGGGCCGGGCAGCCCGACCGGGCGGTCAGCGCAACGAGTTGACGGGGGGCCGTTCGGCGAGGTTGAGCGGCACGAGCGATCCGTCGGCGTGGCGCAGGGTCCGGTCCGGCAAGGGTTGCGCCGGAGCGACTCGTGCGAGCGCGGTGGCCATCACTTCGGCGGCCTGGACCGACAGCGCCTCGAGGCTGCGATGCCGGTGGTGGCGGACACCGAGGTCGACTTGACCGATGGTGTGGGCACCGAACTGCGAGGCGAGGTCGAGCAACATGGCGATCTCGACGCCCCAGCCTTCGACGAACGGGATCGCTTCGAGCGCCCAGCGAGCGCCCGCGAACTCGCCCGAGAGTGGCTGGTTGAGGCCGGCGAGGGCGGGAGCGTAGAGCGACAGGAGCGGACGCGCGACGAGTTCGGTCGTCCGTCCTCCGCCGCCGAGGTGCGTGGGGCGTTCGTACATCGCTTTGACGAGGGTGACGCTCGGGTCGGCGAGCAGCGGCCCGACGAGTCGCTCGACCCAGTGGTGGGTGAACGAGGTGACGTCGCCGTCGCACCACACCACGATGTCTCCGGTGGTGGCGAGCAGCGACGCCCAGAGCACGTTTCCCTTGCCGTTGCCGGGCCCGTGGAGCGCGTGGATCTCTTCCATGGCCACCACCCGGGCGCCGGCATCGGCGGCGACGACACCGGTCCCGTCGGCCGACCGGTCGTCGAGCACGATCAGTTCGTCGATCACGCCGCTGCCGTCGAGGAGGTTTCGGCGCGCTGTCGTGACGAGCGCGCCGATCGTCGCCGCTTCGTCTCGGCAGGGGAAGCACAGGCTGATCGTGCGGCCCGACATCTCCTTCAGTTGCAGCAGGCGATCGACGGTCCACGTCTCGGCTTCGAACGTGCGGACCCCGGTCGCCGGCAGGTCGGTCATCATCGCTGGTGCTCTCCTCTGGCCGTGCTGCGGGCACGCTGCGGATGCGTCGTTAGGCTCGTCACGTGCGCATCTTCGCCGTGGTGAATGCAAGTCCCGACTCGCTGCACGTGGAGTCGATCGTCCACGATGCCGCTTCGGCAGTGGAACGGGGTCGCCAGTTGCTGGCGGCGGGCGGCGACGCGATCGACGTGGGCGGTCAGGGTTCGACCGACATCGCGACGGTGGTGCCGTGGCAGGACGAGTGGGCCCGTCTCGAGCAGGTGATCCCTGCGCTGGCATCGCTGGGCGTCGACGTGAGCGTCGACACGTGGAAGCCCGAGGTCGCCCGGCTCGCTCTTGCGGCGGGCGCAACGGTCCTCAATGCCGCCGACGGGATGCAGCACGACGCCATGTGGGAGGTGGCTGCCGAGTTCGGAGTGCCGGTGGTGGTCCCGTTCCTGAGCGGACCGGACCCACGCTCGATGGAGATGGTCACCGGCGACCCGGTCGATGCGATCATCGAGTTCTTCGACGCACGACTGCGTGACGCCGATCGATTCGGGATGCGCGACCGGTGCATCCTCGACCCGGGCACCGGCTTCGCGCCGCCGGCTTGGCCGTGGGAGCAGCGGTACCTGTACCAGCGAGAGGTGTACACGCGACTGAACGAGCTGCGCCGCTTCGGGCTGCCGCTGTACGTGGCACTGCCGTGGCGCCGCACCGAACAGCACGACGAGTTGCTCGAGATCGTGGTGCGCCAGCAACCCGAATACGGCCGGGTGCACCACCCCGACCGAGTGCGTGCGGTCGAGGCTGCGGTCCTGGCCGAGGGCTGAGGCGCCCCGGCCCACGGTCACGAGTCGATCCCCACGGCCAGTGGGCCGCGAGGGTGGATCCCGTCGGGCGGCAGGTGTTCGTCCCAACCTTCGGGGCAGCGCTCTGGTGCCACTTCCGACAGCGGCGCGAGCACGAACCGGCGCTCGTGGTAGCGCGGGTGCGGGAGCGTGAGGATCGGGTCGTCGATGCGGACGTCGTCGTAGATGATCAGGTCGACGTCGAGGGTGCGCGGCCCCCAGTGCACCACTCGCTGGCGCAGTGCGAGCGACTCGACGTAGCGGCACCTGCGCAAGAGCGCGTACGGGTCGAGCGTGGTGTCGAGCGCGACGACCATGTTGAGGTAGGCGTCCTGTCCGTCGGGGCCGCCGACCGGATCGGTCTCGTACACCTGCGACATCGCCACGATGCCGGGCAGTGACCTGACGGCAAGACGCAGATAGCCCTCGCGATCGCCGAGGTTCGAGCCGAGCGCGACGATCGCACGGTGTTGCCGTGGTGCATCCGTGACGTCTCGACGACGGCGGTGGATGTGCACGGCGGTGCTCTCGAGCTGTTCGGGGATCGGCGGCCGGAGTTTGGTGACGGTGACGTCGACGGCTTCGACCCGGTCGATCGCCAGCACCACGTCGGCCACGCGGTCGGCGACCCGTTCGAGGAGGAGGTCCTTGGCTTCGCGCACCGCCTGGCCGACTCGTTCGGCGACGTCACCGTAGTTGGCCGTGTCGGCGAGTTCGTCGCTGCGGCCGGCATCGCGCAGGTCGATGTGGAGCGCGAGGTCGATGCGCAGCGGCTGTGCGATCTCTCGTTCGTGGGGCAGCACTCCGACGATCGTGGTGACGGTGAGGCCCCTGATCTCGACGCGGTCCAGACGCTGGTTCATCGGGGTGAGTCAATCACGAAACGTGCCTCGGCGCGCCTTCGGTGGCGAGGGTGGCCGGTAGGTACTGTGTCGCGCATGGCATCCCCCCAGGTGATCGTGCTGCGCGGCCGCGACGGCAACAGCATCGTCGGCGACGCGTTCGGCGACCCGAGCGACCCTCCGGTGCTGTTGGCGCACGGAGGCGGGCAGACACGGCACTCCTGGCACACGACCACAGCTCACCTCGGGTCGTCGGGGTGGTACGCGGTGTCGATCGACATGCGGGGGCACGGCGACAGCGAATGGGCCGCCGACGGCAACTACACGATCGAGAGCTTCGGTGGCGACATCGTCGCCGTCGCCGAGCAACTCGGGCGGCCAGCACTGATCGGGGCGTCCCTCGGCGGGACGTCGTCGTTGTTCGCGATGGGCGCCACCCGTGACGACCCGTGTGGACGAGCGCTCGTGATGGTGGATGTCGCGCCCAACATCGAGGCCGCAGGGGCCCACCGGATCATGAGCTTCATGCGCGAGCACATGGAGCACGGGTTCGCGACGCTCGAGGACGTGGCCGATGCCGTGCACGCCTACAACCCGCATCGGGCGCGCCCGACCGACCTGTCCGGGTTGCGCAAGAACGTCCGCCAGCGCGAGGACGGCCGCTGGTACTGGCACTGGGATCCTCGGTTCGTGACGATCAGCCCGACCGACAACGAGGCGCGGGTGCATCGCTCGAGTGTGCTCGAGGACGCTGCTCGAAGCCTGAACGTGCCCACGCTCTTGGTGCGGGGCCGTCAGAGCGACCTGCTCAGCGAGGAGGGTGCACAGCAGTTCTTGTCGCTCGTCCCCCATGCTCGCTACGCCGACGTCGGCGGGGCCGGGCACATGGTGGCAGGCGACCGGAACGACTCGTTCAACGAATCGGTGGTGTCGTTCCTCGCCGAGGTGAAGGCGGGCGCCGCCGGTTGAGCCCGGCCGGCGGCGCGCTCAGGCACCGGAGCGTTCGTCGACCAGACCCCAGCTCGCCGCGGTGACGGCATCGATCTCGTCGCCGGTGAGCGCCATGAGCGCGGTGCGGTGGCGACCGATGCGCCGCGGGATGCTCCATGTGCCTCCCGCGCCGGGGATCAACCCGAGCGACAGCTCTGGCAGCGAGATGCGCGTGTCGTCATCGGCCGACACCCGCGCGGCGAAGGCGGGCAGCTCGACGCCCGAGCCGAAGCAGGCGCCGTGAAGGCGGACATGGACGCGGTCGCCCAACGCGGCCAGGACTGGCCCGATCGCAGCCGAGGTGCGCACGAGGTGCGCCGAGGCCGGGTCGGCGAAGCTCCCGAACTCGTCGAGGTCGCCACCCGAGCAATACGACGAGCCGACCCCGGTGAGTTCGACCATGCCGATGTCGGGATCGGTGCGGGCGATGTCGAGTGCTTCGAGCAACTCGTCCCGCATACGGGCATTCAGCGCGTTGTGCACATGTGGACGGTTGAGCGAGATGACGAGCGTGTCGTCATCGCGTTCGACGAGCACCGCGGGTTCGTCGACCTCGGCCCGGCGGCGGACATCGCGGGCGGCACGCCACCGTGCGAATTCCGGCCCGGCCTGAAGGGTCGAATAGAGCGCCGACTCGAGCTGCAGGCCGTCGTCCATCGAGCGATGCTCGGCGCCACGCAGCAGCTGCACGAGGGCTGTCGCTGCGATTGGTGTGTCGTGCACGATGCGATTGATCCGTTCGAGCTCGAGCGAACCCTCGTCGACGAGCACATCGCACCACGCAGGCGGTGCGGTCACGGCCGACGCGACGGCGACGACGACGGCAGCGAGGCGTACGGGCACCACCAGGTCGGGTACGTCGGACGCAGCCGATACCTCTGCCGGTGACGCATCGATCGCGACCGCGACGATGTTGGGGGTGTCGGGTCGCGCCCAAGCCGGAACGGGCGGGCCGACGCGGAGGTCATCGACGATCTGCTCGATCGCCAGGCGGTGAAGCGTCATGAGGCGTGGTTCCTGAGTCGGCCAGAGGCTACCCCGCGGGCTCTGGGTGACGTTCTCATCGACTGGCCGGTGTCCCGGCACGCCATCGCCTCGATGATGGCGAGCCGTCGGCTGGGTACGGTGCTCCTGATGGGACGGAACCGGTCGGGGCTGCTGGGCCCGGGGGTCACGAGCTGCGCGCTTGCAGCGACGCTCTTCGGTGCCTCCACGCCGGCGGCATCGGTCCTGGCGCGCGATGTTCCTCCCCTCGTCCTGGCCGGACTGCTGTACCTCGGCGCGGCAGCTGGCGTGGCCCCCTGGTTTCTCCGCATCCGGCCCCGACGAGAGGCGCTTCGTCAGGGCGCCCCGATGATCGCCGTCGCGATCGTTGCAGGCGGTGTGTTCGGCCCGGCGTTCCTGGTGGCGGGCCTGGTCGACACGCCGGCGTCGACGGCGTCGCTGTTGCTCAACAGTGAGCTGGTGTTCACGGTGGTCGTTGCTGCGACCATCTTCCGCGAGCATCTCGGGCCGAGGATGATCGTGGCGGCGCTGCTGGTGGCCGTGGCGACCAGCTTGCTGGTGTGGCAGCCGGGTGACCCGTTCGGATGGCGCGGTCTGCTCATCGTCGGTGCCTGCGTGTGCTGGGCGATCGACAACGGCGCGACGGCCCGTATCGATCAGGTGTCGCCGCATCACGTGACCTTCGTGAAGGGCGCGGTGGCCGGGTCGGTCAACCTGGTGCTCGGGCTGGTGGTCTCTGGCGCGGCGGAGCTCGATGTCTCGTCGGCAGTCTGGGCGCTCGTGGTCGGTGCTGCTGGCTACGGGGCATCGATCACCCTGTGGGTCCGCGGTGCGCAGCAACTCGGCGCAGCACGTGCGCAGGTGATCTTCGCCACGGGACCCTTCGTCGGTGCGGCACTGTCGTGGGCACTGCTCGGCGACACGCTTCGACCGGTGCATCTGATTGCGACCGTGATGGCAGCGATCGGGGTGGGAGTCTCGCTGGGCTCGGCGCACGGGCATGCCCATCGACATGTCGAGACGGTGCACGATCACCGGCACCGCCACGACGACGGCCACCACGATCATGCGGGTGACGACGCGCGGGCGCACGACACAGCGATCGAGCACAGCCACGTGCATCGTCACCACGCCGACCTGCACGACCACGCACACGTGCCCGACCTGCACCATCAGCATCGCGACGGGTGACCGCGCCCGAGCGGCCCGTTCGGCTCACCCGATCGCGACTCGCCGCGATCGGGTCATCGAGGGCGCCAAGATCTCGACCGAGCCGTTGCTGAGACACAGCCATGGCTCCTGTTCGAACAGCACCAGTCCGTCGCCCAGACCGCCGATCATCGCTGCGGCGAAGACGAACGAGCCGGGGAGCCTGACGGCCCTCCCGTCTCCGAGGTCCCAGATGTCGACGGGCACCGAGAGCGCGGCGGATGCCACCGCTTCGATGTCGACACCGTCGTCGCTCCGGCCGTCGCCGGCGCGTCGATCGACGGCGTCCATCAGCCGTCGGTCGGCGCGGTGCAGCAGCGTGTCGAAACGGTGGCGGTCGATCCTCGCGACCTCCCTCCAGCCGGTGAGTGGGGCCGAGAGGCGTCCGTCGCGCAGGTCCAATGCGGCGATCGACCTCGGTTCGAGGCCCGGAAGTTCGAGGTCGCGTTCCAGCGCGTCGAGCAGTTCTGCGACGTACACGGTCGATGCACCGATGGTGCTGCCGACGTAGTGGCCACCCACTCGGATCGAGACGCCGTAGATGAACGCAACGGTGACGGTGAGCACGCCGTCACGTGCACTCACCTGTGCGGTCAGAGGCTGGGAGTCCGTCGGATCGACCCATGCCGCCGCCTCGCGGATGGCGCGTTCGAAACTCGATGCACGCAGGACTTCGTGCACGCGCATCGTCAGTCGATCTCCTCGAGCGCCACACCGCGCAGCGCGTCGA
>JBDKIV010000079.1:0-32734 GCA_039796935.1 Actinomycetota bacterium | reverse complement strand
GGTGTATCGCGGTGCTGCATCGAGAGCGACCTGACCGACCAGCACGGGCATCAGGAACCCCTGGACGACCTCGGGATGATCGGCGTACTCGGCGATTCCTACCGCGTATCGCTCGGCGAGGTACCTGCAGTGGGCCTCGGAACGATCGGGGAAACTCGGCACGTCGAACTCGCAGATCAGCAGCGTCCGGGTCCGACGAGCAAGATCGTGCCAAACGGCAGAACGGCTCGCTGGTTCCAGGTTGTGCATGGAGAACGTGGCCTGAGCCAGATCCCAGCGGCCAGCCGACTCGGCGAGAAAGCACTCGACGGTCTCGCCGTGGCAATGCACATCGATCGCATCTCCGAGCCGATCCCGGGCCTCGGCGAGCATCGCTGCTGCCGGCTCGACGAGGTCGAGGCGTGTCACGCTCGGCGCTCGGCTCGCGGCGCTGATCCGACCGTCGCCACAGCCGATGTCGAGCACGGATCGTGGTTGCGTGCGGCGCTGGGTCCGGCTGATGCTCGCGATGGTCCGCTCGTAGAGCAGCGGGTTGCTCCCGTGCGAGATGAATGCCTGGAACGCTCGGGCTTCGTCGTACACGGTGTGCACGGCATCGACGCGAGCCTCGAGATGAATGGCCAGCGCAGCGCACAGATCGCCGGTCGCCCTGGCTGCGAGATCGGCGGCCCGTTCTGTGTCGCCCGACGCGATCGCGAGCAACACCTCGACTGCCGGATCCACCATGTGATCAGTCTCTCACGGTTCCGATGCTGTCTGACAGACGACGAACCGAACGGGACTCGGTCGGCGATCATGCACGATGGCGGCGACCCGGCATCGTCGAGCATGGGCATGCCAGCGGACCAGCCGACCGGAAAAGCAGATCAGCGGCCCCCGAAGGAGCCGCTGATCACTGCGAGCGGATGACGAGACTCGAACTCGCGACCCTCACCTTGGCAAGGTGATGCTCTACCAACTGAGCCACATCCGCATTGCGATCCCAGATGATAGCGGCCGATCGACGGACGCCAACACCAACCGACGAGTGCGCTCAACTCCGCTGGTCAGCGGGTCGGAGATCGATCTGGAGCGTCAGTATTCCGTTCTCGAGGCTGGCCGACGCGTCCCCGATGATGGCGAAGTCCATGAAGTCGGTGTTCGCCTGCTCGATGAATGCCTGGCGCTCTGCGCCGGCCACGGGCGGGAGCGGGCGCTTCCGCACGGCAGCGGCTCGCTCACGAAAGCGGGCGAGCATGGCATCGATGTCGAGTCCGGCAGACATGGTTCGATCGTATCGCCGGACGCAGGTCGGCTCAGGAGTCGTCGGTGCTCTGATGCTCTCGGGCCGACTCGAGCAACCGCCGCCGGACCTCGGGGTCGGCCGAGCGGAAGTTGCGGCCGTCCATGACCGTCAACGGGCCGAGCACCGGGGCTTCAGGTCGGGTCGAACGCCACCACCGGAGCGTTGCGACGAGCAGGACCACCCCGAGTACGACCAGCCCACCTGCAGACAGGGCGACCCGCAACGTGGCCTCCCCGTCACTCAGTTGCGCAGCAAAGGTCGTACTCACCCACCGCTGCAACCCGACGACACTGCTCGACACCCTCACAGTCTGCCGTGCCCGACGGCATCCACGACGTCTCTCATGAGGCATGCTGTCGTCATGGAGTTCGTCTGGCTCGTCCTCGCGATAGGCGCGATGGCTGCAATGGCGTGGCTCGGTCTCCGAATCGAACCGCACTGGGTTTCCAAGGACGGCCGACGAATTCTCTGCATGGGCCAGGTGATCTCACCGACCGGAGAGTCCATCACCCGCTGGCGAGAGACGAAGGTGTTCCTCGCTGCGGGCAGACAGGTCCAGGTGGAACAGAAGCGTCGACTGCGGCGTCGATCGTCGAGTTGGACCATCGAGGCGGAATCGGCAGCGCCACCTCGACGCCGAGCGGTGTTCGTCGTACGGGGCCACGACATCGACGGCTCGCCGGCGATGATGGCGTTGAAGATGCCCGCCAACAGTCGCGCCGTCGAGATCCTGCGGGCGCACGGCAGGTGAGTCGCGACACGGCGCGACGGCACTCACCCGCCGTTCGCGAGCCGGGCGAGGAACTGACCGATATGGGCACTCACTTGATCGATCTCGATCAGGAAGGCGTCGTGACCGTGCGGTGAATCGATCTCGCGGTAGTCGGCGTCTCCCCCCGCGTCGATCAGCAGGCGATGGATCTCCTCCTGCTGGTATGACGGGTAGAGCATGTCGCTCCCGATCCCGATCGTGAGTGAGGGAACGACGACTTTGGACAGCGCAGCAGCAAGGCCGCCTCGTCCTCGGCCGAGATCGTGCAGATCCATGGCCTTGCCGATCAGGAGATAACTGTTCGTGTCGAAGCGACGGATCAGTTTGTCGCCGTGGTGGCCGAGGTACCGCTCGACCTCGAATCGCTGCCACAGGTCGAGGTGCCCGCTCAACTCGTTTCCGTCCGCGATCTCCCGACCGAACCGGGCCGTCAGCGCGTTGTCGCTCCGAAACGTGACCTGCGCGACCATGCGCGCCACCGCAAGACCCTCGGAAGGCCCGTCACCTGGCAACGCGTCGTAGTAGTCCCCACCCCTCCACCGAGGATCGAGACGGATCGCCCGACGCCCGATCGCGCCCCAGGCGATCTGTTGGGCAGTTGCCTGAGCGCAGGTCGCGATGGGAATGATCGACTCGACCCGGTGAGGGAACGTCGCCGCCCATTCGAGCACCTGCATCCCTCCCATGGATCCCCCGATGACACTGCGCCAGCGGTCGATGCCGAGATGCGTGGCGAGGCGCGCCTGCGCCCTGACCATGTCCCGGATGGTCACGACGGGAAAGCGGCTTCCGTAGGGACGTCCGTCGTCGGGATGGGGAGATGCCGGGCCGGTCGTGCCCTGACAGCCCCCGAGTACGTTGCTGCACACGACGAACCAGTGGTTCGTGTCGATCGCCTTGCCCGGACCGATGACCTCGTCCCACCAGCCGGGGCTCGGATGCCCGTTGCCGACTGGCCCGGCAGCATGACTGTCGCCCGTCCACGCATGGCAGAGGAGGATCGCGTTCGACGCATCGGCGTCGAGTTCTCCCCATGTCTCGTACGCCAGGGTGACGCCACGCAATGCAACCTCGGTGTCCAACGCGAAGGACCGACCGGCCGGGAAGTCGAAGAAGCGTCGACGACCGGGCTCGTCACCGGGCATCCAGGCGCCGGTCACCGGCAGCGGTGCGGCCATCGTTCTCTCCTCTCGTGCTCACTCTGTGCTCGGCGCGGCGGCGCCGTCGGTCGATTCGCTGCACGAGCGGAAGCGGTGTTGCCCCGGCGGACCGGGACCACATCCCCGCAGAAGCGGGAAGGCACCGTGGGGCTTCCTCCCCGGTTGCCGGACCCAACCAGGTGGTGGGGTCACTCGTGATGCGTGTCGGAGCGATGTTAGCGAGTCGCCGCAGTGTCAGCGATAACGCTCTTGAGCCGCTCGGTGCCGATCGAGTCCGACGATCGAGGTGAAGTCGTCGAAGGAGACGAGATCACCCATCTGGCCGCGCATCGTCCCCTCGGCAGCGAGGTGCTGCAGCGACGATCTGATGGCGCGGACGGAACTGAACAACAACGACACCGGCGAGAGCACGAGCCGGAAGCCGAGGTCGGCGAGTTCCGCAGGGGTGAGCAACGGAGTCTTCCCGGTCTCGACCATGTTGGCGACCAGGGTGACGTCGGGCAGTGCAGCCGCGATCGCCTCGAGTTCGGCGACCGATTCGGGGGCCTCGACGAACACCCCGTCGACGCCGAGGTCTCGAGCCATACGGCCCCGCTCGAGCGCATCCTCCAACCCGTGCGCCGCACGGGCATCCGTGCGAGCAACGACATGGAGCGCGCTCCGATGATCGAGCGCAGCGCGCAGCTTGGTGATCCAGTCGGATGCGTCGATGACCTGCTTGCCCGCCATGTGGCCGCAGCGCTTCGGCCAGACCTGATCCTCGAGGAAGATCCCCGAGGCTCCGGCCTGCTCCCACAGTTCGACCGTACGGATGGTGTTGACGGCGTTGCCGTAGCCGGTGTCTGCATCGACGACCACCGACACCGAGGGCACCGATGAGCACACTCGGCGCGCCACATCGAACATCTCGGTCTGGGTCAACAGCCCGATGTCGGGGGCCCCGAGGGCACTGCCGCTGACGCAGTAACCAGAGAGGAAGACTGCCTGGAAGCCCGCCTCCTGCGCGAGCA
The DNA here is from genome assembly GCA_039796935.1 of Actinomycetota bacterium. GTDB lineage: Bacteria > Actinomycetota > Acidimicrobiia > Acidimicrobiales > Ilumatobacteraceae > VFMC01. Next base: position 28,507 of record JBDKIV010000079.1, on the reverse strand, counting down.
GTGCCGACAGCGGATCCCACACACCCGGCATGAGCACGCTCGCTCCCGAGCCGAGTTGCGAGGTGAGATCAGGAGCCGTCATTCACCGATCCCCCTGGACGCGCCCTCCTGCTCGATGGCCACCGCCTTGAGCCGCTTGTAGTCGACCTTGCCATTGGGGGCGCGGCCGATGGTGTCGACGAGCACGAGATGTCGCGGCGCCTTGTAGGCAGCGAGATGCTGCTTGACGTGCTCGCTCAGCTCCGAGAGCGTCACCGCAGCGGAACCCTCCTCGGCCTCGACCACGGCGCAGATCGTCTCGCCGAATCTCGGATCGGGCAGACCGACCGCAACGGCGTCACGCACGGCCGGATGGGTCTTCAGTGCTTCCTCGACCTCTTCGGGGAAGACCTTCTCACCACCGGTGTTGATGCAGACCGATCCCCGACCGAGCAGGTGCAGGGTGCCGTCCGCGTCGACGGTCGCGAAGTCACCCGGAACGCTCCACCGTCGCCCCTCGAAGGTGCGGAACGTCTGCGCCGACTTGGCCTCGTCCTTGTAGTAGCCGAGCGGTATGTAGCCGCCGACGGCCACCAGACCCTGCTCTCCCGACCCGGGCTCGACGCGTCGGCCATCCTCGGAGAACACGGCACAGTTGGCGCCGAGACTGAACGTCGCAGTTCGTTGTGCTGCGCCGGCCGCCGATACCGAGCCTCCCATGCCGACCGCCTCGGACGAGCCGAACGAGTCGAACAGGACGACCTGGGGCAGGTGGCGGAGCAGACCGTCTTTGTTCTCCCGGCTCCACATCACGCCCGACGACACCATCAGGCCGAGTGACGACAGGTCGTACCGGGTCGGGTTCGCCTCGAGCGCATCGAGCATCGGCCCGGCGAAGGCCTGGCCGACGATGATCAGGCTGGTCACTCGCCGCTGCTCGATCGTCGAGAACAGTTCGTCCACGTCGAAGTGCCGTTGGACGAGCGACACGATGCATCCGCCGACAGCCATGTTGTTGATGGCGGAGAACTGCCCCGTCCCGTGCATCAGCGGGCACGCCGCCAGAGCAACCGGGGTCGGGCCGGCTGGGTCGATACGTGAGACGAGTTCGTCGACTCCTGCTGCCGGCGGCACGCCCGAGATGGCATTCCCACCGGCACCGAGCACGTTGAAAAGGTCGTCCTGGCGCCACATCACACCCTTCGGCATCCCGGTGGTGCCTCCCGTGTACAGCAGCAGCAGGTCGTCGCCGCTGCGGCTCCATGCGAGTTCGAGGGAGCGGCCCGACGTGGCGACCGACTCGTACGGAGTCGCCCACTCCGGCCCCGCGCCGGTGTGGTCGGCAACGACGTACCAACGGCGCACCTTCGGCAGGCGCGACCGGACCTCGTCGACCGTCGGCGTGAAGCTGGCGTGAAAGACCACCGCCTCGGCGTCGGCATTGTCGAACAGATACACGATCTCGTCGGCGGCGTAGCGGTAGTTGGTGTTCACGGGCGCCATCGCCGCCTTGAACGCCGCCACCATCGTCTCCATGTATTCAGGACCGTTGAAGAGGTAGCACGCGACCTTGGCCTGGCGACCGAGACCCGCGTCGATGAAATCAGCGGCGAGCGACGCGGTCCTCCGATCGAACTCGGCCCAGGTGATCACCCGGTCGCCCTGGATCTGGCACGGCCGATCCGGGATCCGTGCTGCTACAGCCTCATAGACGTCCGCCAAATTCCACTCGGTGGCAACGGTCTCGCTCATCGTGGTTCTCCGGGGTATGTACTGGGAGACCGGCCCCCACCGGTCGGTCAGAACGTAGTCAACACCACTCAGCGCGACCGGACCGGAGTGCGCTCTCGCTCCGCCGCGAACTCCACTGACTGATCCTCCGACCAATTCGACTGATCGAAAGGTCAGCATGCCTGACTCGTCAGTCAGGGTCGTGCTACCATGATGGCCATGCGAGTTCTCGTGATCGGTTCAGGCGGAGTCGGCGCAGCCTTCGCGTCCATCGCAGCACGTCGGGCGGCCTTCGAGGCGATCGTCGTTGCCGATGTCGACGCCCACCGCGCCCAGCAGGCTGCGGCTCGGTGCGGTTCGACGAAGGTCAGCGCGGTCCGCGTCGACGCGTCCAACCGCGATGACGTGACCGACCTCATCCGCGCCACGGGTGCCGACATCGTCATCAACGCCTGCGACCCGCGCCTCAATCCACCGATCTTCGACGCGGCATTCGCCGCCGGATGCCACTACCTCGACATGGCCATGCACATGTCGAGTCCTCACCCCCACGATCCCTACCGGCGGACAGGCGTGATGTTGGGCGACGAGCAGTTCGCCATGTCACAGCAGTGGGCCGAGCGAGGACAACTCGCTCTGGTGGGCATGGGGGTCGAACCGGGTTTCTCCGACGTCATGGCCCGCTACGCCTCCGACCACCTGTTTTCGCGCATCGACGAGATCGGCGTGAGGGACGGGAGCGACCTGGTCATCGACGGGTTCGCCTTCGCCCCCACGTTCTCGATCTGGACCACCATCGAAGAGTGCCTCAATCCCCCGGTGATCTACGAGCGCGAGCGAGGGTGGTTCACCACCGAGCCGTTCAGCGAGCCCGAGACCTTCGTCTTTCCCGAGGGAATCGGACCGCTCGAGTGCGTCAACGTCGAGCACGAAGAGGTCGTGCTCATGCCCCGGTGGCTCGACGTCGGCCGGGTCACGTTCAAGTACGGGCTCGGCGACGAGTTTCTCGACGTACTCCGAACCCTCCGCAAGCTCGGCCTCGACAGCACCAGGCCAGTGTCCGTCAGGGGCGTCGAGGTGTCGCCCCGCGACGTCGTTGCCGCAGTGCTTCCCAACCCCGCCGAACTCGGCGACCGAATGCGCGGCCGCACCTGCGCAGGCACCCTGGTTCGCGGGCTCGGCGTCGACGGTTCCGCACGCGAGGCATACCTCTACCACGTGGTCGACAACGAATGGACGATGCGCGAGTACGGGCACCAGGCCGTGGTGTGGCAGACCGCCGTGCATCCCGTCGTCGCCGTCGAGCTGCTCGCACATGGCATGTGGCAGGGCGTCGGCGTGCTCGGCCCCGAGGCCTTCTCGGCCGACCCCTTCGTCGAACTGTTGGGCGACTTCGGCGTGCCGCACGGCGTCGACGAACGAGCGGCGCTCCTGGCGGCCTAGATCTTCCCGGCCGAGGTCGGGCGCGCCCGCGAGGGCACCGATCACGCAGGATCGCTCGTAGCCTTTCCTCTCCGTGGACAGACGGTCGTTCGTCACTCGGGCAGGCCTCGGCGGCGCTGCCGTCGCCGCTGCGGTCGGTGTTCCCGTCGGGGCGTTCGCCGCGGGGAATCACCGTGGCAGCGAGCGGATGACCGGCGGATTCCGCTCGAACGTCTCGGCGGGTATGCGACGCGGCGACATCACCGTCTGGTGGAGCCGAGAGCAGGGCACCGACGGCGGCGAGCGTTCCCTCGCCCTCACCTTCGACGACGGCCCGACGGGGCTGTTCACCCCGAACGTCCTCGACATCCTCGCTCGATACGACGTGCCCGCCACCTTCTTCGTCATCGGAGAACTGGTCCGACGTCGGCCCGACGACGTCGCCCGGATGGTCGAACTCGGGCACGAGGTCGCCAACCACACCTACGACCATCACAGCGCTGCGCTGCAGACCGGCGGGGAGGTTCGTTCGACGATCGAGCGCGGGGCCGACGCAGTGGCCGCTGTGACCGGAGAGCGACCGCGGTGGTTCCGGCCCGTGCGGGGCCACGTCACCGGAGCGGTGCTCCAGGCCGCCGCCGAACTCGGGCACGATGTCGCACTCTGGTCCGTCAGCCGCGATCCGGGCGTCGGCACGCCAGACGACGACGTCGACGGGGTACGGCGCAACTACATCGAGAGCGCCCACGATGGTGCGCTCGTCATCTTCCACGACGGCATCGGGCGTTCGGCGTTCGAGTTCACCGGCCCCGACGATCAACTCGTGCTGCAGCGAAGCACCGAGATCGCAGCTCTACCCGCTGTGATCGAGACGTATCTTGCCGAGGGATACCGACTCACCACCGTGTCCGAGTTGTTCGACGGCGTCAGGCCCAGGACGCCCTGAGCGAACCGGGACGTCGGTCTTTCCCCTCGCGCTCCTACTCCGTGCTGCCCATCGTCCCGATGACGGGTTGAGCGTTTCGAACACGGGGATCGAAACCGGGCTCCGTCGGCAACACCCCCCGACGGTCGGGCCAGAGCAGTTGGACCACCTCGAAGGGAGCGGTCCGGTACCAGGCCACAGCGGTCGCCACGAGGTCTGACCACTCGTCGAGGTCGACCGGGGCGAAGACGCACCGGAGTCCGTTGTCGAAGAGCCCGGTGAGTTCGACGCCGAGCGGGATCACCGTCCCACCCGACAAGAGTTCGGCCGTCAACTCGAACACACCCTTTGCCGCCACAGGGGCGAGGCCGAAGACGAGGACCTCGGCGAAGCCGAAGGCCGAGGGGAACCCGATCGTGTACGAGTATCCGGGGATCGGCGGGTCGGAATCGATCTGCGCCGGCACGGACTCGATCGCCCAGCCAGCGGTCTCGATCATCCACTCGATCTTCTCGGCGTGGGGCAACGAGAAATCAGGAAGGTCCATGGTGAAGCGCTGCCCGACGAACTAGACGAGGGAGAGCGAATCGAGGTCGAGCGCATGCTGCGTGTGGCGGGTCGCCATCGCTGCGAACATCGCTTCGCTGCGCTCGCTGACCCCGACGACCTGAGAGGCGACGACACTCATGATGACCCCTCCGAAGGCGTCTCGGCAGTACTGGCGCCAGAGCCACTCCTCGTCCACCTCCACCTGGTACGCGGCGAGCGCCTCGGCGTACTCGTCCACCAACGTCCGCTCGACTCGACGACGCTCGTCGGACAGCAATCCGGCACCGAGGAAGTAGCTCACATCCGACAGCGCGGTTCCGTGGCCCGGCGTCTGCCAGTCGACCACTGCGATCGGCGAGCCACCGAGCTCGGTGGCGAACATCAGATTGTCGAGCCGATAGTCACCGTGGGTCACGGTGAGCGGTCCGACATGACCGTCCACCCAGTCGGCCAGACGGCTGCCGAAGCGTTCGACCAACTCGACCTGCTCGGTGTCGAGATAGCGCGAGAACATCGAGAGGAACCCTGGGACGAACAACTGCCAGAGACTGACCAGGGCCGCCGTGTCGTCGGCCGTGGTGCGACGCTGGAGCCAGTCGAGGTCGGCGAGCGTCGGGTCGTCCCACCGCGGACCGTGGAGCCGAGCAAGTTCCAACACTGCCGTGCGAGCCTGACCGACCGAACAACCCACGATCTGATTGCCCTGGGCGCCAGGGGCGAGATCTTCGAGGAGCAGGTGGAACTCGCCCGTGTCGGGGTCCCAGTCAGCCGAGTGGCATGCGGCAGCCCGAACGTCGACCGTCGACGCCACCTCCCGATAGAAGCGGACCTCGCGTTCGTAGTTGCGGAGCGCGATTCCCGTCGCGCGGCTCGTCGGGTCCGGTGACGGGAGTTTGATGACCAAGGTGGCGGGAGCACCCGGCTCGGCGTCGAGCTGCAGCCGAAGGTTCATCCCGACGAGGCCGTCACCGATGCGCGTCGCCGTGAACCCCCGCACCTCGGCACCGAGCGCAGCGCTCAGCCACGATGAGGTCAAGAAGTCCGGGATCAGTTCGTCGTTCATCGATCTCAGACCGTAGTGCTGTCGGCTGGTCGGGCGTGCGCCGCGATACCGTCAGGGACGATGTATCGGTTCCTCGTCAGGCCTCGGTGGCTGGCCTTCCACGCGCTGTGCATCGCCCTGGTCGTCTCGATGGTCAACCTCGGGTTCTGGCAGTACGACCGTCTCCAGCAGCGACGAGACTTCAATGCCGAGACCGAATCTCGTCAGACACTCCCACCAGAGCCGTTCACGCAGGTGGTGCAACTCGACACGGACCCAGCGGCAGTGGAGTGGAGGATCGTCACCGTCAGCGGCTCGTACCTCGCCGGCGAGCAGGTACTGCGTATCAATGCTTCCCAAGCTGGCGCACCTGGCGTCAATGTCGTCACTCCTCTGGCACCGCTCGACGACGGCCGCCTCGTGCTGGTCAACCGCGGGTTCGTACCAGTGGGCGTCGACGTGCCTCGGGCACCGTCCGGCGTGGTGCAGATCACCGGACGACTACGGGTCTCCGAGGCTCGACGACTCGGCGGGCTCACCGACCCGCCCGGCGAGCTCGCCGAGATCCAGCGGATCGACATCGATCGTCTCGCCCAGCAACTGCCCAGACAACTCGCGCCGCTCTACATCGACCTCATCGAGGTGCAGCCGCCGCAAGGCGACGTACCGCTCCCCCTTCCACCGCCGCGATCGAGCGAAGGTTCGCACCTGTCCTACATGGTGCAGTGGTGGATCTTCTCCGTCCTCGTGGTGATCGGCTGGACGCTTGCCGTCCGACGGAGCATCCAACAACGCAGACGGGTCCTCAACGCCGAAGCAGCCCGCGGGTCAGATGGAGGAACGGACGCGGACTACCCGCCGCGAGCCGCCCACGAAGGCGCCAGGGAGATGCCCCGAACACCTTCGCCATGACACCCGCCACCGCACGTGCATCGGCATCGATCCGCAGATACGTCGACCACTGATCGGTGGGCAGCGCGAAGAAGGCGTCGAAGAAGGTCTGGATCTCGCTGGCCGACAGACGAAGCAGCGCCGCCAGGCCGTAGTCGTGCAGTGCTCGGGCCCGGACGTGCCCGACGGGCCACACCGCGGACCGCACCATCGCCGCCCGATCCGATGCCTCGCCGAGCGGCAGCGCAGCGGTGATCGCCCGGGCCACTCGGTCGGCAGCGGTGAGCGAGGCGGCGACGCTGTAGCCCGTCGCAGGGTGGACGTACCCCGCCGCAGCACCGAAGAGCACCGTCGGCCCGGCCGACGTGGGAACACCTGCCCGCAAGGGGATCGAGACGTGTTCGACGGCGCGAGCACGATTGGTCAGGTCGGCCCCGAGCCGAGCGGCGAGCCGCTGCCTCAGCACATCGAACGGCAACGGATGACGATGTGCCAACGCCGTTTCCTCGACCAGCCAGCGCCCGTTGCCGAGGTCGACGACGTAGAGGAACGTGGGAGGCAGGGGCCGACCCGCCGCCGGACCCTCGTCGCCCTGGCCCGCAGCTCCAGTGAGGGGGGTCTGCCAGTCCATCAGGACGCCACCTTCACCGGGAATGCCATCAGGCCGCCCGTCCAGCACCAAGCCGTAGGCCGTCTGCAACGGCACCCCTGGCTCGGCGCGTGCGCCGCGAGCGTCGACCACGAGCCGGGCGCGGAGGTCGCCCGGCGAGCCGTCGCACCGGACCACGCTGGCGTCTCGGAGGTGGTCGACGACGGTCACGTCCGCCCGAACACGCGGGGCCACGTCGAGCACGTGTCGAAGCGCGCCCGAGTGGAGGACGCCGTACCTGCGACCGAGGGTCGAGCGGCGATGCCCCACGGCATCCATGGTCATCGTCGACGCGAACACCGCCTCACGAGGCGACACCTCGTCGAGCCACGCAGCGTAGGTGGCGGTCCAGGCCGCATCTCGACCCACGACCACGGTGTCGAGGCCGCCACGATGGCATGCCGCTGCGAGCGCCAAGCCGGCCGGCCCGTCACCCAGGACGACGACATCGTGGATCGGCGTCGACGTCACGGGTGGGCGACGGCGCCCTCGATCTGCGCCATCCGCCGGAACTGCTCGACGACGTCGGGAGTGGTGTGTGTCGGATCGAGCGACCGGTAGACGGCTTCGACATTGACCGCGATCCGACCGAACTCACCCCAGGTGCCGAAGTCGGCGCGAGCTCCCACGACTGCGGCGATGTCGCGAGCGGCATCGAAGGCATCGAGACCGGCCTGCTGACGCAGCGTTGCCTCGGAATCGATGAAGGCGAGGTAGTCCCGCACCTGGGCGACGCCAGCCTTGTCCGTCACGGGTCCGTGTCCCGGTACGACCGTCTCGACATCCATTCCGAGCATGAGGTCACACGCCGCGACCCAGTTCGACAAGGGCCCGGCCCAGACGATGGGGGTTCCGCCGATGAAGAGGATGTCGCCGGTGAACACCGTCTTCGCATCGGGAACGGACACGATCGTGTCACCCCGGGTGTGCGCAGGACCCACCTCGATCAGCTCGACCAGCCGACCACCGACCTCCACATCGAGCCGCCGTTCGAACGTCCGGGTCGGCAGTGTCAGCGAGATCCCCTCGAATTCGAACTCACCGAAGAAGGACCGGAAGAGCTCGCCGAGTTCGCCCGGTGCGGCGTTCAGCGCTGCGAGCATCGCCGGGGGGACGTCGGCCATCTCGTGCGCCGTCGCCGACGAGGCGATGATGTCGGCGCCCGCCACCAGCTCGTTACCGAAGCAGTGATCACCGTTGGCATGGGTGTTGACGAGCGTGCCGATCGGGGCCGACCGGGTGAGCGGCTGCATGGTCTCGAGCATCCGACTCGTCAGCCTCAGGTCGAACAAGGTGTCGACCAAGAGCGACGCCCCGTCGCCGGTGATCAGCCCCGCGTTGCTCCAACCCCAACTTCCATCCGGCTGGACATAGGCGAAACACCCATCACCCAGATCGTCGAGAAACGGAGCTGCACGTCCAACCATGACCTCAGTATCCCACGAGCCGACCGAGGACACGACGGCCGACGCGGCTCGTCGATCGGATCGATCGCGAGAGGCCCCTGCGGAGTGTTGCAGACGACCTCAGAGGGAACAGTCGAGCGAGCAGACTCGAGCAACGACGGGACGGTTGACGCGATGACCACTTCACGAGACGACGAGCGCGGGACGAGCGACGACGAGCGCAGCTGGGGGGACGACGACGACCGGACCCTCCACGACGACGAGGACGCTGCGGCGGAGGAACCCACCGCACTCCCCCTCGACGCCTCCGAAGCCGATGCGCTCGACCAACGGCGTGCCGTCCCGATCGACGACGACGAGCTTCGCTGACGACGTCGCCCGGATGTGACAGCCTGGCGTCGTGACCACTCAACTCGAATGCCGGCGGCTCGGTCGCACCGAACACCGATCATCGATCGTCATCCTCGGCGGAGCCATGTTCTCCGCGGCACACCCCGATCAGGTGGAACTCGCGTTCGAGCAGGCAGTGTCGGCCGGCGTCAACCACATCGACATCGCCCCTTCGTACGGACGCGCCGAAGAGCTCGCCGGAGGTCTCGTCGGACGCCATCGTCAGCGTTTGTTCGTCGCAGAAAAGAGCGGCCGGACCAAGCCGGCGAGTGTGCGGCGCGAGCTCGAGACGTCCCTCACGAGGCTCGGCTGCGACCAGTTCGATCTCTACCAGGCGCACGCCGTCACGAACCTCGACGACCTCGACGCCCGCGCCGACGCCATCGAATCGATCATCGCTGCACGTGACGAAGGGCTGACACGGTTCGTCGGGATCACGGGCCACGACCTCGGCACGGCTGCAGCGCAACTCGAAGCGCTGCGCCGGTACGACCTCGACACGGTGATGCTGCCGATCTATCCGCGCCTGTTGGCCGATCCGCGGTACGCAGCCGACCTGTCGGCCCTCCTCGACGAGGCGGTCCGACGCGACGTCGGAGTCATGGCGATCAAGGTCGGGGTTCATCGACCGTGGGTCGACGACCACCGAGACGCGACCACGTGGTACGAGCCCTGGAGGGACACGAATCGGCTTCGCGAGGGAATCGGCGCAGCGCTGTCGCTGCCCGGCGTCCACGCATGCTGCAGCCCCGGCGATGTCACTCTGCTGCCCGCCGTCTTGGCGGCGGCCCTGTCGTTGCCGCAGTTCGGACCCGCCGAGGTCGAGGCGATCGTGACCGCATCGAGCAGCGAGATCCCCCTCTTTCCGACCACCCGCTGACCGCCATCTGAACGCCCTCTGGCCGGCCTCACAACCGACGCTCGCAGCCGGTGGGCAACCCGTTCCGGTTCCGGTCACCGACACGGGCCGAGCGCAGTAGCCTCCGGCAATGCGCCAGCTCAACGGGGTGGACGTCAGCTTTCTCAACATGGAGACCCCGACCACGTTCGGTCACGTCTCGTCGCTCAACCTCTTCGACCCGAGCAATGCCCCTGGCGGGGGCGGGCTCGAGGCGACCAAGCAGTTGCTGTCCGAGCGCATCGACCAACTCGCTCCCTTCCGGCGGCGGCTCGTCGAGGTACCCCTCGGTCTCGATCTGCCCTACTGGATCGAGGACCCGCACTTCGATCTCGACTTCCACGTCCGTCATCACGCTGTCCCTCCCCCGGGCACCCCCGAGCAACTCAGCGAGGTCGTCAGCCGGATCGTGTCTCGGCCCCTCGACCGCAACCGTCCGCTCTGGGAGCTGTACGTGATCGAAGGCGTCGACAACGGCCGCTTGATCGCCCAGTTGACGAAGATCCACCACGCTGCCATCGACGGTGCAGCCGGTGCGGTGATGCTGGGGGTCATCCTCGACACCGACCCCGACCATCGACCGGTCGGCGCTCCGGCGACGTGGGTACCCGACGTCATCCCGACCGACGAGGAACTGCTCCGCCTCACCGCCCGCGAGTACCTGCGGCGCCCCGAGAAGCTGGTGCGCCTCAGCGTCCGGGCCACCAGGGAGCTCGCCGCCAGCACACAACTCGGCGGGTTGCGCGCCATCGCCGACCTGGTGGCACAGCCGCTGCCGGGGCCGCTCGGCGATCTTCTCCGACGTCGACTTCGCAGCAACTACGGCGTCGACGACGACCGCGCGCCGGCCCTGCCACCGACGCAAGCCCCCCGCACCCCGTGGAACCGGCCGATCTCGCCCCATCGCCGGTTCGCATACACGACGCTGTCGCTCGACGATGCCAAGACCATCCGCCGACGCGTCGGATGCACCTTCAACGACGTCGTCATGGCTCTGTGCAGCACCACGCTGCGCACGTACCTCATCGGTCACGATGCGCTCCCGGACGAGAGCCTGATCGCCATGGTGCCCGTCAGCGTCCGCAGCGGTGACGAAGCCGACGTCTACCAGAATCGCGTCTCCGCCCTTTTCGCCGACCTCGCCACGAACGAACCCGACCCGCTCAGACGACTCGCGAGGGTCCAGCAGAGCATGAACGCCGCGAAGGAGAACTTCGCTGCCATCCCTGCCGACACCCTCCAGGACTTCACGCAGTTCGCTCCGCCGGCACTGGCAGCCCGGGCGATGCGGATGTACAGCCGGCTCCGCATCGCCGACAGGATGAACCCGCCGTTCAACCTGGTGATCTCGAACGTCCCGGGGCCGAACCATCCCCTGTATTCGGCGGGAGCCGAACTCCAGCACTTCTATCCGGTGAGCGCGCTCGCAGACGGCCAAGGTCTCAACGTGACGGTGCAGAGCTACAACGGCAACCTCGACTTCGGCTTCGTTGCCTGCCGTGATCTGGTGCCCGATGTCTGGTCGATGGTCGATCTGCTCCACGACAGCCTCGACGAGCTCCTCGCCCTCACGCGCTGAACCGCTGCACACACCGACGAGGCCCGCCGGGCTCGAGCACCATCACTCGCTCGACATCGCCGCCACTCGTTCGGCGATCATGACCGTCGGGAGGTGGGTGTTCGCTCGAGGGGCATTCGGCATGACCGACGCGTCACAGACGATGACTCCGTCGTGACCGATCAGCCGACAGCGTTCGTCCACGACGGATCCCATGGCACAGGTGCCTGCTGCATGGACGTAATCGCCGAGCATGGCGCGAACCCCTACGGGGTCGGTCGCGGCAGGGATCGCCTCGCCGATGTCCCGGAACGCCTCGTGGCCGATCAGCTCGTGCAGCATCTCCACTCCTCGAGCGAGCCGCTCCCAGTCGCGCTCGTCACTGAGCATCGCGAAATCGACCGCAGGGTCGACCGTGGGATCGTTCGAGACCAGCCGCACCGTTCCGCGGGAATGGGTGCGCATGAGCGCGACGAACACGGTCCCGAACTCGGGTGACGTCGGATCGAGCGCGTCGACCGGCAAGAACTGGAGATCGTCCGGTTCATGACCGGTCGACGCTCGAGCCATCGTGGCCACGGCAAGACTTCCCGGTCTTGCGTGGGTCCTGAGCATCAGACCGACGGACACCGACGGATGGTCGTGCAGATTGTCACCCAGGCCAACGGCTTCGACACCCGATCGCAGCAGAATCGCTGGCGAATGCACCGCGCCGGCACTCACCACCACGAGGTCCGCCGGTACCTCGCTGCCATCGGCGAGCAGCACACCACGCGCCGTCCGCCCGTCGAAGATCACACGATCGACCAACGAGTTTGCGCGAACCGTCAAATTGGGCCGAGAGCGAGCAGGCTCGAGGTAGGCATCGACGACCGACACGCGGCGGCCGGCGATCGAGCGGGTGAGCGGGACCCCGTCTCGAGCTGCCGGACATGCCTGAGCAAGCGCCTGATTGACCGGCCCCCACTCTGCAAGCGGAGCACGACGCAGCACGAGCGACGTCGACACGAACCAGCGAGACACGTCGCGCCACGCCCATCCGGGCACGCCGTGACGGCTCTCCCACTCGTCGTAATCGGCCGGATGCCCGGGAATGGCCACCATGGCGTTCACGACGGACGAGCCACCGACACCCCGACCACGTCGGTACGGCCGTGGAGCCTGACCGGCCGAGCGGGTGGCGACGAGGTCGGGCCAGATCCGATCGGGTTCGGACAGCGCTGCGAAGAACGACGGTCCAGCGATCCCATCGGGAGTCTGGTCGCCGCCGCGCAGATCGGGACCCGCCTCGAGCACTGTGACGTCCGAGGTTGCCCGTTCGCTCAATCGAGCAGCCATCACAGCACCAGCCGACCCGGCACCGATGACAACGATCCGACGCCCGGCCACGATGCCGAGTGTACGGCTGGGCGGCCACGGTTTCGGTGGGAGTGCCACCCCTCGGCGACTGCGAACTGGCATGCTCGCTGCATGCCGATCAGCACGATCCGATACTCCCCAGCGTGCGTCGTGATGGCAGCAGCGCTCACCCTCGGTGCCTGCAGCGAGAACAACGCTGCGCTCACCCCCACCACCGTGAGCACGTCGACCACGTTGCCACCGAGCGTCGTCGCCACGACCTCCACCCTGCCGCCGACCACCACCACGACCACCACCACGACCACCACCACGACGCTGCCGCCGACCACGACGACCGAGCCGCTCGTGGTCGAGGGCGCGACAGTCCTGGTCGCCAACGCTGCCGATGTACCCGGTGCGGCCGCCGAGTTGACTGCAGCGCTCGCTGCGCGCGGGTTCGTGCTGCGCGAGCCCACGAACGGCGCGATCTACGACACGATCATCGAAGCGACGAAGATCTATGCCCGCGACGAGGCTGCTGCCGTAGCGGCATCCCTGTCGAAGGTCCTCGGCGGCGTACCGGTCGAGCGCATGCCGACACCTGCACCGATCAGCGGAGCCAACGAGACCCTGGCCGACGCGTCGGTCCTCGTCATGCTCGGCAAGGATCTGGCCGGATCGCCGCTACCCGGATGATGCTCAGCCCCGCTGCGTGCCCGTCGGCAGCCCGGCGAGGTGCGCCACATCGCCGTAGCGTCGCAACGACCATCGATGCGGGTGCTCGAGTTGGAGTTCGGTGATCGACGTGTTGAGCGTGTTGATCGTGAATGTCCCGGTCGGCGTGGTGCGGAGCGCCTGACGGAGCACTGCGTCGATGACCCCGCCGTGGCACGAGACGAGGATGGTCTGGCCTCGCCGCTCGTCGACCAGTCGCCTCACGGCCGCGCCGACGCGGTACTGGAACGCCGCCAGGGTTTCTCCCCCGGGAAAGGTCACCCCGAACGGATCCTCCTCCCATGCCCCGGTGCCGAAGCGCTCGACGAACTCGTCCATCGTCATGCCGTCGCACTCGGGCCCTGGGTCGTGCTCGCCGAAACCCTCGTCGATGACGATCTCGGCCCCTACGAACGCCTCGGCGATGATCTCGGCCGTCTGCCGCGCACGGGCGAAATGGCTCGAGATGATGACATCGGGCCTAAACTCGGGCGTGGTGCTCCAGCGATCACGCAGCCGCTCGGCCTGTCGGACCCCGAGTGGCGACAGGCCCGAACAGGTACGTGACCCCCCGATCACTCGTGCAACGGTGGTGTTCGACTCACCGTGTCGGACGTAGACCAATCGAGTCACGACGACCGATCTTACTTTTCGTTCATCCACGAACGACGTTCGGTGCGGTCGCTTTAGCGTCGGCTCCGTGCCCACGGTCGAACGGCTCACGGTCCGGACGATCGGTCCCGACCCTCGGAGCAGCGAACGCCTGCGCGCCGCGCATCTGCTCGGCTTCGATCGTGTGGCCGACATCGAGGTGAGCGATCTCTTCTACGTCGTCGTGGGCGCAACCGACAGCAACGTGCGCGATGCACTCGGCCGACTGATCGTCGATCCATTGCTCCAGATCGGCGTATGGGGCCCTCCGCCGGTAGCGGCCGGCCAGGTCGTCGAGACGACGCTGCTGCCCGGCGTGACCGACAGCGTCGCCGGCGCGGTCGTCGACGCGGCTCGGACGATGCACCTCGACGTCCGATCGACCGTCACCGGCCATCGGTTCGTCATACGGACCAACGACGGTTCGAGCCTGGCCGATGACGAACTCGCTCGACTGGCCGGGCGCGTGCTGTTCAACGCCGTCATCGAGCGAGCCGCCCTCGGCGCGATCGAGCCGTCGTCGATCTCGACGCTCGACACCTCGTCGACCCCCGGGCCACTCGAACTCGTCGAGGTCCGCGGGCTCGACGACGAAGCGCTCGCGGCGCTCAACGTCAGCCGGGCGATGGCGCTCGACCCGGCAGAACTCCGCGCGATCGCCGACCATTTCACCGATCTGCGACGCGCCCCGACCGACGTCGAACTCGAGACCCTCGCGCAAACCTGGAGCGAGCACTGCGCGCACAAGACCTTCCGGGCCGCGATCGTGCTCGCAGACGGTGCCGAGGTCACGCCGCTCTTGCGCCAACTCCGCGACTCGACCGATCGGATCGCAGCGCCCTTCGTCAAGAGCGCGTTCGTCGGCAACGCCGGGATCATCTCGTTCGCAGAGGGTACGACCATCGCGATCAAGGCCGAGACGCACAACCACCCCTCGGCGATCGAGCCCTTCGGAGGGGCGAACACCGGCGTCGGCGGCGTCATCCGCGATGTCATGGGCGCGGCTCACCACCCCATCGCCTGCACCGACGTGCTGTGTTTCGGACCGTCCGATCTGTCAGCGCACCTCGTTCCGGCAGGGTCCATCCACCCTCGACTCGTGCGAGAGGGAGTCGTGGCCGGCGTAGCCGACTACGGCAACAAGATCGGCATCCCCACCGTTGCCGGCGCCGTGCTCTACGACCCCGGCTACATCGCCAATCCTCTCGTGTTCTGCGGCTGCGTCGGGGTGGCACCCGACGATGCCCCTGCCCTGACAGGCCCGTCGATCGGGGACCGAGTCGTGCTGATCGGTGGCCGAACGGGCCGAGACGGGCTACGCGGCGCGACGTTCTCGAGTTCCACGATGGACGCCACGACGGGTGACGTGGCCGGTGCGAGCGTGCAGATCGGCGATCCGATCACCGAGAAGCTGTTGATCGACCTGCTACGCGAAGCGCCGGGGCTGTACTCGGCCATCACCGACTGCGGCGCCGGCGGGCTCTCGTCGTCCATCGGCGAGATGGCCGAGACGATCGGTGCCGACGTCGACATCTCGAGGGTGCCTCTGAAGTACGCAGGCCTCGCACCGTGGGAGATCTGGCTGAGCGAGGCTCAGGAGCGCATGGTGCTGGCGGTGCCACCACGATCCCTCGAGGCGCTGGCCGACCGTGCCGCACACCACGGCGTCGAGTTGACCGACCTCGGTGTCTTCACGGGCGACGGCATGCTGACGGTTCGCCACGGGGCGACCGTCGTCCTGTGTCTCGACACCCATTTCCTCCACGAGGGCCGACCGGGGCGGACGCTCACGGCGGTCCTGCCCGAGCCCGCCCGTGATGGCGCGACACCCGAGGTGAGCGATCCATCTGCAGTGCTCCTGCGCCTCCTCGCTCATCCGAACATCGCGTCGAAGGAACACATCATCCGCAGGTACGACCACGAGATCCTGGGTTCGACGCTGGTTCGACCCCTGGTCGGTGACGAGATGGACGCTCCGGCGGACGGGGTCGTGCTGGTCGAGCCGACCGCCTCCGTCGGTATCGCCATCGGGCACGGAGTGAACCCGTGGTACGGGATTCTCGACCCCGAGCGGATGGCGGCCGCCGCCGTCGACGAGGCGATTCGCAACGTCGTGGCGGTCGGAGCCGACCCTGATCTCGTCGCCCTGATGGACAACTTCTCGTGGGGTGACCCGAGGCGACCGACGACCTTCGGTGACCTCGTCGCCGCAGTCGGCGCGTGCTGTGATGCCGCAGAGGCACATCGGGCACCGTTCGTCAGCGGCAAGGATTCGCTGAACAACGAGTACCACGGGTCCGACGGCGCACGCCACAGCGTGCCTCCGACCCTTGTCATCACGGCAGTTGCGCACGTACCCGAACCGGAGCAGGTCGTGACGCCCGACCTCGTCCGAGCAGGCGACATCCTGGTGGTACTGGGACGGACGCTTCCCGAGTTCGGCGGAAGTCATGCCGGGACCGTGCTCGCCACGATGCCGCACGGCCGGGTGGGGACGGTGCCGGGCCCCGACCCGGCCGCCCCGTCGAGGTACCGACGGCTCCACCAGGCACTCCGGACCGGGCGGATCGCTGCGTGTCACGACGTCAGCGAGGGCGGCCTCGCCGTCGCCCTCGCCGAGATGGCGATCGGCGGACGACTGGGTGTGGAGATCGACGCCCTGCCCCACCCCGATCCCGTCGTCGCGTTGTTCGCCGAGAGCACCGGCCGCTTCGTCTGCGAACTCGATCCCGCCGACCTGGGCTGGTTCGTCGAGTCGCTGGGTGAACCGGTGCACGTGCTGGGACGCGTCGTTGCCGAGCCCGCGCTCTCCATCGGTCCAGCTGTCGTCAGCCTCGAGGACGCGGTGAGCGCATTCACCGGCCGGGGAGCCCCATCATGACGGGCACGGCTCCTCTCGCCCTCGTCGTGGGTGCTCCCGGCACCAACCGTGGCAGGGATGCCGAGACGGCTCTCGAGTTGGCGGGCGCACGAGCCACTCATGTCTCGATCACCGACCTGATGCTCCGACCAGCCGTCATGCGCAGCGCTCACATGCTGGTGGTGGCCGGAGGGTTCAGCCACGCCGATGCGCTGGGGGCGGGCCGGTTGTTCGCCCGATCGCTCGCCCGACTTGCCGAGGACGAACTCGGGTCGTTCATCGCCAACCGGAGACCGGTGATCGGTATCTGCAATGGATTCCAGGCCCTGGTCGGTGCCGGCCTGCTTCCCGGGGCCCTCGGCCACAACGCGAGCGGTCACTTCCAGTGCGAGTGGGTGACACTGCAGCCCGTTCAGGACAGCGTGTGCGTCTGGACGAAGAACCTCGAGCCGTTCGATTGCCCGATCGCCCACGGCGAAGGTCGATACGTGCATCCCGACCACGAGGCGCTGCAGCGCTCCGGCCAGGTGGCGTTGCGCTACGGGCGCGATCCGAACGGGTCGGTCGCGTCGGTCGCAGGGGTCTGCGACCCGACGGGGGTCGTGCTCGGCCTCATGCCCCACCCCGAGAACCACAGCGTGGCTCGGCAGCACCCGCTGTACCGCCGCCGTGGACCTCGTCCGCTCGGCCTGCAGTTGTTCGAACGAGGAATCGCTCACGCCCGGGAGATCGCATGACCGCAACGCTCGACGACATCGAACTCCCGCTCGCGGACCGGCGCAGCGGAAAGGTACGGGTCTCGTACGAGTGGTCCCCCACGGAGCGACTGTTCGTCACGACAGATCGGCTCTCGGCGTTCGACCGTGTCGTGGCTTCGATCCCCCACAAGGGACAGGTCCTCAATCAACTCTCCGAGTGGTGGTTCCGGTCGACGTCGACCATCGTCGAGAATCATCTGGTCGCTTCACCCGACCCGAATCTGCTGATCGCTCGCAGCGCCATCGCGCTCCCCGTCGAGGTGATCGTCCGAGGTCACATCACCGGCGTCACCACGACGTCGCTGTGGCGTCAGTACCACGAGGGAGCCCGGACGATCTACGGCCACCGCCTGCCGGAGGGTCTACGGAAGAACACGGCGCTGCCGACCCCGCTCGTGACACCCACGACGAAGGCTGTCGCCGACGGACACGACGAGCCGCTCACGTGCGCCGACGTCGTTCGACGCGGCCTGGTCGAACCGAGACTGTGGGGCGAGGTGATCGAGGCCGCCTTGCGCCTGTTCGCCGAGGGCCGACGGGTCGCCGATGCTGCGGGGTTGATCCTCGCCGACACGAAGTACGAGTTCGGGCGTGCGGTCGACACCGGCGAACTGCTCGTCATCGACGAGCTCCACACGCCCGATTCGTCCAGGTACTGGATCGCTGACAGCTACGAACACCGCTTCGAGACGGGAGACGAGCCAGAGAGCCTCGACAAGGAGAACGTCCGGCGGGCACTGCTCGAGCTCGGCTACGACGGAGACGGCCCTGCACCAGAGCTCGGGACCGAGGTGATCGAGGCCACGAGCCGTCGCTACGTCGACGCATTCGAGCGGATCACAGGGGGCAGGTTCGTGGCAGGAGACCAACCTGCAGACGACCGCATCCGCGCGCTCGTCGAGCAAGCCCGACGCCCACGGGGCGCACGATGAACGTCGATGCCGACTCCCCGCACGACGAGTGCGGCGTGTTCGGGGTCTCCACCCCCCATGGGGACGGAGTTGCCCAGCTCACCTTCTTCGGTCTGTTCGCCCTCCAGCACCGAGGCCAAGAGGCGGCCGGCATCGCCGTCAGCGATGGCCGACGCGCACGCCTGCACAAAGACGCCGGACTGGTCGCCAATGTCTTCACCCCCGAGACATTGGCCCCGCTGACCGGCTACCACGCGATCGGTCACACCCGGTACAGCACCACCGGAGCCGCGGCCGTCCGTAACGTCCAGCCGTTCCTCGTCGAGACGATGCACGGCCCACTGGCCGTTGCCCACAACGGCAACCTCGTCAATGCACCTGCGCTCCGTGACGAACTCCTGGCCCGAGGCTTCGGGCTGACTGCGACGAGCGACACCGAGGTCATGACGCTGATGCTCGCTGCGGCAGGTGGATCGACGTGGGAGGAACGGATCGAGCGAACCCTCCCGGCGTGGAAGGGCGCCTATTCACTGGTCGTCCTCGCAGCCGATCGAGTGATCGCCGTTCGCGACCCATGGGGCTTTCGACCGATGAGCATCGGCAGACTCCCACACGGGGGCCACGCAGTCGCGTCCGAGACCTGTGCGCTCACGACGCTCGGCTGCGTCGACATCGACGAGGTACGGCCAGGCGAGATCGTCACCCTGCAGGGCGACGACATCGAACGTCGACGTGCCCTGACCCCCGCTGCGAACGGTGCACGGTGCAGCTTCGAGTTCGTCTACTTCAGCCGACCCGACAGCGTCTGGGCCGGACGGAACATCCACCATGCCAGGCAGCGCCTCGGAGAAGAGCTCGCCGCAGAGCATCCTGCGAATGCCGACGTGGTGATCCCCGTGCCCGACTCGTCGATCCCGGCCGCCATCGGGTTCAGTCGAGCGAGCGGGATCCCGCACAACGACGGGCTCATCAAGAACCGCTACATCGGCCGCACCTTCATCGAACCGACCCAGGACCTCCGCGAGCGAGGGGTCGCGCTGAAGTTCAATGCACTCTCACAGAACCTGGCTGGCAAACGTGTCGTGATGATCGACGATTCACTCGTTCGGGGCACCACAGCAGGCCCGCTCGTCCGGATGCTCCGCGACGCGGGCGCGACGGAAGTCCACCTGCGCATCACCTGTCCACCGATCACCCATGCCTGCCACTTCGGCGTCGACATGGGACACGACGACGACCTCATGGCCGCGCGCCTGCGCATCGACCAGATGGCTGCCGTGATCGGTGCCGATTCGCTCGGTTTCCTCTCGCTCGACGGAATGATGCGGGCCATCGTCGGTGGTGAGCCCCCGGCCGAAGCCGGGCACCGTGACACCGGCGACGGTGCGGGCCGGGCCGGATGGTGCAACGCGTGTTTCACCGGCGACTACCCGATCGACATCGGACGGGCCCAGGCCAAGCACGGCTTCGAAGGGGTGCTGGCCTGATGCGCGTCGTCGTCGTCGGCACGGGTGGTCGTGAAGCAGCCATCCGCTGGGCCTGCGCACGGTTCGGACACAGCGTCGTCGGGGCCGAGCGCTACGACCCGGCGGTGGACGCCCCGTGTGACCTGGTGATCGTGGGTCCCGAGTCTGCGCTCGTCGACGGCACCGCCGACCGGTGCGCCGCTCACGGTGTTGCGTGTTTCGGCCCGACGGCGGCATTGGCCCGGCTCGAGAGTTCGAAGTCGTTCTCCCGCCGCCTCGCCACCGAGCTCGGTCTGCCGTCGCCCGTGGCAGCGAGCTTCGACGATGTCGAGGATGCCCTGTCGTGGTGGCGTTCGTTCGGTCGTCCCGTGGTCGTGAAGCTGGATGGGCTGGCTTCCGGAAAGGGCGTCGTCGTTCCCGACGACGACGCCGAGACCGACCGGGCGATCAGGTCGCTGGCGAGTCGCGGGGTCATCGTGCTCGAAGAGCGCTTGGTCGGCCCCGAGTGCAGCCTGCTCGCCCTGTGCGACGGCACCACGGCGCGAGCACTTCCTCTGGCCCAGGACCACAAGCGGATCGGCGAGGGGGACACCGGTCCCAACACCGGCGGCATGGGTGCGTACGCTCCGGCGCCGGTGCCCTACGACGCCCAAGAGCTCGTCGACGTCTTCATCACGCCCGTCATCCGTCATCTCGCAGCTGCCGGGACGCCGTACGTCGGTGTGCTGTATGCCGGCTTGATCCTCACGCACGAGGGGCCGAAGCTGCTCGAGTTCAACTGCCGCTTCGGTGACCCCGAGGCCCAGGCAATCCTTCCCCTGCTCGAGTGCGACCTGGCAGAGCTGGCGCTGGCGTGCACGGCTGGCACCCTCGACCGGACGACCATCACGCTCACCGGGGGCACTGCGTGCACCGTCGTGGCCGCAGCGCCCGGCTACCCCGAGCAACCCCAGCTCGGAGGAGCCATCAGCGGGCTCGATCGGGTCGGCGGCCAGGACGCTCTCGTCTTCCCCGCCGGCACCGATGGCGCAGTCGTCACCGGCGGGCGAGTCGTTGCCGTCACCGGACTGGGTCTCGACCTGGCTCGTGCTCGAGCCAGCGCATATCACCACCTCGAGACCATCCGATTCGACGGGATGCAGGTGCGGCGCGACATTGGCTGGCGGGCATCCGCAGCGACGTTGTCGTCGTATGCCGCCGCAGGAGTCGACATCGATGAAGGTGCCCGCGCCGTCGAACAGATGAAGTCGGCCGTCGAGCGGACCCACGGCCCGTCGGTCCTCGCCGGTGTCGGCAGCTTCGGAGGAGCGTTCAGCGGCGCGGCCATCAAGGCGCTCGACGACCCGGTCCTCGTGGCGAGCACCGACGGGGTCGGCACGAAGGTCGAACTGGCTGCGCGGCTCGGTCGTCATCACGGTGTCGGCATGGACATCGTCAACCACTGCATCGGCGATGTGCTCGTGCAGGGCGCCAGACCGCTGTTCTTCCTCGACTACATCGCGGCCAGCACGCTCGATGCCGCCCACGTCGCCGCCGTCGTGACGGGGATGGCCGATGCGTGCGCAGCAGCCGGGTGTGCGCTGTTGGGTGGCGAGACCGCCGAGATGCCCGGTGTCTACGCGCCGGGCGCCTTCGACATCGCCGGCACCCTGGTCGGACTGGTCGATCGGGCCGAACTCCTCCCGCGCGCGGACATCGCCATCGGCGATGTGCTCGTCGGTGTGGCATCGAGTGGACCGCACACGAACGGGTACTCGCTCTTGCGCAGGGTCTTTGCGTGGCTGCCGATGGACGCGCGACCGAGCGGGTTCGACCGTTCGCTCGCCGACGCACTGCTCGAGCCGCACCGGAGTTATCTCGAGGTGCTGGATCCCGTCATCCGCTCCGGCCGCCTGAAGGCGCTCGCCCACATCACCGGGGGCGGACTGCCCGAGAATCTGCCGAGGGTGCTGCCCGAGGGCTGCGACGCGCAGATCTCGCTCGGGTCGTGGCCGGTCCCGCCGCTGTTCCAGCTCGTACGCGAGGTGTGCACATCGCTCGACACGATCGAGCTGTACCGGACACTCAACATGGGGATCGGCATGGTCGCCGTGTGTGCCGAGGACGACGTCGAGGCCGTTCAGGCCCTCATCGCTGAACCGACCTGGGTGATCGGCAGGCTCGTCGCCGGCACGAGATCGGTGCACCTCGTCTGACTTTTCGTTCACCCGGGGCAGTCGACACGACCCGGGTGCATAACGTCTCGACATGGCGAGCCAACCAGAGTCGGGTCACGGTGGCTCGGCGCACCGTCTGGTCATCCTCGCCTCTGGCTCGGGGTCCAATGCCCAGGCGGTCATCGATGCCTGCCTGTCAGGGGTCATCCACGCCGATGTCGTCGGTGTCGTCAGCAACCGGGACGATGCAGGGGTCCTGCGCCGAGCGGACGACCATCAGATCGAGTGTGCGGTGCTGACGCCTCACCCCGGAGAGAACCGCTCGGGCTACGACGCGCGGTTGGCCGATCTGGTCGCCCGCTTCCGGCCCGATCACGTTCTGCTCCTCGGTTGGATGAGGATCCTGTCGAAGGTGTTCCTCGATCGTTTCGCCGGCAGCGTCATCAATCTGCATCCAGCGCTGCCCGGGGAACTTCCCGGTACCGACGCCATCCGACGAGCGTTCGTCGAGGCACGGTCGGGCTCTCGGTCGAGCACGGGCGTGATGCTGCACCTGGTGCCCGACGAGCAGGTCGATGCCGGTCCCGTGTTGGCCCACGCCGTCGTGCCGATCCTTCCGGACGACTCCCTCGAGACCCTCTCGGCTCGCATCCACGATGCCGAGCACCGGCTCGTGGTCTCGATGCTGTCCACGCGATGCACCACCAAGGAGATCCCCGTATGAGCAACGAGCCGCTGTTCGCCAGCTTCGAGGCGCTGACGTTCGACGACGTCGTGATCGTGCCCGGTTACAGCAACGTGCTGCCCGACTCGGTCGACACCTCGGCGCGCTTCGCCGCCGACATCGAGTTGGCGGTGCCGCTGATCTCCGCCGCCATGGACAAGGTGACCGAAGCGCGGATGGCCATCGCCATCGCCCGCGAGGGCGGAATCGGGGTGATCCATCGCAACCTGGCGATCGCCGACCAGGCGGCAGAGGTGCAGAAGGTGAAGCGCAGCCAGAGCGGCATGATCACGGATCCGGTCACCCTGCCCAGAACGGCGCGCCTGCACGAGGCCGAGGCGGTCATGCGGCGGTTCCGCTTCAGCGGCGTCCCGATCACCGATGACGACGGGCGGCTCGTCGGGATCCTCACCAACCGAGACGTCCGGTTCTGCGAGGCACCCGATTTCGACCGGCCCGTCAGCGACTTCATGACATCGGAGGGCCTCATCACCGCCGAGGTCGGCACGACGCTCGAGCAGGCAAAGGCGGTGCTGCAGAGGTACCGCATCGAGAAACTGCCGCTGGTCGACGGTGCCGGTCATCTGCGCGGTCTCATCACGGTCAAGGACATCCAGAAGCAGCAGACGTTTCCCCGAGCGACGCAGGATCGCCACGGTCGTCTCCGCTGCGCCGCCGCCGTCGGGGTCGGGGAAGACCTCGAAGAGCGCGTCGAGGCGCTCGTGGCGATGGGCGTCGATGCGGTGGCGATCGACACCGCGCACGGGCACTCGGCGGGTGTCGTCTCGGCCGTCGAACGCATCAAGTCGCACTGGCCCGACCTTCCTGTGATCGCGGGCAACGTCGTCACCGAGGAGGGCGTCGACGCGTTACACGCAGCCGGCGCCGATGCCGTCAAGGTCGGCGTGGGGGCGGGTTCGATCTGCACGACCCGAGTGATCAGCGGCGCCGGGATGCCACAGCTCTCCGCGATCTGGTTCACCAGCCAGCGCGCAAGGCGCCTCGGCATCCCGGTCATCGCGGATGGAGGAATCACCTACTCGGGAGACATCGTCAAGGCCGTGGCCGCCGGCGCCGAGACGGTGATGCTCGGCTCGCTCCTGGCCGGCACCGACGAGAGCCCGGGCGAGATGGAACTGTTCGAGGGTCGCCGCTACAAGAGCTACCGCGGCATGGGTTCGATCGCCGCCATGCAGGGTCTGGGTGCCGACCGCTACGCCTCGGGGCAGCACACCGAGGTGGGCGCTGCGAGCCGCAAGCTGGTCCCGGAAGGCATCGAGGGCCGTGTCGCCTACGCCGGAACGCTCGGCGACGTCATCTACCAACTGGCCGGCGGCCTGCGCAGCGGGATGGGCTACGCCGGGGCAGATCGCCTCGATGCGCTGCGGACCGGCGCACGCTTCATGAAGGTCACCGCCGCTGGCCGAGCGGAGAGCCACCCTCACGACGTCACGATCACCAACGAGGCACCGAACTATCAGCGTTCGTGATGCCGACCGGTCGGTGCATGTCCGACTCGGCGCCGGCGACGCTCAGGCCAGCTTCTCGACGAACGATTCGAGCTGTCGCAAGTTGCGGACCTCGTACACGCCGTCCGTGTGCGTGCCGTACTCACCCACGATCGAGTCGCCGGTGTTCCAGTAGCTGCGCGGCTCGGGATTGAGCCAGTAGACGTGACGGGCCTTGGCCCGGATCTCCTTGACGACCCACGCCTGGCTCGCGTGGTAGTTGTTCCGGGCGTCGCCCAGCAGCAAGACCGTCGTCTTCGGCCCGACGTCCTTGCCGTAGCGCTCCCAGAAGACCTCGAAGGCATGGCCGTAGTCGCTGTGTCCGTCGACCCAGACGACGTCGGCCTCGGTGTTCACCCGATGAACCGCCTCTTGGACGTCCTCGGTGCCCTTGAAGAACGAGGTCACCTCGTCGATGCCGTCGATGAAGACGAACGAGCGCACCTTCGAGAACTGACCCTGGATCGCGTACACCAGCATCAGGGTGAACCGAGCGAACGCTGCCACCGAGCCCGAGATGTCGGCGATCACCATCAGTTCGGGTTTGGCGGGACGCGGGTACTTGAACTTCGGCTCGGCAGGCACTCCGCCGTAGCTGAGCGAGTGGCGAACGGTGTTGCGGAAGTCGAGCGGCCCCTTCCGCCCGTGCCGACGCTTGCGTGCGAGACGCGCCGCGAGCTTGCGGGTGAGCGGACCGAGCGCCTTCTTCAGGTTGTGCATCTCGTCTCGCGACGCGTGCATGAACTCGACGTCCTCGGGCAGGGGCTTGCGGAGTGTCTTCGCCATCGCCTCGGCGCCACGGTCGGCGACGAGCCGCCGGCGGATCTCCGCCTCGATCTCTTTCTTGAACTGCTCGATCCGATCGTTGTACTCGTCCCGCTCGAGGCGCTCTTCGAGAGGCGTGAGCTCACCGCCGACCTGCTCCCTGCTCGCCTCCATCAGCTTCTCGAGCATGCCGTCGAGGTCGAGGTTCCTGAGCGTTCGGTACAGGTAGTAGGTGCCGCCCACCGGTCGACCCGGCTCCATCCCTGCGAACCGTTGCACCGACTGGCGTGCCAGCGCCCTCATCATCGCCTGGTCGCCGTTCATCAGCGCGTTCATGAGGAGCTGTGCGATCTCTTCGGGCGTCAGCGAGTCCATCGACCCGCCTGCTGCACCCTTGCCCTCGCCCTGGCGCATCTGCTCTTGCATCTCGCGCCACATCTCGTCGATGTCGGACTCGTCACCCTCGGCGATCTTGTACTCCGGTCCGCGCAGGCTGAAGTACACCTCGAACACCGTCTCGAACGCCCGCCAGTGGCTGTTGTTCTTGATCATCGTGGCACCGAGAGCGTATTTGAACGCCTCTCGATCCTCGATGGGAATGTGCTGGACCGCCTCCATGGCGTCGAGGTTCTCGGTGAGCGACACCGGCAACCCCGCGTTGCGGAGCTCGGTGACGAAACCGGCAAGCAGGTCGAGCATTACCTGTCGACCGAGAGCTCTTTCGCCGCCTTGGCGATGTCGGTCTGGTACTTCAGCAGGATGTGCAGCGTTTCCTTGGCCTGCTGTGCATCGATGTTCTCGATGCCGAGCAGCACGAGGGTCCGCGCCCAGTCGATCGTCTCGCTGACCGACGGCGCCTTCTTGAGGTCGAGCTGACGGATGCTCCGGACGATCCGGGCGATCTGGTCGGCAAGGTTGGCCGTGATGCCGGGCACCTTGGTGAGGACGATCTCCTTCTCGCGGTCCATGTCGGGATAGTCGACGTGCAGGTACAGACAGCGACGCTTGAGCGCCTCGGACAGCTCACGTGTGTTGTTGGACGTGAGGAAGACCATCGGGATCTGCTTGGCCGTGATCGTCCCGAGTTCGGGGATGCTGACCTGGTACTCCGAGAGGATCTCCAGCAACAGCGCCTCGGTCTCGACCTCGACGCGGTCGACTTCGTCGATGAGGAGTACGACCGGGTCGTCCGCGCTGATCGCCTCGAGGAGCGGACGGGTCAAGAGGAACTCGTCGCTGAAGATGTCGTCGTGCACCTCGGTCCACGAATCGCTGTTCTTGTCTGCCTGGATCCGCAGCAGC
This sequence comes from Actinomycetota bacterium, assembly GCA_039796935.1. Lineage (GTDB taxonomy): Bacteria > Actinomycetota > Acidimicrobiia > Acidimicrobiales > Ilumatobacteraceae > VFMC01. The sequence continues at coordinate 1,914 of JBDKIV010000079.1, read as the reverse complement.
TGCTTCTTGTAGTTCCACTCGTACAGCGCTTTCGACTCGTCGAGACCCTCGTAGCACTGCAGGCGGATCAGACGCGCGCCGGTCATCTCGGCGATGGACTTGGCCAGCTGGGTCTTGCCGGTGCCGGCCGGACCCTCGACCAGGATCGGCTTGCCGAGCCGATCGGCCAGGAACGCCACACCCGCAATGCCTTCGTCTGCCAGATAGTTGACGGCCTTCAGACCCTCACGGACCTGCTGCACGCTCTCGAAACGATCACCCATGGACGGCACCCTAACGCTCGTCTTGACCCGGGGGTCAATCGGGGGTCGCGTAGGCTCGGCGACGATGTGGCACGTGGCGATCATCCTCGACGTCGTTCTGGCCGTCCTCGCCATCGCCATGCTCGGTACGAACGACCGCTCGCACCGTCTCGTCGCCCGACGCGACGACCGTGAGGCCGGCAGGTCGGCGAGCCTCGAGAGCCCGGTCGACGACCTGCCGATCCCGATGCGGTCGACCCATCGAGGGCTCCGAGCACTGACGGGTGCTGGCGGCGGAGTCCCGCCCTCGGCGTGAGCAGCCTGCTCCGCAACAACGTCGTCGTCTCGCTGGGGACGGCACTGTCGCGCCTGACCGGTCTCGCCCGCGTCGCCGTGTTCGCCATCGTCATCGGTCAGACAGCGCTGGCGGATGCCTACAACGGCGCCAACCAGACGCCGAACATCGTCTACGAACTCCTCCTCGGCGGGGTGCTGTCGGCATCGCTCGTCCCGCTGTTCACCAAGCAGGCCGAGCGGCGTGACGACGAGGCAACGTCGGCGGTCGTCACCGTTGCCGTGCTCGCGCTGACGGCGATCACGATCGTGGCGGTCGCCGCCGCGCCGCTGATCTTTCGCCTGTACGCGCTCGACGTGGCCGACGACGTCGCCGCCGACACCTACCGCGACGTCGGCACGACGCTGTCTCGAATCTTCCTCCTGCAGATCTTCTTCTACGGTCTCAACGCCATCGCCACCGCGCTGCTCCACGCCCGACGCCGCTACTTCGCTGCTGCGTGGGCGCCCGTGCTCTCGAACCTCGTGATCATCGGATCGCTGCTCCTGGTGCCACGCGCCATGGGGGACCGCGGCGAGCCCACCCTCGGTGATGTGCTCACCGATCAGACCCTCGAGTGGACGCTGGGCCTCGGCGCGACCATCGGCATCGCGGTCATGGCGCTGGCCGTGCTCCCGGCGCTGCGAGCCGCCGACGTGCACATCCAGTTCCGTCCGGATTTCCGGCACCCCGCCGTTCGACGACTGACCGCCATGTCGGGGTGGACGCTCGGATACGTGGTGGCCAATCAGGTGGCGATCGTGGTGGTCCAGAACCTCGCGCAACCAGGTAGTGGCGGACTCGACGCCTACAGCAAGGCCTACATCTTCTTCGTGCTCCCCCACGGACTGCTCGCCATGTCCGTCGTGACGACCTTCACTCCCGAGATGGCCAGCGCACTTCGCCGACGGGATCGAGACGCCTTCATCGACCGTGCCTCGACGGGTGTTCGTCTGGTCATGCTCTTGACCTTGCCCGCAGCTGCAGGGATGTTCGTCCTCCGTCGCCCGCTGATCGGTCTCGCACTCCAACACGGCAACTTCGACGCCGCCGACGCAGAACTCACCAGCCGGGCGCTCGCCGGTTTCGCCCTCGGCCTCGTCGGGTTCTCGGTGTATCTCTTCACGCTCCGCGCCTTCTATTCCCACGAGGATGCTCGAACCCCCTTCGTCCTGAACGCGTTCGAAAATGCGATCAACATCGTCCTCGCCATCGCGCTCGTCGGTCGGTTCGGCGTGCTCGGGCTGGCCGCAGCATTCGCCATCGCGTACACGGTGTCGGCGATCTGGGGCCTTCAGGTCCTCGGGTACAAGGTGGCCGGTTTCAGCCCGCGAGCGA
>JBDKIV010000078.1:0-21624 GCA_039796935.1 Actinomycetota bacterium | reverse complement strand
CGGTGGGCGATGTACACGCCCCGCTCGAGCAGGCCGAGGTAGATCTGCTCGAGGAGACCCGGAACCGGGGTGTGCAGCGACATCATCGAGCCGAACCCGGTGACGCTGACGGGGAGCGACTGCCAGGCGAGCGCCATCGACACCTGCGCGCGGAAGTCGTCACCGCGCGCCGTGTGCGCTTCGGCGATCTCGGGGGTGTACACGTTGCCCAGCACGACGCCGCCTGCGGTCATCGAGGCGATGTTGTTGTTGAAGGTGCCGGCATGCGGAAGGCGATCGATGTACAGGTCGAGCAGTTCGGCGCGGCCGCCGAACGCACCGAACGAGAACCCGCCGCCGATGTATTTGCCGAAGGTGCTGATGTCGGCGGTGGTACCGAGGAGGTGCAGCATCCCGCTGGTGCCGTGCCGCGACGTCATCACCTCGTCGGCGATGCAGACCGCGCCGACCGATCGGGCGGCCTCGAAGACCCCACGCGCGAAGCTCGGAACCGCCGGGATGCATCCGCCCGAACCCTGCATCGGCTCCATCACCACGGCGGCCAACTCGGCACCGTGTTGCTCGACGAGCGCCAGCGTTGCCTCGAGGTCGTTGTAGGGCGCCACCACGAAGTCGTAGGGGGCGTTCCAGGGGGCCGAACCGTGGGCGAAGTAGAGCACGCCTCCGTGGTAGCCGCCCTCGAAGACGAGGACCTTCGAGCGTCCGGTTGCCTGGATCGCCGTCGTGATCGCCATCAGGTTGGCTTCGGTGCCCGAGTTGGTGAAGCGCACCCGATCGAGGCCGAATCGACGGCACATCAGTCGCGCCAACTTGGCTTCGGCGGGATGGATGCCGCCCACGCTCACGTTGTGGCGGAGCGCTTCCGTGACGGCATCGAGGACCCGGTGCTCACTGTGGCCGAGCAGGCCCGCCGTGTAGTCGCCCAGCAGGTCGATGTAGGTGTGCCCGTCGATGTCGGTGAGCGTGGCCCCCTCGCCGGCGACGAAGACCAGCGGGAACGGAGGGTGGGTGAGAACGGTCCGGGTGTGGCCGCCCGGCAGGTGGCGCGACGCCTCCTCGAAATACCGGCGGCTACCGGGGTTGCGGTCGGCGAAGTGTTGGCGTGCTCTGTCGACGGACATGCCCCCACCCTAGAATGCGGTCATGCGGTACCAGCCCGGTCTTGATGGGCTCCGTGCGTTCTCGGTACTCGCCGTCATCGCCTATCACGCCGGTTTCGGCTGGATGACGGGCGGGTTCTTCGGGGTCGAGGTGTTCTTCGTCGTGTCGGGCTACCTGATCACGTCGTTGTTGATCGCCGAGCATGCGAGCACCGGCGGCGTTCGCCTCGGCAGCTTCTGGGGCCGTCGCGCCAGGCGCCTCGTGCCCGCTCTGGTCGCGATGCTGCTGGTCGTCGGCGCATGGGCAGCGGTGTGGGGGACCGCACAGCAACAGTCGGACCTGCGTCGCGATCTGCCCTGGGCGATCCTGTACGCCGCGAACTGGGGTCAGATCGTCGGAGAGGTTCCCTACTTCTCGGGCGGTGACCCGTCGCTCGTTCGTCACCTGTGGAGTCTCGCCGTCGAAGAGCAGTGGTACGTGCTGTGGCCACTCGTGTTCGTCGGGATCGCCGCGCTCCGCGCGTCGCGTCGGGCGAAGGGCTCGGCGCTCGTCGTGGTGTCGCTGTCGGTCATGGCCGTCACCTGGTGGCTCGCCCGGGCGCCCGAACTCGCGACCGGGCGGACGAATCTGCTGTACCTGTCGACGCTCACCCGTTCGAGCGGGTTGCTGCTGGGTGCGGGGACGGCATTCCTGTGGCGCCCCTGGGAGCGTGACGAGTCGGAGGCCTCGCTCGGCCGGGCTCGATGGTCGGACGCCGCCCTCGTGGCGGGGATGGTCGTGCTCTCGGTGATGTTCGTCGTCGGGCACGTGGACGACCGCGCCACCTACCGCTGGATGCTCCCCGTGGTCACCCTGGCATCGGCAGGTGCGGTCGCGTGTGCCGTCCACCCGGGATCGTGGGTGTCGCGGCGTGTGCTCGCTTCCCCGCCTGCCACTGCGATCGGTCGACGGTCGTACGGCCTCTACCTCTGGACGTGGCCGGTCAGCGTGGTCGCCGGAGCGACCACCGGTTCCGTCGCCGCCTTCGCCGTGGCGATGGTGATCGCCGTTCCGGTGTCCGAGCTCTGCTACCGCTTCGTCGAGACGCCGATCCGGTCCGGGCAGTGGCGGAGCGTTTCGGCGGCAGCGCTCAACAGCGCTGCGACGGCGTGCTCGTTGCTCGGGGTGGCCCTGTTCGCCTTCTACGGTGACGTCGAACCGTACGACCCGGCGAAGGGTGGCGACGAGGTCGCGTTCGTCTCGCCGGTCGTCCCGGACGCCTCTGCCGACCCGCTCGAGGGTTCGACCTCGTCGACGGCCCCCGTGCTCGCCGGTACCGCCTCCACCGTCACCGAGACCACCACGGTCGGCTCGGGTTCGACGGTCGCCCCCAGCACGACGTCGGCAGTGTTGCCTCGACGCGTGGTGATCGTGGGCGACTCCCAGGCGCACTCGCTGGCCATCAACCTGCCCGATGGGGTCGAGCAGACCTTCACCATCGCCGACGGTTCGTTGGACGGTTGCGGCGTGTTCGAGGCGGGCAGCGTCGTGTCGGCCCGCTCGAGTTTCCGTCGATCCTTCGGAGAGTGCGCCGGATTCGCCGATCGATGGGCTGCTGCGGCGGCAGACCTCGAGGCGGAGGTGGCGCTCGTCGTGCTGGGCGCCTGGGAGGTCTTCGACCTCCGCGTCGACGAGGTGAGCGTGCCCTTCGCCTCGGCCGAGTTCGATCGTCTCGTGCTGCAGCAGTTGGCACGCGGGATCGCCGCGCTCCGCTCGACCGGGGCGCGGGTCGCCCTGCTCGAGGTGCCGTGCATGAGACCGCAGGACGTCGAGGGTGCCGGCGTACCCGCACTGCCCGAACGTGGTGACGACCGGCGCGTGGCGCACCTGAACGACCTGCTGCGCCGGGTGGCTGCGGAGTCGCCCGGTTCGGTCCGGTTCGTCGAGGGGCCCGACGAATGGTGCGCCGACCCGGCGATCTCGTCGGACCTCGCCTATCGCTGGGATGGCGTGCACGTGTACACGCCTGGCGCAGCGCTCATCTATCAGGCTGTCGCCCCGGCTCTGCTGCAGATGTGACGCAGCGTGCCGGCGAGTGGGGTCGGCTCAGGTGAGGTCGTCCGTCAACTCTACGCCGGCGGCCGCCATCTCGTCGAGTGCGGCGAGCGTGCTCGCAGGTGCCACACCGGCGCACAGCGGCACGAGCAGCCGTACCGAGAACCCGTTGGCTCGGGCGTCGAGCGCTGTCGCTCGGTCGCAGTAGTCCGTCGCCAGGCCGGCGAGGTCGATGTGGGTGATCTGGCGTGACCGCAGGAGCTCGATCAGCGAACCACCGTCGTCCGTGGTGCCTTCGAAGGCGCTGTAGGCCGCCGAATGCTGGCCCTTCGACACGATCGAGTCGATGGTGTCGGCGAACTCGACGGCGTCGTCGAGGTGGGGGTTGAAATCGGCGCCGGTGGTCCCGGGTACGCAGTGCGGGGGCCAGGTGTCGACGAAGTCCGGCTGATCCGAGAAGTGGTCCCCCGGCGCGATGTGCCAGTCGCGGGTGGCGATGATCAGGTCGTAGCGGTCGCGGTGTGCAGCCAGATGGTGCGACACCCCGCTGGCGACGGCGCAGCCACCGTCGACCCCCAGGGAGCCATCCTCGCAGAAGTCGTTCTGGACGTCGACGATGATGAATGCACGGCGCATGTTGCCTCCCTGTCGGTCACCGCATCGAGTCACGCACCGAGTGCCGCGCGGCGCGCCTCGAGAACTGCTTCGAGCATGGTACGCGGCGCCACGCAGTCGCCGATCCGAACGGCGTGCCCCGGCAGTGGTTGGTCGGGAAGACGGAATCCGCAGTCGACCAGGGCAGCGCACGCGATGGTGCGCCGCTCGCCGGTGAAACGGTCCTGGACCTCGACGGCACCGGGCAGCGCTCTGCGCAACAGCGTCCGCTTCTCGACCCGTACCCCGCCCTGGGCCAGGCGGACATTGGCCGGTGCCAGGTCACCGGTTCGACTGAGTTCGTTCCCGGCGATCTGGTCCTGGGTCAGCAGGATCGCACGTGCCCCGAGCTCTTCCGCCAGCGACACGGCGATGGGCCCGCCGATCGGGTCGAACAGCGCGATGTCGCCATCGGGGAGCGACACGGTTCCGTCGCGAACGTCGACGACGTCGACCACCACGGCGCCATCGTCGACCTCGTACTCGCGGACCCCGGGTCGCGAACCGGTGGCTTGGATGGTGAGTCCCGACACCGCACACGAGTCGAGCCGCTCGCCGCATCGCACCGCGACACCGAGCTCGTCCACTTGGCGGACGAGCCACCGGACGAAGGGTTGCCCGGGGCCGGCGAGTGCGGCGACACCACCGAGCGAGTCGCGCTGGTCGACCAGCGTCACCCGGTGACCGCGGAGCGCGGCGACCCGTGCCGCTTCGAGACCCGCGACGCCGCCACCGATGACCGTCACGTCGGCCGGCTCGCGAGTGGCGACGTACCAGTCGGGATCGGTGGTCTCGTGCCCCGTGCTCGGCTCGACCACGCAGCTGATGATCGGGTTGCGCGCATCGCGGACCTGGCACGCCTGGTTGCAGCGGATGCACGGGCGCGGCGTTCGGTCGTCGCGCAAGGCGGCGACCAGGCCCGGGTCGGCGAGCTGTGCCCGCGTCATCTCGACGCCGTCGCACACGCCGTCACCGAGTGCCCACTCGGCCTGGCCCGGATCGACCACCGAACCCTGGAGGAACACCGGAGTGCCACCGAGCGTCGACCGCACCGACCGGCAGAGCTCGATGTTGAAGCCCTCCGGTTCGTGTGTGTCGGGGCGGGTCTTCTCTGCCGAGAAGATCGCGCCCCGGACGACCACGACGTAGTCGACGCCCGCAGCGACGAGCGACGGTGCGATCTCGAGCGCAATGTCCGGGGTGATGCCGGCCCAGGGCGCGAGTTCGTCGCACGACAGCCGGAGCCCGACCACCGAGGTGCCGACGCGGCGGCGGACCGCCTCGATCACCTGGCGTGCGAACAGGAGACGGTCGGTGCCCCATTCGTCACCGCGATGATTGGTGAGGCCCGACAGGAACTGCCGGACCAGGCTGTGCTGTCCGGCGTTGATCTCGACCCCGTCGCAACCGGCGCTCGTCGCCACGTGCGCCGCCGACGAGAAGCCCTGGACGACGGCAGCGATGTCGTCGGCCTCCATCCACTTCGGCACCTCGCGCGAGTTGACCTCGGGCACCCGCGACGGTGCCCACAGCGGTGTCTGGCTGTAGGCGCTCGAGCCCTGGCCGCCGGCGTGATCGAGCGAGGCGATCACGAGCGAGCCGTGGCGATGGCAGGCGTCGGCGACCTTGGCCCAACCCTCGCCGCACCGTTCGGCGAGCGGGGCGCGCTCGTAGGGCCAGTCCGACCCGTGGACGCTCGCTCCCTCGGTGACGATGATGCCGCACCCGCCGGCAGCCCGCCGTTCGTAGAACGCCACGTGCCGTGCCGTGAAGCGTCGATCGTCGTCGCCGAGGTTGGTGACGGCCGGCCCGAACATCACCCGTGAGGGTGCTGTGGCTTCGCCCAGCTGCAGCGGTTCGAGCAGTCGCACGGTCAGCGACGTTACCGGCCCCGGCGCCCGGGCGGGGCGTCCGGCATCACGACCGCGAGCTGGACAGTTCTCGACCGCGGATGAGCCGCTCGATGTTCGATCGGTGACGGGCCATGACGAGCGCTGACAGCGCAACGGTGGCTGCCACCTCCCATGCCGAGCGACTGCCGAGCGCGACCCCGATCGGCAAGCCGATCGCGATCGCGATCGAGGCGAGCGACGCGATGCGGGTGGCCCGGCGCACCACGTACCAGACCACGAGCAGCACCCCGAACACGATCGGGTGCAGCACGACGACCGCCCCACCCATGGTGGCGACCCCTTTGCCGCCCTTGCCCGGGCGGGTCACCGGGAACATGTGCCCGATCACCGCGGCGCACACGAGCCCGTAGGCGAGCGGGCGGTCACCGAGCGCAACGCCGACGCCTGCGGGGATGGCACCCTTCAGGCCGTCGAGCACGAACACGACGATCCCCCATCGCGAGCCGAGCGTGCGGGCGACGTTGGAGGCACCGGGGTTGCCCGAGCCGACTGCGGTGATGTCGATGCCTTTGCTCCGGGCGACGATGACGGCGCTCGGGAACGTCCCGAGTGCGTATGCGAACGGGAGCAGCAGCCAGGTCACCGGCGACTGTGATCCATGGCGGGTCGGGGAGTGATGCCGACCGGGACGGCGTGGAGGAGTGCGTCGCCGTGACCGGTGACGCACTCGGGGTCGGGCCCGTCGAGGGGAAGGCCCGTGAAGAACTTCGCCGCCATGCAGCCGCCCTGGCATGCGTCGAAGCTGCCGCAACTGGCGCAGGCGCCCGCCGACTGCGGCTGGCGGAGATCGACGAACAGGTCGCTGTGTCGCCACACGTCGGTGAACCCGCCGGCGTCGCGGACCGACCCGGCGCGGAACTCGTCGTGGATGACGAACGGGCAGGCGTACACATCGCCGATCGGGTCGATCAGGCACACCACGCGGCCGGCGCCGCAGAGGTTGAGGCCGGGCAGCGGGTCGCCGAGCGCGTTGAGGTGGAAGAACGAGTCGCCCGTGAGGACCCCCTCGCCCTTGGCGAGCAACCACTCGTAGATCTGGCGCTGCTGAGCGTTGGTCGGATGCAGGTCGTGCCACGTGTCGGCACCGCGTCCGGAGGGACGCAGCCGGGTGACGCGCAGTTGCGCGCCGTACGAGTCGGCGAGCGCCTGGAAGCCGTCGAGCTGGTCGACGTTGTGCCGGGTGACGACGACGCTGATCTTGAACGGCCCGAAGTTCGCGTCGGCCAGGTGGTCCATGGCGCGGCGGACCAGCGCGTACGAGCCGGGGCCTCGGACTGCGTCGTTGGTCGCCTCGTCGACGCCGTCGAGGCTGAGCTGGATGTCGAGGTAGTCCATCGCCGCGAGTCGTCGTGCGGCATCGGCGTCGATGTAGGCGCCGTTCGTCGAGAACTTGACCCCGATCCCGCGATCGACCGAGTACTGGATGATCTCGAAGAAGTCCTTGCGGATCATCGGCTCGCCGCCGCCGATGTTGATGTAGAAGACCTGCAGGTCGTGGAGTTCGTCGAGCACGCGTTTGGCTTCGGCGGTCGACAGCTCGCGCGGGTCTCGCCGGCCGCTCGACGACAGGCAATGGACGCACTGCAGGTTGCAGGCGTAGGTGAGCTCCCAGGTGAGGCAGATCGGCGCATCGAGGCCGGCCTTCATCTGGGTCGCCAGGGTGTCAACGCTCACGGACGATCTCCGATGACTCGAGCGACGCGAAGGCCTTGTCGAACGACGGCCAGCGCTGCGGGGCGATGCCGCATGCGGCGAGCGCAGCGTGCAGGGAGGGATGGTCGGCCAGACACCGCGCCACGGTGACCATGTCGGGATGCTTCAAGAACACGAGTCGACGGTTGCCGTAGTGGTAGGCGAGCGCGCCGAACGGTTCGGGACGCAGCGCCACCTGTGGGTGGAGCTCGAGGGCCCGATCGAGCACGCTCAGTAGACCCCGCACATCCCGTCGATCGAGATCTCTTCGACGAGCAGCTCGTCGTCGACCAACGTGTCGGCGGTGATGGCGGTGGCGGTGCGCTCGTGATCGGCGGTGGTCGTGTCCTGCTCCATGAGCGCAGCGTAGCCCTGCCGCGATATGGTCCGTTCATCAGTCGTTCGAACAGGGGGTTCACGAGATGAAGACCAAAGCAGCGATCTTGCGGCAGCGTGGCGGCCCGTGGAGTGTCGAAGAGATCGAGCTCGACCCGCCGAAGGTCGGCGAGGTGCTCGTCCAGATCCACGCCAGCGGCATGTGCCACAGCGACGAGCACCTGCTCACGGGCGACCTGGCCGGCGCGACCCCCGAGCCGCCGCTGATCGGTGGGCACGAGGGTGCCGGCGTGGTGCTCGAGGTGGGCCCCGGCGTGTTCTCGGTGCAGCCCGGCGATCACGTGGTCTTCGGTTTCGTGCCGGCCTGCGGCCGCTGCCCGAGCTGTGCGTCGGGCCACTCGAACCTGTGCGACATGGGTTCGATCACGGCGACCGGCATGCAGTTGAGCGACGGGACCGCCCGCCACCATGACGCCTCCGGTCAGGACCTCGCGCTCGGTATCGGCGCGCTCGGCACCTTTGCTCACCACACGGTGGTCAACGAGGCCAGCTGCATCAAGATCGACAAGGATCTGCCGCTCGACCGGGCCTGCCTGCTCGGCTGCGGTGTCGTCACGGGCTGGGGTTCGGCGGTCTACGCCGCTCAGGTCGAGCCGGGCGACACGGTCGCCGTCGTCGGCGTCGGCGGCATCGGGGCGAACGCGGTGCAGGGAGCCAAGCTGGCCGGCGCCCGCGTCGTCGCCGCGATCGATCCCATCGAGTTCAAGCGCGAGAAGGCGATGGAGTTCGGTGCCACGCACACCCACGAGTCCATCCAAGAAGCCATCGCAGCGCTCGACCAGACCACCTGGAGCCGCGGGTTCGACAAGGTCATCATGACCTGCGGTGTCGGCAACGGCGATGTGCTGGGTGAGGCCTTCTGGCTCGGTGGCAAGCGATCGAAGATCGTCGTCACCAACATCCACCCGGTCGGCGAGGCCAACATCTCGATCCCGGCGGTGTTCCTCACCGTGTTCGAAAAGCAGCTCATCGGTTCGCTCTTCGGTTCGGCCAACCCGCGCCGCGACATCCCGAAGCTGCTCGAGCTCTACACGCAGGGGCAACTCGACCTCGACGGACTGGTCACCAAGACCTACCCGCTCGAGGGCATCAACGAGGGCTACGCCGACATGAACGCCGGGAACAACATCCGCGGCGTCCTCAAGTTTGTCTGAGCCCGTCGGCGACCTGCTCGTCAGGTCGTCACGCCAGGTCGTCGGCCGGCAACGCGAGCTCGAGCTCGTCGTTGCCGCGCTGATGGCCGACAGGCACATCGTGCTCGAGGGGCCGCCGGGGACCGGCAAGAGCACGCTGCTCCGCGCGGTCGCCCACGAGCTGGGGATCGGGTTCGAGTTCGTCGAGGGCAACGCCGAGCTCACGCCAGCCCGACTCGTCGGCCATTTCGATCCTGCCCGCGTCCTCACCGACGGCTACACACCCGAGGTGTTCGTCGACGGGCCGCTGGTGACGGCGATGACGTCGGGTTCGCTGTTGTACGTCGAAGAGATCAACCGCATCCCGGAAGAGACCCTCAACGTGCTCATCACGGTGATGAGCGAGCAGGAATTGCACGTGCCTCGTCTCGGCCGGGTCGTCTGCGCCCCGGGATTCCGCCTCGTGGCGGCCATGAACCCGTTCGACGCCGTCGGCACCGCCCGGATCAGTGGAGCCGTGTACGACCGCATGTGCAGGCTGGCCATGGGGTACCAGCCGGCGGTCGACGAGCAGGCCATCGTCCATCGGGCAGCGCCCGATGTCGATCGTGGCTGGGTCGAGCGTGTCGTCGATGTCGTGCGGCGCACCCGTGAACACCCGGATCTGCGCGTCGGATCGTCCGTTCGCGGAGCGATCGACATCGCCGTCGTCACGCGGACGCTGTCGCAGTTGCGGAGCGCTGCAGCGACCGACCCCGAACTCGGCCTCGATGCTGCCCTGGTCGCGCTCTCGGGTCGGGTACGCGTACGCGAGGGATGCAGCCGGTCGTCCGAGGACATCGTCACCGAACTGTGGCGCGAGGTGTTCCGCGCGCCCGACGAGGACGATGCGGGAAAAGCGATCGCCCCGACGGGGGCCTGAGCAACCCACCTCCGTCGCAGGCGCCGCCGCCTCGTGCCAAGGAAGGCGACGAGGCCGACGAGGAAGTGTCGAAGGCTCAGCGCAAGACGACGTCTCGCCGTGACCTCGCGAGGAACCCTCGTTTCGAGCAGGTGTCTCCCGAGGTCGGCGAGCTCGACGAGGCAGCGTTCGACGAGGCGCTCGACGAGGACCCCGACGACACGATGGCGATGCTCGCCGACCTCACCGGGGCGACCGATCCGGTGCTGCGAGAGCTGGCTCGGCGGCTCGCCGGTCGCATCTTCCTCGACGTCAGCAGGCGGGGTCGAACACGACCACGTGGGGTCGGCAAGCTCGTCGAGCGCCCGTACCGGCCCGATGCCGGCGACATCGATCTCGATGCCAGCATGGATGCCATCGTCGATGCCGGGGGACGCGGCCGTGCCGTCGACCCGGAGCGGCTGCGGATTCGTGGCTGGGTGCAGCCGAGTACGGCGCTGTGCCTCATGATCGACCGGAGCGGTTCGATGGGGGGCAAGCCGCTGGCGACGGCGGCCGTCGCCGCCGCTGCGGTGGCGTGGCGCTCGCCCGACGACTACAGCGTGGTGGCCTTCGCCAAGGACGCCGTGGTGGCGAAGAGCCAGGACGTTCCGAAGCCTGCCGATCGCGTGGTGAACGATCTCCTCGCGCTGCGCGGGTTCGGCACGACCGACCTCGCGAGTGCGCTCGTGATCGCTCGAGAGCAGCTGTCTCGTAGCCGGGCGGGCCGCAAGATCGCCGTGCTGCTGAGCGACTGCCGGGCCACGGTCGACGGCGACCCCGTCGCTGCCGCGCGCGGCCTCGAGGAACTGGTCGTGATCGCGCCCGAGGGTGACAGCGACGAGGCCGAGGCCTTCGCGCGTCGCGTCGGCGCACGCCTCACCACGGTTGCCGGGCCGTCGATGGTGGCCGACGCGCTCACTCGGGCCCTCGACACCTGAACCGCCGTCAGCGGTGGCGCTGTGTCGAACCGGGCGAGCGACGACAGCCGCCCGCGGTCACGGCATCAGCAGCTGATGTCCTTCGGCGGCACGATGCCCTTGGCGTTCTCCTCGGCCAGTGGCGCGGGCGGGGCCGTGGTGGTCGTCGACGTCGTGGTCGACGCAGTACCCCGTGTCGTGGTGGTCGGCCCCGGCACGGTCGGCCCGGTCGTGGTCGAGGGTGCTGCCGTGGTGGTGGTGTCGAAGACCTGTTCGGGAGCGCCCGCCAGGGGGAGTTCCCCGGTGAAGATCTTCAGCACGGTCTGCATGTTCTCGCCCTTGATCCGTGGGATGAGGACGGCATTGTTCGAGACGACGGCGTTCTCGGCCTCGATCTGATACGCGGCGATGCCTCCCGGTTCGAACCCGCGCAGTACACCCACGAACTGCAGCATCCGGTTGATCGTGAGCGCCCGGTCGACCACCACGTAGTCCTGGGCTGCCTTGATGAGGCTCCGGGCGACGGTCGGGTCGGTGACGCCCCGATCGATCGCCTGCGAGATCACACGGCGCAGGAAGTCCTGTTGCCTCGACACTCGACCGAGGTCACCGGCCGGGTCGCCCTTCCACCTGCCGTCGGTGTCGAGGTACTGGTACTTGCGTGACCGGACGTACGCGAGTGCGTGGTCGCCGTCGAAGGTGAAGCAGCCGGTGGTGGCGACGTCGAGTCCGGTGTTGACGTCGCGCGCCGGGTACTCGAACGGCACGGCCACGCCGCCCAGACCGTCGACGATGGTCTTGAACGCGCAGAAGTCGACCTGGATGAAGTGGTCCACCGAGACACCGAAGTTCTGGAAGATCGTGTCGATCAACCGCTGGGGCTCGTCCTTCACGTAGGCGGTGTTGATGCGCTGCTTGCCGCGCCCGGCGATCTGCACCCAGAGGTCACGGGGGAACGACAGGACGGCTGCCTGCTTGGTGGCGGGGTCGACCCGCATGATCATGATCGTGTCGCTGCGCTCACCCCCGGTGGAGCGGTCGCCGAAGGCAGAGGCGTACGGCGAGTCGGGGTCGATGCATGCGTTGTTGTCGGCACCGGTGATGAGGAAGTTCTTCGCCTCGGGGTCGGCCGGTGGGAACGTCTCGGGTGTTGCCGTCGAGGTCGGTTCGGTGACGGAGGCCGTCTCGCCCGGTGTTGCCGGCGTGGTGCTCGCCGAGCCGAGCGGGGTCGATGTCGCCGGCGCGACGAGGTCGACCTTCGAGAGGCTGTTCCCGTAGTACCGGGCGACCACGATGCCGCCCGCGCCGATGAAGCAGGCAGCGATCACCACGATGTTCACCAGCAGCAGGAGCCGCTGAGGCCACGACCTCGTCACAGGGGGTGCAGGCTACTCTCAGTCGTGAACGATGATGCCGCGGATGTTGTCGCCATCGCGCATGGCCTGGTACCCCTCGTTGATCTGGTCGAGCGAGTAGCGACGGGTGATCAACTCGTCGAGTTTGAGGCTGCCCTCGCGGTACAGCCCGAGCAGGCGCGGGATGTCGTGGCGGGGGTTGAGCGAACCGAAGATCGTGCCCTTGATCTCTTTGTTCCACATGGCGAGCTGGAACAGGTTGACCGCGGCCTGGGTCTGCGCCATGGGCGCCACGGCGGTGACCACGCAGGTTCCGCCCTTGCCGGTGAGCGCCAGGCCGAGTTCCATCAGGTCGCCGTACATGACCCCGGGCGTCATGATCACCTTGTCGGCCATCTGGCCGTAGGTGAGTTCGGTGACGGCGGGAAATGCCTCTTCCATCGACGAGAAACTCTGGGTCGCGCCCAGTTCCATCGCCGTCTCTCGTTTGAACTCGATCGGATCGATGGCGATGACGTGCTTCGCCCCGGCCAGGCGTGCCCCCTGCACGGCGTTGATGCCGATGCCGCCGATGCCGACCACGACGACGGTGTCGCCGGTGCGCACGTCGGCGCGCGCTGTCGCCGAACCGAACCCCGTGGCGACGCCGCAGCTGACGAGTGCGACGGCCTCGAGCGGAAGGTCGTCGTCGACCTTGATGACGGAGTTCTCGCTGACGCAGGCGTGCTGCGAGAAGGTTCCCAGCTTGGCCATGAGGCCGACATGACGACCGTCACCCACGAAGTGGCGGTGCGTCCCGTCGGTGATCATGCCACCGACGAAGGTGCCGGCTCCGTTGTCGCAGAGGTTCTGGCGGCCCGTCGAGCAGTACCGGCAGCGACCGCACGAGGGCACGAAGCTGGCCGAGACGTGGTCGCCGGGCTTCACCGAGGTGACGCCGGGGCCGACCGCTTCGACGATGCCGGCGCCCTCATGGCCACCGATGATCGGGAACATGCTGTCGACGCCCATCAGGGCGAGCATGTCGTCGGACGGGACCATGTCGCCGGTGACCAGGTGTTCGTCGCTGTGGCACAGCCCCGACGCCTTCCAGTGCACCAGCACTTCGCCTGCTCTGGGCGGGTCGATCGTGATCTCTTCGACCTGCCATGGCTGATCCGTTCCCCAGAGAACCGCTGCGCGTGTCTTCATGGGGTCGAGTTGTATCAGGTGACGAGGGTCACATCGCACCCGAGCTGATCGGCAGCGACGTACTCGACCGCTTCGACCGACCCGGCTTCGCGTAGATCGCCGAATGCGGATGCGATCGCAGCCAGGGCGCCTTCGGGGCCACGGACGACGAGTCGGCCGACGACGGCACGTTGGCTCAGCTTGGCCTCGGTCTTGGCTCGCCGGACGAGCGCCAGCAGCTCGCACACCGGGTCGAGTGCTGCGTCGGGGTCGACGTCGCCGGCGCCGGAGCTCAGTCGGTCGAGTGTCGGTGTCGGCCAGGTGGCACCGTGCACCGAACCCGGCTGCCACCACCGCCACACGACGTCGGTGACGAACGGCAGGAATGGGGCGAACAGGCGAAGCATCACCGAGAGCGCGGTACGCAGCGCCAGACGGGCCGAGGCGTCGCCTGCATAGGCACGGGCCTTGACCAGTTCGACGTAGTCGTCACAGAACCACCAGAAGAACGATTCGGAGCGCTCGAGCGCACGGGCGTAGTCGAACCCCTCGAACGCCGTGGTGGCGTCGTCGACGACCCCTGCGAGGCGGGCGAGCATCGCCACGTCGAGCGAGTTCGTGACGGCGTCGTCGCCCGACGTCTCGCCGAAGGAGAGGACGAACTTGCTGGCGTTGAGGATCTTGAGCGACAGCTTCCGGCCGATCTTCATCTGGCCCTCGTCGAACGCGGTGTCGACACCGGGACGGCCCGATGCGGCCCAGTAGCGGACGGCATCGGTGCCGTACTGCTCGAGCAGGTGCATCGGTGTCACCACGTTGCCCTTGCTCTTCGACATCTTCTTGCGGTCGGGATCGAGGATCCAGCCCGACAGTGCAGCGTGGCGCCACGGCGGGCAACCGTGCTCGTGGTGGCTGCGGACCATCGTCGCGAACAGCCAGGTGCGGATGATGTCGTGGCCCTGGGGGCGCACATCCATGGGGAAGACGCGGGCGAACAGGTCGGACCCTTCCTCCCACTCGCCGGCGATCTGCGGCGTGAGCGACGACGTGGCCCAGGTGTCCATCACATCGGGGTCGCCCATGAATCCACCCGGTACGCCACGCTGGTCGGCGGAGAATCCGGGCGGGCAGTCGGTCGACGGATCGACCGGCAGATCGGCCTCGGCGGGGACGAGCACCTCGTCGTAGCGAGGGTTGCCCTCGGAATCGAGGCGGTACCACACGGGGATCGGTACGCCGAAGTAGCGCTGACGGCTGATGAGCCAGTCGCCGTTGAGGCCGCCCACCCAGTTGTCGTAGCGGTGCTGCATGTAGGGCGGGTGCCAGGCGAGTTCACCGCCGCGCTCGACGAGCGAACTGCGCAGCGTGTCGTCACGGCCGCCGTTGCGGATGTACCACTGCCGGGTGGCGACGATCTCGAGCGGGCGGCTGCCTCGCTCGTAGAACTTCACCGGGTGGGTGATCGGTCGGGCATCGCCCAGCATTTCGCCCGATTCCTGGAGCATGTCGACGATGCGCTTCTGCGCCTGCTTCGGGGCGAGGCCGGCCAGCTGCCGATACGCATCGACTCCTGTGGCGGTCGTGATCCACTCGGGTGCTTCGGTGGTGAAGCGGCCGTCGAAACCGATGAGTGCGCGCGACGGCAGGTCGAGTTCGCGCCACCACGTGACGTCGGTGACGTCGCCGAAGGTACAGATCATCGCGATGCCGGTGCCCTTGTCGGGGTCGGCCAACGGATGGGCGAGCACCGGCACCTCGACGCCGAACAACGGGGTGGTGACCGTGGTGCCGAACATCGGCTGATAGCGGGGATCGTCGGGGTGGGCGACCATGGCGACGCAGCTGGGGAGCAGCTCGGGCCGGGTCGTGTCGATCACCAGGTCGCCACCGCCGTCGGTGCGGTGGAACGCCACCTGATGGTACGCGCCGGGCATCTCGCGGTCTTCCATCTCGGCCTGGGCGACGGCGGTGCGCTCGTCGATGTCGTACAGCGTGGGCGCGTCCTGCTGATACGCCTCGCCCCGGGCCAGGTTGCGCAGGAACGCCCGCTGGCTCACCCGGCGGGCGCGATCACCGATGGTCGTGTACAGCAGGCTCCAGTCGACCGACAGGCCGAGCCGCTTGAAGAGGTCCTCGAACGCCTGCTCGTCGAGGTGGGTCACCTCGCGGCAGAGTTCGACGAAGTTCGGCCGGCTGACCGGAACGGCGCGATGGTCCTTCGGGACGTCGCCGTGGAACGGAGCGGTGAAGTCGTCGTCGAACGGCAGTGACGGGTCGCAGCGCACTCCGGTGAAGTTCTGCACTCGGCGCTCGGTGGCGAGGCCGTTGTCGTCCCAACCGATCGGGTAGAAGACGGCATCGCCGCGCATCCGGTGGAAGCGGGCGACCGTGTCGGTGTGGGTGTAGCTGAACACATGGCCGATGTGCAGCGAACCGCTGACCGTCGGCGGGGGCGTGTCGATGGCGAACACCTGCTGGCGGTCGGCCGAGCGCGAGAAGCGGTAGACGCCCTCGTCCTCCCACCGTTGCATCAGGTCGGCCTCGATACCGTCGAGCGACGGCTTGTCAGGGATGTTCGTCATAGCGGGGTCAGACTACCGGCGGCCTCCGAGCGGCCCGTAGGCTTGCTCGCCATGCTGCGCCTCTACGACACGGCCACACGCGAGATCCGAGAGTTGCGGCTCCGAGAGCCAGCGACGGTGAGCATCTACCTGTGCGGCCCGACCGTGTACGGGCCGCCTCACCTCGGGCACGGCCGAGCGACGCTCGTGTACGACGTGCTCCGGCGGTATCTCGAGTGGACCGGTCTGCAGGTCCGTCTCGTCAGCAACATCACCGACATCGACGACAAGATCATCGACCGCGCGCAGCGCGAGGATCGACCGTGGCAGGACATCACGCATCGGTGCGAGACCGTCTGGTTCGATGCGATGGGCAAGCTCGGTGTCGCCCGCCCCACCGATGTCCCGCATGCGACCGAGTACGTCGAGCAGATGGTCGCGATGATCGACGAGCTGGTCGCATCCGACCGCGCCTACGTGACGAGCGACGGGGTCTACCTGAGCGTCGAGACCGTGCCCGACTACGGGCTGCTCGCCAATCAGCGTCTGTCCGATCTGCTCGAGGGTGGCGGCGAGCGAGAGGTGTTCGGTGCCGGGCAGAAGCGTCATCCGGCCGATTTCGCACTCTGGAAGCTGTCCAAGCCGGGTGAGCCGTCGTGGCAGTCCCCGTGGGGCGACGGGCGTCCCGGGTGGCACAGCGAGTGCGTGGTGATGAGCCTCGACATCCTGGGCGAGGGGTTCGACCTGCACTGCGGTGGCATGGACCTCAAGTTCCCCCATCACGAGAACGAGCGAGCGCAGGCCGTCGCGCTCGGCAAGGCCTTCGCCGGGCACTGGATGCACAACGGGTTCGTGGTCGATGCCGAGGGCGAGAAGATGTCGAAGAGCCTCGGCAACGTCGCCAACCTGCTCGACCTGATGGAGCAGTACGACCCGCGCGCCTACCGGATGTTGCTCCTGCAGTCCCACTACCGGGGACCGATCACCATCACCCAGGACAACATCGATGCCGCGGTGAAGGCTCTAGCCGGCCTCGACGCGTTCGCGGCGCGCACTGCCGCGCTGCCTGCAGCCGAGGCCGACCCGAGCGTCGTCGCGCACTTCCGCGAGCGTATGGACGACGACCTCGACACGCCGTCGGCGACCGCCTTGCTGTTCGACACCGTCCGGCGCGCCAATGCGGCGCTCGACTCGTCGGCCCCCGAAGCTGCGGCCCTCGCCGCAGCCGTGCACGAGATCTGTCGGGCGGTGGGTCTCGTACTCGCCGCAGCAGCGATGGTGCCGGCCGACGCCGCTGCGAAAGCGGCGGCGCTCGATGCTGCACGTGCAGCGAAGGACTTCGCGGCCGCCGATTCGCTGCGCGCCGAGTTGCAGGCCGAGGGGTGGATCGTCGAGACGACGAAGGCCGGTACGTCGCTGCGCCGGTGACGGCTGTCGTCAGACCCCTTCGCCCCAACGGACCTTCGCCGGGTCGACCTTGATGAACAGCGCTCTCGAACGCACGCAGACCGTGCCGTCGGGCGTGGTCAGCTCGCCGGTCATGTGCATCTTGCGTCCGTCGAGGTGATCGAGCCGGACCCGGCACTCGAGTGGCACGTGGAGCGGGGTCGGTGCTTCGTAGCGGATCGTCAGCTCGCCGGTGAACCCGGGTGTCTGGTGGATGGTCAGTACGAACCCGTAGACGTCGTCGAACAGCGCAGCGACGATCCCGCCATGGCTTCTCGCGGGTGCGCCTTCGTGGGCAGCGCGCAGGGTGACGGTGGCGACCACCTCGTCGCCGTCGCGGCGGATGACCGGGTCGAGTCCGTAGGGGCTCGACGAGCCGCTGACCGGTCGGTCCCCGTGCGTGGTGGTGAACAACTCGCCGTGCGCCGGCGGTGTCCACTCGTCGCCGCGCTGGAAGTTGTGCGAGGTGCGGCTTCGGGGCTCGCCGCCGCTCACCTGCTGGACCCATCCCTCGAGTTGTTCGGCCAGTCGGCTCAGGTCGTCGTCGTCGATCTGGTGCCCGACGATGGCGTGACCCAATCGGCGGATGGCAGAGCCGGTTCGGTCACGCAGTTCGTCCTGAGGCATGCGGGCGATGCTAGGGATCGGCCACCTCGCCCGACGACTCGCTGCCTCACCGCCCGGGTGGTCAGTCGCGAGGGTCGGCGGTGCAGGCCGCACCGTCACACACGTCGATCACGGTGTCATCGAACAGGAAGGCCGCCTTCTGGCGTCGGACGTCGGGGTCGGCGCGAGGGTCTTCGTGCGAATCGCGGCTGGTGCTCGGCGGCAGGTTCTCGAACGGGATCGGGTCGCTGCCCGAGTCCCAGATGACGAGTGCCGACCCGTCGCTCGGGTACGTGGTCGTCTCGAGTCCCCAGCCCGGGTCGACTTCCCCGCTGCGGCCTGCCGCCGTGACCGGTCGGTGAATCGTGGCGCCCATCGTGCGTGCGGCGACCATCGCCGTCAACTCGCTCACCTGCCAGTCGCCGAACGCCACGTGCAGCAGCACCGGCTTGGCGGACGTACCGGGGTACGGGTCGGCGGTGACGTGCTGGACGTAGCCGGCGCCCTCGCCTCGGTCCCACAGCATCTGCACCAGCGCGATGATGAGCACCCGGTCGAGGTCGTTCGGATAGGCGGGCTCCATGATCGCTTCGTAGGTCTCGAAGTCGACCGAGCGAGAGAGCAGGGTCGAGTAGTTCATGCCCATCACACCGAGCACGGACCGCTCGATGTCGGGTGACACGGCGGTGAGCATGAGGCCCATGATGCCGCCCTGGCTGTTGCCGTCGTAGTCGAGGTGGGCGGTATCGATGAGCGGTGAGCCGTTGGCTCGCTGGAAGTTCGGGTCGCTCACCAGACCGCCGTCGGCGATCATCAGTCGTCCCAGGAAGATCTGGTTGAGCACTCCCTGCTGGAGTCGATCGGCCATGGAGGGGAAGTTCGAGAACTCGGCCAGGCTGGCCGCCGCGTTGCCGATGTCGTCCTCGCTCATGCCCGCCCACTTGGTGGCGCAGAACACCACGTTGTGCTCGTTCGCGAAGGCGCGGACGTTGCCCGCATTGATCTCGAGGTGGCGGCCGAGGAGACCGTGTCCGTACTGGACGAGGTGGGCCGGTTCGTCGCCCGCTGCGGTGGCGAGGCTGATGTTGCAGGCGAACGGGGCCTCGAGCGTCCCGTTCTGTGCGGGCAGCGCATCGGGGTCGGTCGCAGTGTCGACACCGTCGCCGTAGAAGAAGCGGTTGCCGGGCCCACCGTCGCCGGTGAGGAAGTTCGGCACGGTGAACGTGCCTTCGATTCGTGCCGCGAGGTTGTCGTCGGGATTCGGTGTGACGGAGGTGATGGCGAACGGGGGTGCCGCATCGCCCAGTGCCGCGAGCGCCTCGTCGCGGATGTGCAGCATCCGTCCTGCGATGTCGTCGGAGGTGGCGACCGTGAAATCCCAGGCGAGCTGGAGCGTGTCTCGCTCGATGCCGGCCGACTCGAGTGCGGCGAAGGTGGCATCCATCGAGTCGCGCCGGTCTTCGATGGCGGGCAGTTCGGTCGTCAGTCGGTCGCGGTAGACGCGGAACACGGGGCTCGGCTCGACGGGTGCACCGTCGGAGGTGACGAGGCCGCGCAGCCCGACCGCGTAGGTGGCGCCTTCGTCGAGCGCCACGGCCGGGTGGATCTCGAGGAGCCGGTCGCCGTCGTCGTCGGCCTTCGCGTCGAGTTCGGCCCACAGCGGCACACGCTCGCCGCTGGCGACGTCGACCAGGACGACCGAGGCGTCATCGGCCAGCGACGACTCGAGGTCGGTCCATCGCGGAAGCCTCGAGGCGTCGGCATCGAGGCCCTCGATGTGGGTGAGGATCGCGGTGTTGGGGCTGAACCCGTCGTTGCGGTTCCACTCGGTCGGGTCGATGGCCACGCCACCTTCGTTGACCGGCATCCCGTCGAGCGGCAGGGCGACTCGCCCGTCGGTCCGGTAGGCGTTGGAGGGGAATGGGAGCAGGCACTGCCGCGCATCGAGTGGGTCGCACCCGCTGGGCTGGGTATCGAGGATCGATTGGACGGCGGCGAGGGTCTCGGAGTCTGCTGCGGTCGGCGCGGGTTCGGTCGAGACCGGTTGGGTGGCGGTGGTGGTCGCCTCGGCGGTCGTCGTGTCCGGGGTGGCGGCGTCGCTCGTCGTGGTGCTGTCGCTGCACGCAGCGAGCCCGGCGGCCAGCGTGACGGTCGCAACGACGAGTGCGGTGATCGGAGAGCGTCGCCCGGAGTTCATCTCGGCATCTTCGTCGGTCAGAGTTGGCACGGATTGTTACCCAGGGGTAACTTGACCGCCATGGCTGACTTCGGACTCAACGACGACCAGATCCAGATCCAGAAGTGGATTCACGGCTTTGCCGAGGACGTGATCCGCCCCGCTGCGCACGAGTGGGACGAGCGCGAGGAGTTCCCCTATCCGATCGTCGAGGAGGCCGCGAAGATCGGTCTCTACGGCTGGGAGTTCCTCATGAACGCCTTCGCCGACCCGACCGCGTTGACACTGCCGGTGGCGGTGGAAGAGCTGTTCTGGGGCGACGCCGGTATCGGTATGGCCATCATGGGGTCAGCGCTCGCCGCGGCCGGAATCAGCGGCAACGGCACTCCCGAGCAGGTGATGGAGTGGGTGCCGCAGTGCTACGGCGATGCGAGCAAGGTGCAGCTCGGTGCGTTCTGCGTGAGCGAGCCCGATGCCGGGAGCGACGTGTCGAGCCTGCGTACCCGCGCCGTGTACGACGAGGCCAACGACGAGTGGGTGCTCAACGGGACCAAGGCGTGGATCACCAACGGTGGCATCGCCGACGTGCACGTGGTCGTCGCCGCTGTCGACCCCGACCTGAAGGGCCGTGGCCAGGCCAGCTTCGTCGTGCCCCCCGGCACCAAGGGTCTCAGCCAGGGTCAGAAGTACATGAAGCACGGCATCCGTGCCAGCCACACCGCCGAAGTGGTGCTCGACGACGTGCGAGTGCCGGGCCGCTGCCTGCTCGGTGGCAAGGAGAAGCTCGACGCCAAGCTGGCTCGTGCCCGCGACATGGGTCGCACCGGCGAGAAGCAGCCGGCGATGGCGACCTTCGAGGCGACCCGACCAACGGTGGGCGCCCAAGCGCTCGGTATCGCCCGTGCTGCGTACGAGTACGCGCTCGACTACGCGAAGGAGCGTCACGCGTTCGGCAAGCCGATCATCCAGCACCAGGCGATCGCGTTCAAGCTCGCCAACATGGCGACCGAGATCGATGCCGCCCGACTGCTCATCTGGCGTGCCGCCTGGCTCGGCCGCAACGGCGGCTTCCGCAACGGCGAGGGCTCGATGAGCAAGTACAAGGCCAGCGAAGTCGCAGTCCGGGTGACCGAAGAGGCGATCCAGATCCTCGGCGGCTACGGCTACACCCGCGAGTACCCGGTCGAGCGCTGGCACCGTGACGCCAAGATCCACACGATCTTCGAAGGAACCTCTGAGATCCAGCAGCTGGTGATCGCCCGAGCGATCTCCGGCATGCGGATCGAATAGCAGTCTAGCAGGCATTTCGCGCCTCCCGCCGCCCTGAGTTAGCCGCTAAGAATCCTCCCCCGTACCGAGGTCTCCTACGGCCAACGGCCGTTTCTGGCCAGGTTTCTGGTCGAGTTTCTGGCCATGCCTATCACCGATAATCCAGTTCTCTATCGTCGGTCTCGCGTCCGTCAGACGTGCTTGTGGACTACGGCGCTTGACTGCTCGAGTACCTCTAGGGCGACCTTGATTAACTGA
>JBDKIV010000077.1:0-5839 GCA_039796935.1 Actinomycetota bacterium | reverse complement strand
AGATTGGGCGCTACGGATGGATCATCTCGTCCGATCAGCCAGATGGAGGGGAGAGCCACCACCGTCAGGGCCGTCGCGAACACGACCCGCCTCCTCTGTGACGTCTCCATTACGAAAAGGCTACGAACTACACGCGTGTTTGGCAAGGCATTGCGCCCGCCGGGCGATGTTTCCGCAGGTCAGAGCGTTGCGGCAAGACCTGGGAACGCTGTTCGAGTGGCGGCGACAGACGCGCTCGCGACGTCCTCGACCGATGTGGCGCACAGGACGGCGATGCGTTCGGCCACATGGGTGACGTACTGCGGACGATTCGGTCGCCCCCGATGAGGAACCGGGGCGAGGTACGGGCTGTCCGTCTCGATGAGCCGCCGATCGGGTGGGCACAGGCGTGCGGCCTCGTGAAGTTCGGTGGCCGACGCGAAGGTGACGATGCCACTGAACGACACGTGTGCACCGAGGTCGAGGCACCGTCGCAGTTCATCAGGGCCGCCCGTGAAGCAGTGGAAGATCGTCCGCTCCGGGGCACCTTCGGCGGCAAGGATGTCGAACGTCTCGTCCCAGGCGTCTCGCGTGTGGATCACCAGCGGCAACCGCCGTTCGTGCGCCAACTGGATCTGAGCAGCGAAGACCGAGCGCTGGACGTCGCGCGGCGAGTGGTCGTAGTAGTAGTCGAGGCCGGCCTCGCCGATGGCGACGACTGCGGGATCGTCGAGGAACGCAAGGATCGACTCGATGCCGTTCGACGCCTCGTGCGGGTGCAGGCCCACCGTTGCGTGAACCCCTTCGTGGCGCGATGCGATGTCGATCGCCGCGGCCGTCGTCGCAGCATCGCAGCCGACGGTGATCATCGCGACGACGCCGGCTTCGCGGGCACCGGCGAGCACGTCGGCCAGGTCGGCGCCGCGTGTGTCGTACAGGTGGCAGTGGCTGTCGATGACCTCGATGGCAGGCCCGCGCTCCATGGCCGGCTACTTGCGCGGGAACATCGGGGCGCCCTTGACGACCGACAGTCCACCCGGGTAGCCACCCCACCGTGCTCCGTCGGGGAGCCTTTGGTCGGAGACCGACCCCGACAGGCCGATCCGCTCCCACACGATCTGAGCCGTCGAGGGGACCGCCGGCGAGACCAGGATGGCGATGATCCGGAGCGCCTCGAGAGCGTCACCCATCACCGCATCGAGCGTCGGACCGGGTTCGGCCTTCCACGGCTCGTTCGCCTCGAGAAACGCGTTCGTCGACCGGATGAGTGACCAGGTCGACTCGAGCGCCCGGTTCGGTTGCACGTCACCCCAGCCGGCCGCAGCCCCCTCCCATGCGGCAGCGGCAGCCTCGGCGAGCGGAGAATCGGGCTTCGGGGCAGGCCCGATACCGCCGCATTGCTTGGCCACCACGGTCGCGACGCGAGACACGAGGTTGCCGAGGTTGTTCGCGAGGTCGCTGTTGTATCGACCGGTCAGGCCCTCGAGGGTGAAGTCGCCATCGTGGCCATAGGTCGTGTCGGCCAGCACGTAGTAGCGGAAGCCGTCGACTCCGAACTCGTCGATCAGCGACAGTGGGTCGACCGCGTTCCCGATCGACTTGGCCATCTTCTCGCCATCGACGAGGAGCCAACCGCCGACGGCCCAACCGGCCGGTAGTTCGATCCCGGCCGACATCAGCATCGCCGGCCAGTACACGCAGTGATGGCGGATGATGTCCTTGCCGATCAGGTGTCGGGCTGGCCACCACTGCTCGAACTGGGCCTGGTCGGAGCCATATCCGACGGCGGTGATGTAGTTGGCGAGGGCGTCGAACCACACGTAGGCGACGTGCTTGGGGTCCCAGGGGAGGGGGATTCCCCAGTCGAGGCTGGTTCGGCTGACCGAGAAGTCGCGAAGGCCGCTGCGGATGAGGCCGAGCGCTTCGTTGGCGCGGAACTCGGGAACGATCCGGCCAGGATGTTCGGCGTACCAGTCGAGCAGGCGGTCCTGGAAGCGGCTCAGCCGGAAGAAGTAGTTCTCCTCTTCGAAGTACTCGACCGGCCGTTTGTGGATCGGACACAGATCGCCGTCGAGGAGCTCGTCATCGGCGTAGTACTCCTCGCACCCCACGCAGTACTTACCCGCGTACACGTCGAGTTCGATGTCGCCTGCGTCGTAGCAGGCCTGTAGCAACTGCCGGACACCGATCTTGTGCCGCTCCTCGGTCGTTCGGATGAAATCGTCGTTCGAGATGTCGAGCCGACGCCACGCCTCGGCGAACTGTGGAGCGATCGCGTCGCAGAACTCCTGGGGCGACCGACCTGCCGCGTTGGCTGCCTGCTGGATCTTGAGGCCGTGCTCGTCGGTGCCGGTCAAGAAGTGGACGTCGTCGCCGAGCAGGCGGTGCCAGCGCGCCAGGGCGTCACCGACGATGGTCGTGTAGGCGTGGCCGAGGTGCGGCTTGGCGTTGACGTAGTAGATCGGGGTGGTGACGTAGAAGCGGTCCATGGGGATCCTTTCGGGGCGAACGGCGGGCAGCGGCGGTCAGGAGCCGGTGCACATTCGGCGGGAGAGGATCGCGCTCGTCACGCTCGACAGGATACGGTCCGGCGGCCGCTCCGGACCACACCATCGGTCGAGCTCGAGCCGATCCGCAGTCGATGCGTGCCATGAGCCGACCGGCGGCCAGACTCGCGCCATGAGCGAGTTCGACGATGCGACATGGGTCGGTCCCCTCGGTGAGTGCCGGATCCATGACGGCTGGGACATCGGCGGCAACGCCAACGGCGGCTATCTGATGGCACTCGCGGCCAACGGGTTGAGGGCAGTGGCCGGACGCCCCGATCCGGTCACGGTGACGGCGCACTACCTGTCGCCCGGTACGCCGGGTGAGGCATCGGTACACGGTTCCGTGGTCAAGGCCGGCAAGCGCTTTTCGACCGTCACCGGGGCGTTGCGCTGCGGTGAGCGGATCGTGATCCAGGTGATGGCCAGCTTCGGCGACCTGTCGACGAACGCTGCGTCCGACTTCGTCTCCGTGAACGGCTCACCCCCCGACCTACCCCCGATCGATCGATGCGTCGCCCGCTCGTCCGGCCAGAGCGAGGTCCCCGTGGCGCTGATGGATCGGCTCGACGTCCATCTCCACCCCGACCACGTCGGCTGGCTCCAGGGCGAGAAGACGCGTGTCGGTGAAGTCGCAGGGTGGTTGTCGTTCCGCGATGGTCGGCCCATCGACACGCTCGGATTGTTGCTCGTCGCCGACGCGTTGCCGCCCGCGGTGTTCAACCTCGACATCCCGCCCGGCTGGGTCCCGACGGTCGAGTTGACCGTGCACGTCCGAGCGGTCCCCGCACCGGGCCCCGTTCGCTGCGTCTTCCGCACGCGCTTCGTCCATGGCGGGATGTTCGAAGAAGACGGCGAGGTCTGGGACTCGAACGGAGTGCTCGTCGCTCTCAGTCGTCAGCTGGCGCTGCTGCCCCGGTAGCGGGTCGCGTACATCGCTCCGGCTGCGAACGAACCCACCGCGAGGGTGGTGGCTCCGACCGCCTGGGTCGTGCGCCGCACCACGGCCTTGGTCCGTTGACTGAAGATGACGACCGGCCAGCCTCGTCGTCGAGCGATCCGTTCGAGACGGGCATCGGGGTTCACCGCCACCGGGTGGCCAACCGCCTCGAGCATCGGCAGGTCGCTGGCCGAGTCGCTGTAGGCGTAGCACTGCCGGAGGTCGAGGCCCTCCCAGTGGGCGAGCTTGGTGATGGCGTCGACCTTGCCGTCGCCGTAGCAGAACGGCTCGGCGAGTCGCCCGGTGTAGGCGCCGTCGACGATCTCGCTGACGGTGCCGATGCCGCCGGTCATGCCCAAGGCGCCGGCCAACGGATCGACGAGTTCGACAGGTGACGCAGACACGAT
Source organism: Actinomycetota bacterium (assembly GCA_039796935.1). Classification (GTDB taxonomy): domain Bacteria; phylum Actinomycetota; class Acidimicrobiia; order Acidimicrobiales; family Ilumatobacteraceae; genus VFMC01. The sequence goes on along the minus strand of JBDKIV010000077.1, from coordinate 1,967 downwards.
GTAGGTCGCACGGCCTGCGTGGCGGTGCATGTCGAGCAGCGCACGGGCTTCCGGACGGACCCGCTCGATCAGCTTGGGGACGGTGTCGGTGTTGAGCCCGACGAGGTCATCGACCCGAACTCCGGCCACGGCGCCCAAGATCCGGTCACGGACACCGTGACTGGTGTCGTCGCTCGCCCCCGTCAGACGGAACATGACTGCGCCGGCGGCGTCCTTCGCAAACTGGCGACGCCGGACCAGCCCTGCTCTCCATGCGGCGACCCCGAGGACGAAGGCGCTCGAGCCGCTGATCAGGGTGCGGTCGAGGTCGAAGAACGCGGCGCTCGGTCCGGTGCCGGCGATCTCGAAGAACTCACTCATGGGGCTCCTGCTGCGGGTGGGTGGTGGACGAGGAGGCTGGTGGGCGTGGCATCTCCGCCACGATGTCGAACACTCGGCGCTTGGCCACACCGAGTGCTGCCGACACCAGGGCGACCGCATCTTTGCGAGAGCTGCCATGTGCGAGCTCGCGTTCGACGGCTGCGACGATGTCGACATCCGCGGTCGGTGCGGTCGAGGGCACCGGGGCGCCTTCGACCACCACGACGTACTCGCCGCGAGCGTCGCGTTCGGTGAGCGCCGTGACGGCATCGTCGAGCGGTCCGCGCCACAGTTCCTCGTGCATCTTCGTGAGCTCGCGGGCCAACGCAACGCGCCGGTCGCCGCCGCAGGCCGCTGCCAGGTCGGTCACGGTGCGCTGGATCCGATGGGGTGCTTCGTAGAGCACGGTGGTGCGGCGCTCCGACGCGATCTCGGTCATCCGCCGGGTCCGCTCGCTGCCGCTCCGCGGCAGGAACCCCTCGAACACGAACCGGGTCGTGTCGAACCCGCTGAGCACCAACGCCATGGTCAGCGCCGTCGGACCGGGGACGGCCGACACGGGGAGGCCCGCATCGAGCACGGCTCGGACCAGGTGCTGCCCGGGATCGGAGATCCCGGGCATGCCGGCATCGCTGACCAGGACGACGTCGTGGCCGCGGCCGACCAGGTCGACCACCTCGTCGACGCGCGAGCGCTCGGTGTGCTCGTTCGTGACCGCCATCCGAACGCCGTGGACCCCCGCGTGCTGGAGCAGCCGACCCGTTCGCCGAGTGTCTTCGCAGCAGATCAACGCGGCCGTCCGAAGCGCCTCCACCGCACGCGGCGCCAAGTCGCCCAGGTTCCCGATGGGTGTTGCCACGAGGACCAGTTGGCCGGCTGCCGTGGTCACGGGCGCACCTCGACGGAGATCCCCACGTGCAGTCCCCAGCGCTCGAACGCGCCCGCTTCGGCCTCGATCACCGAGCGGGCGCTCCAGACCGGAGCGGCGATCCGGTTGCGGGGCATGGAGCTGGTCTTCACGACGGTTCCGGTTTCGTCGAGGTACGCCACGTCGATGGCGAACTTCATGCCGACCGTATGGATCCACCGACACGGATCGATGACCATCGCGCCGTCCAGGCAGGTCCGACCGATCAGCCCGCGCCGACGGGCGCCGGAATTGGCAGCTACCTCGGCCGAGGCCAGCACGGTTCCGTCGCTCACGAGCCAAGCCACGTCGACAGCCTTGCACGCGATCACACGACGAGTGAAGCAGCCTCGGTGAACGTCTGGCATACGATCCTGAGGTGACCGTCCGATCGTCCGAGACACCCCTGTCAGCCGTCGAACAAGCCCGTCTCGTTCGCGCCCGTACGATCTCGCCGGTCGAACTGTGCGAGCGGACGATCGACCGGATCTCGGTGGTGCAGCCGCGCCTCAACTGCTTGGCGCACCTCTGGGCAGATGACGCACTCGAGCAGGCCCGCAGTGCCGCCGAGTCGATCGCTCGTGATGAACCGGTGGGTCCGCTGCACGGTGTCCCGGTCCTGGTGAAAGAGACCACCCCGGTATGCGGTCGGCCCTGGACGATGGGATCCCTGGTGTTCCGCGACACGGTCGCCGACCGT
>JBDKIV010000076.1:0-5296 GCA_039796935.1 Actinomycetota bacterium | reverse complement strand
TGCGGGCGAAGATACGACAGGTGCGCGAACCATGGTGACCCGGTTGCTCGTTGCTGGCCGAGCCAGTCGATGGCGCGGTCGGTGAGGAATGCCGACACGCTGTGCTCGGCGGGTCGTGTCGGCTCGGTGCCGAGCGCGTCGTAGCCGCCGCCGAGGTCGGTGTATCCGAGCCCGGCGAGCCAGTCGAGCCACACCTGGTGGTCGTCGGGAATGTGCACGACGGGCTCGAAACCCGGCAGCACGCCGGTGTAGTGCTGCATGCGTGGGTCGTCACGACCGGTGGACTCGCGTGGGTCGATGCTCTGGTCGGTGTACCCGAACAACGCCGGGCGGTATCCGGCGCGGAGCCCCGCCTTCGCGATGTTGTCGAACCGGGCATCGAGCGGCGTGCCGTTGGCGACCACACGATGGTTCATCTGGTACATCCCGGTGTACAGGCTGGCCCGGCCGGGTGCGCAGGGAGCGGCTTGGCTGTAGTGCCGTCGGAACCGGACCCCGTGAGCGGCGAGGTCGTCGAGCGCCGGTGTCGTCACCACCGGATGGCCCGCCGCGGACAAGCAGTCGTGTCGGAACTGGTCGAGTGTGATCAGCAGGACGTTCACGATCGTCGACCTTACCGGGGTGCTGATGAGGGCCTGCTCGGTGTCGAGCATCCGCCCGGACCGGCCACGGTGATGGGTCCATCGGGACGACTGGTGATCGTGAGCCCGTTCGGAAGCTCGATGGTGACGGAGCCGTTCGTGGTGCCGGTGCAGGTCGTACCGGCCCGATGCTTCTCGGAGTGATGGGCCGAGCAGAGGAGCCAGAGGTTGTCGAGGTCGGTGGTGCCACCCAACTCCCATGGTCGGAGGTGATCGATGTCGCACCAAGCGGCCGGGATGGTGCAACCCGGCCATCGACATCGACCATCTCGGGCGACCAGCGCCCGGTACTGCGGGCCGGTGCCGTGACGAGATGTCCGTCCGAGATCGAGGCGGGTGCTCGTGCCGACGGCGAGCACCACGTTGCCATCGTGCACGATGCCGCACTGCTGCACACGGGGGGCGAGCTCGCGCAGCACGCTCGCAGGGATCGGACAGTTGTACTCGTCGATGCCGGCTCGGGTGCCGGTCGCCGTGAGACTGGTGAGCGGCACCGTCACGAGCAGTGTGGCGGTCTGGCGCCCTGTGCGTGGTGGTCGCCTCGGTTCGGGCTGCCTCGAGCGGGGGTTGCTCGGCGCATTCGGTTCGGGCGGATCGGGTCGTGCGACATCGTCGGTCACCCGGAGCGCGTCGAATTCGCGATCGTGGACGCAGACGTTGCCGACGGCACCCTCGTCGGTGAGAGCGAGCAGACCGTCGGCGAGCCGCTGCTCGGTGGTTCGGGTGTCGCCGTCGTGGGGTCGGCCACCGCCGAATGCGCTGAGACACTTGCGGACCCGACTGGCCTCGAATGTCGGCAGTTGCCCACTGACGGTGATCATTCCATCGTGAGGGGTGGAGAAGCGAAGACCCCGACTCTCGAACCTGGCTCGGGCGAGTTCGGTCTCATCGCGGGTGTCGTGCAGCGCCCTCCAGTGCTCGGCGACGACTTTTGCCGCTGTCGGTGTGCTGTTGGTGCAGGCCTCGACCAACTGGTCGACATCGTGAGCCGTTGTGCCAGCAGGTGGTGCCATGAGGAGTGGGGCGAGCGTGGCCGCCGTGGCCGTCGACATGCGGCCTGATCGCACCGTGTCGGCGAGGAGAGTGTTGTGGTCCATCACCTCGGCCAATCGCGTCAGTTCGGCGGCACGGCTTGTTCCGGCGTTCGACTGCTGAGCGAGCCATACGGTGATGTTCTTGCTGCCAGAGCCCACCCAGACGCGGGCCTGGTCGGCCGCGATGACGAACCGGGCGAGCGTGGCAGTCCCACGATCGACGAGGCGCTGCAGGGTGACGAGCGTGGCAGCCAGTTCGTGCGGTGCCACCGTGGCGAGGTCGAGGTCGTCGAGAGAGTTCCACAGACCGCGCAATTGTCGCAGCACGTCTTCGATGTGGCGTCCGGCGGATGTGGCCGGGTCGGGTGTGGCCGGGTCGGGTGTGGACGGAAGAGCCATGTCTCGACACTATCGAACATATGTTCGATATGGGTGGATGACGCGGGATCTTGAGAGGTTCTTGCCGATCTGGGTCCGAACACATCGGTCGGCCCGTTCGGGTCACGTCAGAGGTTGGCGATGATCTCGCGCACGCTCGGATTGACCAGGCCGCGGTCGCCCACCAGCACCGTCGGCACGGTCTCGTTGCCGTTCGCTATCGACCGCACCGTCGCCGCAGCCTCGGGGTCGTCCCAGATGTTGACGCGACGGTGCTCGAGGCCCTCGCGTTCGAGTTGGCGGAAGAGGTTCCCGCAGAACGGGCAGCCGGGTCGCCAGAAGACGGTGATGGCGGATGTGTTCGGGGTGTCGGGAGGCAGCGGGAGGTCGGTCACGGGAGGGTGCAACGCCGCCGGGTGCGACGATGATTCCCCGCCAGCCGGCAGGTGCCCCCGGCACGTTGTCGCGCTAGCATTTCGTGCGACTGGAGAGGTGCCAGAGCCAGGTCGAATGGACCGCACTGCTAATGCGGGGACCACCCTAAAGTGGTCCGTGGGTTCAAATCCCACCCTCTCCGCAACCATGAATCGGCCCGGGGACACGCTCCCCGGGCCGTTCTCGTTCTCGACGACGGATGGGTCGGGGGACTCATCAGCCGCTCGCTCTGTTGCATTTGTATGACGAACGAGGTAAAGCTTTGTCATCTTCGTAACGAAACGCACAGGCGTGTAGGAGGTGACGATGAACGTCTACGACGAGCAGCACAGTCAGGACCGCGAGTTCTGGAGTGGCGAGCAAACCCGGCGAATCGCTCGCCCGACGATGTCACCACGGACCGGATCGTCACGTTCCACCTCGTCACGAAGCGAGCGCATCGGGCACGACCCGTTCGTCGCCCGTCTCGGGATTCTGGTGACGGCCGGACTCATCGTCATCGCCCTCGTCTGGGCCGTGAAGGTCAGCGTGGCAACGGAGGGCGCGACGCCCAGGGTCGAGGCGGCGGCAACCATGGTGCCCGTCACCACACCACCGACCAGCCCGGCAGCGGTGGCCCCCGAGACGCTGGCACCGATCGCCACGCCCGCCGCGCCGTCGGCCACCGATGCGCCAGTAGCCGCGCAGGCACCCACGTCGTCGCAGGCGCGTGCCGCCTCGAGCGCCAGCTCGACAACGACAGCACCGACCGTGCAAGCCGCTTCGACCGGCATCGCTGCTGTTGCGGTCGTTGCGCCGGTCTGTGGTGCGAAGACCTACACGATCCTGCGCGGCGATGCCTGGATCCTCATCGCTCGCAAGGTCAAGGTGTCCACCAAGGAACTCCTCGCCGCAAACGGGGCAACCGCACGTACGGCGCTCTACCCGGGCCGCACGATCTGTCTGCCCGCTTCGGCGACGATCCCCACCGTTGCGCCGGCACCCACTGCCCCGAAGCAGGCGGCCGTCCAACAGGCCGCACCCGCACCGAAGCCAACCGCACCGAAGCCAACCGCACCGAAGCCAACGGTGGTGCAAGCCGCCACTCCCGCACCGGCACCTGCCACCACCGCAGCGCCGACCCCTTCGGTGCGGAGCTATTCGCAGGCCGAGTCGGTGGCGATCATCCGTGAGATCTGGCCGGACGAACTCGAAGAACGGGCGCTGGCGATCGCCTGGCGCGAGAGCAACCACAAGCACACGGCCCGCAACTCCTGCTGCCACGGTCTGTTCCAGATCTACTTCAACGTCCACAAGGGCTGGCTGAAGGATCTCGGCATCACATCGTCCTCACACCTCTACGACCCATACCTGAACGCCCGAGCCGCTCTGACGCTCTACATGCGCGCTGGTGGCTGGGGGCCGTGGGGAGGATGAATCGGCCGTCTCGCGTGGGCGAGGTCCTCCCATGCCGACATGAGGTGGTGAACGTGCCGCTGCCGGATAGAGTCAGGGGCCGATTGCGCTCGTAGCTCAATGGATAGAGCATCTGACTACGGATCAGAAGGTTAGGGGTTCGAGTCCCTTCGAGCGCGCGTTACACAAGTCCTGGTAGATGGCCCCTTTCGAGGGGCTGTTTGCTTTTTCGGGGGCGTTTCCGGCGGTCAGGACGGAGAGGTCGCTGACCGATGCGTACCGGCTCCGTGATGACCCATCCGGTCAATCTCGTTGTTCGCCGAAGGTCCGTTTCCTGACGAATCTTTAGTGTTCCTCGTCGTGGTTGTTGGATCTGATGGCGGAGTGTGGGATTGGCGGCCGTTGGTGGCTGTTGGGTTGGTGGCCGGGCAGTTGTCGGCTGCGTCGATCGCCCGGTACGGGGGTGTGCATGTCGCCGAGGGGGAGCGCGCGTTGGCCGCTGCCCGAGCGAGTGGTGTGTTGTGCGATGACGGGGTGATTGCGGAATCGGATCGGTTGTTGTTGATGGCGGAGTTGTCGTCGGAGCGGGTTGCGTGGGTTCACGTGGCGGCTGCTCGTCATCTGTTTGCGGCTGGGCCGGATCAGTTGGCGGAGGCGTTGGCGCATGCGCGTGCAGCGGGCGCAGCTTTTCCGCTCACCGAACTTGTGGCGATGGCGGATCATGGTGGCCGGCTCAGCTTGTCGTTTCACGATTACCGGGTGGCATGCGATCTGTTGCGTGTGGCCGATGAGTCGGACATCTCGTCGGATTTCCGTGTGCAGGCCGAGCGGCTGTGTGATCTTGCGGTTGCGCTCGACGGGCTCGGTGACATCAATGGCGCGAGGGCGGTGCTGGCTCGGGCAGTGACGCTCGGCGAGATGGCTGGTGATGCCGGTGTGGTGGCGCGGGCCGCCTGTTTGTATGCGTTCCCGGCTGATTGGTATCTGGGGGATCCTCGCGCGGCTGGTTTGCTGCAGCGTGCTGAGGCGATGCCACTCGACGAGGCTGATCGGGTACGGGTGCTCGCTGCGAGAGCGTTCGTTGAAAACCGAATCCCGGTGACCGTCATCGATGGTCAGCAGACGTCATGGGTGACTCGCCCGTCAGCGGCGCGTCCGTACGCGGACGAGGCGCTCGCGTCGTCGTTGGACAGTGATCTGGATGTGCGGGCGTTGGCGTTGCTGGCGTGGCGGACGACGCATCGTGCGCCACGGTTCTTGGAGCAGCGTCGTGTCGTGTCAGCCGAAGCACTCGATGTGACGCAGCGGCTCCGCTATCCGTCTTTTCAGGTGGAAGCGGCGGTGATGTTGGCGGCCGACGCGATCGAGTCCGGTGACCGCGCGCTGTATGACCAGGCGTTGTCGGTCGCGCGC
>JBDKIV010000075.1:0-4471 GCA_039796935.1 Actinomycetota bacterium | reverse complement strand
CTCGCTGCTGCGGGTGTACCCACCCCGCAACCCGACACCATGACGACCGAGGGGGCGGCGGAGATCGAGATGCCGGTCTTCCTCGAGAACACGCTGGTGGTGCCTCCTCCGCTGCTCGATGATGCTGCCGCACCCGAGACGACGTCGACCCGGACGCTCCAGGGCGACGCAAGTCATCTCCCCGTGGCCGACTCGGTCTCGATCTGCACGGCACCTCGGGTGCCTGGGGGTGCCACCGTGACGGTGACCAACCTCGACAACGGGTTGACGATCACCTGCACGAATCAGCTCGGCACCACGATCCCGTACGGCATCGAGATCGCGCTCGATGCCGACCTGTTCGTCCAGTTCGCCGACCTGGCCGACGCACCGGTTCCTGTCCGGATCTCCTGGTGAGCCTGCTCTCGAGACCAGACATCACCCGGTTGTTGACCGATCACGGACTGGCTCCGCGACGAGAACTCGGGCAGAACTTCGTGGCCGATCCCAACACGGTACGACGGATCGCCCGACTCGCCGGTGTCGGCCCCGGCGACCACGTCCTCGAGATCGGGGCAGGACTCGGCTCGCTCACGCTGGCGCTGGCCGAGACAGGCGCACAGGTGACGGCCGTCGAGGTCGATCGAGGCGTCGTACCGGTACTGCGCGACGTCGTTGCCGATCACACCAACGTGCGAGTCGTCGAGGCCGATGCGATGACGATCGATTGGCCCGAACTGCTGGGCGCCGATCGCTGGGTGGTCGTCGCCAACCTCCCCTACAACGTCGGAACCCCCCTGGTGTGCGATCTGCTCGACTTCGTTCCGCAGATCGAACGGCTGCTGGTGATGGTGCAGCGAGAGGTGGCCGAGCGCTTCTGCGCCACCCCGAGAAGCGCTGCCTACGGGGCAGTGTCGGTCAAGGTCGCGTACTGGGCGACAGCGCGGATCGCCGGGACCGTTCCTGCGAGTGTGTTCGTGCCCCGACCGAATGTCGAGTCGGCACTCGCAGAGATCGTGCGGCGACCGACACCCGCCACGGGCGCCGATGCGGATGTCATGTTCTCGCTGATCCGTACCGCCTTCGGTCAACGACGCAAGATGCTGCGCCGATCGCTCGCAGGGATGGTGCCTTCCGAGGTCTTCGAGGCTGCGGAGATCGACGCACGACGTCGTCCCGAGGAACTCGGCGTGGTCGAGTGGGGTCACCTCGCCCAGACCTTCGACGAGTACCGGCGGACGACGAGCGAGACGGCATCGCGATGATCACCATCGAGGCTCCGGCCAAACTCACCCGGTCGCTCAGGATCACCGGAGTTCGAGCCGACGGCTATCACCTCATCGACGCCGAGATGGTCACACTCGAACTCTGTGATCGGCTGAGCTTCGACGCAGGGAGCGGCCTGACCATCGACGGTCCGTTCGCGGCGGGCGTGCCCGACGACGCCAGCAATCTCGTGGCACGAGCACTTCGCCTCGTCGGCCGCGACGCCGCCGTCGAGGTACACAAAGCGATCCCCCACGGCGGGGGCCTCGGTGGCGGCTCCGCCGATGCTGCCGCCGTGTTCCGCTGGGCCGGCTTCGATGACCTCGTCGCTGCATCGCGACTGGGGGCGGACATACCGTTCTGCATGGTGGGCGGGCGAGCCCGAGTCCGTGGGATCGGCGAGCTGATCGAACCGCTGCCGACCGTGGCGGCCGATGTGACCCTCGTCATCCCTCCGCTCTCGGTCAGCACCCCGGCGGCCTACCGGGCGTGGGACGAGCTCGGCGGGCCGACTGCCGACGGACCGAACGACCTCGAACCAGCCGCCATCGCTGTCGTCCCGGAGCTTGCCCGGTGGCGAGACCGCATCGCCGAACTCGCCGGTGTCGCTCCGGTCCTGGCGGGCAGCGGCGCGACCTGGTTCGTCGAGGGCCACCGCAGCGCGCTCCGCGCACTCGAACCGACGGCCACCGTCGTGTTCACCCGCACTCGCCCGTAGACGCGAAAACGACCCCACGCAGCTCGGCTGCGGGGGTCGATGACGCCAGATCGATGAGGGCTATTTGCGACGCTGGTGGCGCGTCCGACGCAACATCTTCTTGTGCTTCTTCTTGCGCATGCGCTTACGGCGCTTCTTGATCAATGAACCCATAGCTCGTAGGACGCTACCGGATCGATCCGCGCGAACCAAACAGCCGCTCGGCAGGGCGAGCGGTAACCTGTCGGTCGTTCCGTCCGGGGTCGTTCAATGGCAGGACAGCGGTTTTTGGTGCCGCGTATAGGGGTTCGAGTCCTCTCCCCGGAACCGATGCGCTAGACAAGAGCCATGTCCGTCTCTGCAATCGTGCTGGCCGCCGGCGAGGGTTCGCGTATGCGTTCGACCCGGCCGAAGCCGCTGCACCTCATCTGCGGTCGTGCCATGGTGATGCATGTCATCCACGCACTCGACGGCCTCGACGTCGACCGCACCGTCCTCGTCGTCGGGCATGGCGCCGAACGGGTCACGAAGAAGGTCCACGAGCAGGCCCCCGACTGGGCCCATGTCACCTTCGTCGAGCAAACAGTCCAGCGCGGCACGGGCGATGCAGCCGCGGTCGGGATGACCGGGATTCCAGGCGACGACCTCGACGACGACATGACCGTGCTGGTCCTTCCCGGTGACACGCCGCTCCTCCGTCCCGAGACCCTGCAGCAACTCGTGGCGGCCCACGTGTCGAGCGGCAACGCGGCGACCCTCACCACGAGCACGTTCGACGACCCGACCGGGTACGGACGCGTGGTGCGCGCCCCGGGCAAGGGCGGACCGGGCCGAGTGCTGCGCATCGTCGAAGAACGCGACGCGACCCCGGACGAACGCTCCATCCGCGAGGTCAACATGGGGATGTACGCCTTCCGGCGCGACCTCTTGGGGCCAGCGCTCCGGCATCTCTCGCCGGACAACGCCCAGGGCGAGTACTACCTGACCGATGTGGTCGGGGTCCTCGGCTCGATGGGTCACCGGGTCGGCACGTTCGACGCCGATCCCGCCGAGACCCAAGGTGTCAACGACCGCTGGCAACTCGCGTTGGCCGAGCGGGAGCTGCGCAACCGGACGAACCGGCACTGGCTGCTCAACGGGGTGACGATGCTCGATCCCCGCCAGACCTTCCTCGACGTCACCGTGACGCTCGGCCGAGACGTGACCCTGTACCCGGGCACGATCCTCCAAGGCGACACCGTCGTCGGCGACGGATCCGAGGTGGGCCCCGACGTCCGTCTGATCGATTGTCGGGTCGGACCCAACTGCATCGTCCAGAACACCGTCGGCACCGATGCCGAGATCGGGCAGGGGGCCTGCGTCGGACCGTTCGCCCACCTGCCTGCCGGGAGCTCCATCGATCCGGGCGTGACGACCGGCGCGTTCTACACTGCGCCGAACGCCTGAGACGACCTCGGCACGGATCACGGAGAGCCCTCGGATGGAGAAGATCACCACCAAGCGCATGTCGCTCTATTCGGGGCGGACACACCCTGCGCTCGCCGCAGAAGTGGCAGAGCACCTCGGAATCAGCCTCGGAGAACCGAACCTCGTCGAGTTCGCCAGCGGTGAGGTACGGGCCCGCTTCGCCGAGAGCATCCGCGGAAGCGACGTGTTCATCATGCAGACCCACTTCGGTTGCGACGGCCGGAGCGTCAACGACTCGATCATGGAACAACTCATCATGATCGACGCCGCGTACCGGGCATCGGCCAAGCGCATCACCGCCGTCTGCCCCTTCTACGGCTACGCCCGTCAGGACCGCAAGGCCGAGGGACGCGAACCCATCACCGCTCGTCTGGTCGCCGATCTGTTCAAGACAGCCGGCGCGAAGCGGATGGTGTCCATCGACCTCCACAGCGGCCAGATCCAAGGGTTCTTCGACGGCCCTGTCGATCACCTCACCGCCATGCCGGTGCTCGAGAACTACATCCGCCAGCACGCGCACAATCCGGTCATCGTCTCGCCCGATGCCGGCCGCATCAAGGTCGCAGAGCGCATGGCCCAGCACCTCACCGACAAAGGCGCCGATCTGGCGTTCATCTACAAGCGTCGACCCAAGGGCACGACCAACGTGTCGGAGGCCAAGGAGGTCATCGGTGACGTCGAGGGCCGTCTCTGCATCCTCACCGACGACATGATCGACTCCGGTGGCACCATCTGCTCGGCCGCCGACATCCTCCTCGCTCGTGGCGCCACCGAGGTGTGGGCGATGGCCACCCACGGAGTCCTCAGCGGACCGGCGATCGACCGGTTGAAGAACGCCCCCATCGACCGCGTCGTGCTCACCAACACGCTGCCGCTGCCGCCCGAGAAGCACCTCGACAAGATCGAGGTGCTGTCGATCGCCCCGCTCATCGCCGATGCGCTCAACGCCGTGTTCGACGACACGAGCGTCAGCGAGATCTTCGGCGGAGAGAACCAGGCGTAACGCCACCACCTCATCGGCACCCGTGCGAGCGGGTTGGCCGTTCCCGGCCGTCAGCCGGT
>JBDKIV010000074.1:0-5908 GCA_039796935.1 Actinomycetota bacterium | reverse complement strand
CGGACCGTACGGGGTCACGGTTCGGGTGCTACCGGCACACGCCGGTCTGATCAGTCCGGTCGAGCTGGGCATCGCCGCCTGGGCCGGATGACGGCCGCGCGAACATGACCGTGCGCCGGACGAGCGCTCATCGCCCCGTGAACGTCGCCTTGCCGGGTCCGTGCTCGAGGAAGCTCTGCACCCCGATACGGCTGTCGTCGCTGTGGAAGCTCTCGGTGAACAACCTCCGTTCGAGCAACAGACCGTCGTGCAGCGGCGACGACAGGCCTTGGTCGACGGCTTTCTTGATGAGCGCCTGTGCAACGGTCGCACCCCGGGCGACCTCTGCCGCGAGCTCGAACGCCCGTGTGTGGAGCTGTTCGGGCCCGACCACCTCGTCGGCGAGCCCGATGCGCAGGGCCTCGTCGGCACGCACCTGCCGACCGGTGATCATCATCTCCTTCGCCCGACTCGCACCGACGACGCGGGGGAGGCGCTGGGTCCCACCGCCGCCCGGGATGATCCCGAGGAGCACCTCGGGCTGACCGAAGACGGCGCGCTCACTCGCGATCCGGTAGTCACATGCGAGTGCGAGCTCGCACCCACCGCCGAGCGCGTACCCGCTGACGGCAGCGATCGTGAACCGCGGCAGCGCGGCAACCGCGTCGAGCGCCCGGTGGAACCCGCGGCCGATGCGGTCGGCTTCGGCAGGCCCGCCGAACTGCGCGATGTCGGCCCCGGCGGCGAAGATCCGTTCACCACCGGTGACCACGACCGCACCGGGAAGGTCGGCCATCAGGTCGGCGACGACGTCGTGGAGCGCCGACAGCACCTCCTGCGAGAGCGCATTCACCTTGGGATTGTCGAGCGTGATGACTGCAACGCCGTCCTCACGCTGTTCGAGGAGCACCAGATCGGACATGTCCGGAACCTAGTCCGAACTGTCTGCGCCCGCGCGACCCGATCAGGCGTCGACGCCGGCCAGCATCTCGTCGGCAGCACCCCAGGGGTCGAGCGATCGCTCGAGGACCTGGCCCTGCAGCGCGTCCCAACGCTCGCCCGTCGCGATCTCTCGCGCCTTCTGCTCGAGGCGGCGGGCAACGATTTCGCGCAGTTCTTCCCGTAGGCGGAACTCGCGTCGCGCAGCGAGTTCACCGGTCGAGGTGATGTGGTCTCGGTGAGCCAGCACCGTGTCCCACAGGTCGGCGACGCCGACGCCATCGACGGCGATCACGGGGATGATCGGCGGCCGCCACGCGTCGTCGGCGAGGTCGGAGAGATCGAGCATCTGTTCGAGGTCGCGCCGGGTCTCGTCAGCACCCTTGCGGTCGGCCTTGTTGATCACGAACACGTCGGCGATCTCCATCAGTCCTGCTTTGTTGGCCTGGACACTGTCGCCCCACCCCGGATTGACGACGACGACCGTGGTGTCGGCCTTGCCGGCGATCTCGACCTCGACCTGGCCCACGCCGACGGTCTCGACCAGGATCCAACGACGACCGATCGCATCGAGCAGGCGGACGGCCTCTGGTGTCGCCAACGAGAGGCCGCCGAGGTGACCCCGAGTCGCCATCGAGCGGATGAAGACCCCGGGATCGGTGGCGTGGTCCTGCATCCGGACGCGATCGCCGAGGATCGCTCCCCCTGTGAACGGCGACGACGGGTCGATGGCCAGGACGGCGACCTCGGTGCCGTCTCGACGGAGGTGCCCGATGAGCGCGCTGGTGAGCGTGCTCTTCCCGGCGCCCGGAGCACCGGTGAGGCCGACGGTGTAGGCCTGGCCACCCAACGGATAGCTGAGACGGCCGATCTCGCGGGCCTCGTCACCTCCCCGTTCGACCAGCGAGAGCAGCCGCGCCACGGCGGCGCGGTCACCCTGGCAGGCAGCGGAGAAGAGCTCGGTCGGCGACGAGTGCCGACGGCTCATGCGATGTTCACGACTTCGGTGACGCCGTCGATGCGGTCCTTCATGATCCGCTCGATCCCCGCCTTCAGGGTCTGAGTGCTCGCCGGACAGGTGCCGCAGGCTCCGACGAGGGTGACCGAGATGACCCCGGTCGCCTCGTCGACGTCGCGCAGGACGATGTCTCCGCCGTCGGCTTGGAGGGCGGGCCGGATCACTTCGATGGTCTCTTCGACTTGGGCGCGCATGGTGCAAGGGGCTTTCGGTTCAGGACGCTGTCCATTCAAGCAGCCACCGCCGTACGATGACCACCCATGACAACACGTGCACTGCGTGCCACCATTCCCGCCGCGCTGGTCCTCGCCCTCGCCTCGGCCGGCGTGCTGGCCTCGTGCAGCGGTGACGACGAGACGGCGTCGCCGACGACCACCACGGTCGCAGCCACCACGACGCTCGCAGCGACGACGACGACCGAAGGCGCCTCGAGCATCATCACCGAGTCGATCCCTGCGACTGCCGACCTTCCGAACGTGTCGACCGGCGACACCGCCGACCTGCCACTGCCTCCGGCCACCGCCGATCTCCCCCTCGTCATCGACGTCACCGTCGGCGTCGATTCGGGGCCCGACCGGATCGAGCAGATCCCCGTCGGGACCCCGGTCACACTTCGACTCATCAACCCGTCAGCCGTCGACGAGTACCACGTGCACGGCATCGACCTCGGCGACGGCCAGGAGTTCGCTGCCGGCCAGGTGGCGGCGTTCACGTTCACCCTCGACGCCCCGGGCGACTACGAGGTCGAGAGCCACGCGACCAACACGGTCCTCGTGGTCCTGCAGGGAGTCTGAGATGCTGGCCCATCAGGGCGGCTGGGACGAGATCCTCCTCATCGTCGGACCCGTGCTCGTCGTCATCGCCCTGCTGCGCCTCGCGAAGCGTCGGGTCTCGCTGGCTCAGCGCGAACCGACGGACGACTCGCAACGGTCGACGCCCGGCCGCTGACGGGTCACGCTGCAGGGCGTCCGCACCGCGCCCGGACGATCGCGGCGGCATGATCGACCGTCGGCACGACCGGCACCAACCGATCGAGTCCGTGCACGACCAGTTGCAGCGTGATCTCCGGTCGACTCGACACGATCGCGGCCTCGGCGATCAGCGAGCGTTGACGGAGCACCCGTTCGATGTCGGCCAGGCACGACGGCTCGATCTCGACCGCGTCACCGAGGTCGATGACCAGATGCTCGTCCTCGGGGACGAACTCGAGGGCAGACGCCACCGTGTCGACCTCGCGTCCGGAGATGACCGAACCGGTGATGCGCACGATGACGATGTCGTTGCTTCGGGTGAGTTCGAGGTCCAACATGCGCTCACCGTGGACGACGTGTGTGACGATCGGGTGACGAGCGCGGTGCAAGTGTGCGCGAAGTCGATGACGCCGACCGGTCCGGACGTCAGGACCCACCGCCGCCGAATCGCTCGATCGGGGCGCCGAGGGCCACGAGTCGGCCCACCAGATCGTCATAACCGCGATCGATGTGGTGAACACCGCTGATGGTGGTGGTACCTGCGGCAGCCAGCCCAGCCACGAGCAGCGCCGCGCCGGCCCGGATGTCGGTGGCCTTCACCGGCGCGCCGCTCAACTGCTCTCGGCCGGTGACGACGGCGTGGTGACCGTCCGTGCGGATCGACGCGCCGAGCCGGAGCAGCTCCTCGACGTAGCGGAAGCGCCCCGGGTACAGATTCTCGGTGACGATGCCCACCCCATCGGCGACGCTGAGCATGGTGACGATGAGCGGCTTGTAGTCGGTCGCCACACCCGGGTACGGCAACGTCGAGACATCGGCCGATCGGAGCCGCCGCTCGGCCCGGACCGTGATGCCATCGTGCTGTTCGACGATGTGGAGACCCATCTGTGCGAACCGGCCGAGCAACGACTGCATGTGATCGGCGCGAGCACCGACGACGTCGACTTCGCCACCGGCAACGGCGACCGCAGCGATGTAGGTGGCGGCCTGGATCCGGTCGGCGACCGTCGCATGACGAGCAGGTCGCAGCTGCCCTGGTTCCACCCCGTGGATCCGAAGTGTCGCCGTCCCGATCCCCTCGATCTGGGCACCCATCGACACGAGCATCGAGCAGAGGTCGGCGATCTCCGGTTCGCGTGCAGCGTTGTCGATGACCGTGGTGCCCTTGGCATGGACTGCCGCCGTCAGGATGTTCTCGGTGGCCCCGACGCTCGGGAACGCCAAGGTGATGTCGGCTCCGCGCAGACGTTCTGCGGTCGCCTCGACATAGCCGTGTTCGAAGGTGATCTCGGCGCCCATGGCCCGCAACCCGTCGAGGTGCATGTCGATCGGACGAGAGCCGAAGTCGTCACCACCGGGGAGCGACAGGCGAACCGAGCCGAACCGTCCGATCAGAGGTCCCAGCACGTTGATGGATGCCCGGATCCGCTCGACCAGTTCGTAGGGCGCGACCGGTGTGATCGCCCCGGTGTTGACGAGGGTCAGTTCACCAGGAGCCGAGCGCACCGTCGTCACGCCGATCGCTGCGAGCAACTCGCTCATGATCGCGACATCGACGATGTCGGGCACGTTGGTGAGCACGTGTTCACCGTCGGCGAGCAGCGTCGCAGCCATCAGTTTGAGGACGGAGTTCTTGGCCCCGGGCACCACCACGCGCCCAGCGAGCGGCGCCGAGCGATGCACCAGTATCTGGCCGGACAGATCGAGCAGTGGCTGGACGGACGACATGACTCCATCAGTATGGCCCCGGTACCCTTCCGCTGGTGCGCATGACCTCGACTCGCATCGTGCGCACATGGCCCGAGTCGCACGCCGAGCGGGCAACTCGCCCGCGCGACGGCCTGGTGGCAGAGCGAGAGGTCGCACCAGGCCGCTTCGTGCAAGAGAGCGGACCGTTCGAGCACTACGAGCGAATCGTCTCCGTTCGTGACGGCCACGTCTCGGACACGACCGAGTACCGACTCGTCGTGCCGTGGTTCGGTTGGCTTTTCCGCTGGCCGGTCCGGGCTGCGCTCCGGCACCGCACGGTCGGCTCGGGCACGCAACCGCGATGGGCGCCACCCGATCGGCTCACACCGCATCATGTGATGGTGCTCGGCCTCCTGGCCGCCGTGTCGATGAGTTCGGCCTTCGTCAACACGCTGTTCACCCAGACCGTGAACTTCGCGGCCAACGACTTCGGTATCGGCGAACAGGGGCAGGGCCTTGCCGGTGTGATCGTCCGGTGCGGCATCGTCCTCGCGCTCCCGTTCACGGTGCTCGCCGACCGCCTCGGCCGACGCAGGATGATCGTGCTGCTCGCCTGGCTCGCTCCGTTGCTCGCGTTCACCGGGGCGTTGGCGCCCGACTTCTGGGTGCTCACCGTCAGCCAGACGATCGCCCGGCCCCTCGGTATCGCCCTCGACCTCTTGATCGGTGTCGCGGTCGCCGAGGAGATGCCGCGCAACAGCCGTGCCTATGCGGTCAGCGTCCTCGCCATGGCGAGCGGACTCGGCGCCGGAGTGGCCGTCATGGCGCTCCCGCTCGCCGACATCGGACCCGGCGCGTGGCGTTACGTCTACCTGCTGTCGCTCGTGTGGCTCGTCGCCGCGGTCGACATCTCTCGTCGGCTCCGCGAGACCGGCAGATTCGCGCACATCGTCGAGACCCACCAGGTCGGCAGGGCCCATGTCGACCGGCGGCGGTTCGCGATCATCGGAGGAGTCGCCTTCTTGGGCAATCTCTTCCTCGCCCCCGCGTCGTACTTCCAGAACAGGTATCTCGACGACGTGCGCGGATACGGCGGTGCCGGAATCGCAGCGTTCACCATCACCACCGCGACCCCCGCCTCGATCGGTTTCGTGCTCGGTGGCCGCCTTGCCGACACCATCGGCCGACGACGTGTGCTGGCAGGTGGGATCCCGGTCGCGACCCTCGGCATCGTCACCTCGTTCGCCGTGGGCGGCTGGGCGATGTGGGCATCGGCATTCGTCGGCGGCCTGGTGGCGGGCATGTCATTCCC
>JBDKIV010000073.1:0-10212 GCA_039796935.1 Actinomycetota bacterium | reverse complement strand
GGATCGGCGTACGTCATTCCGATCGCAGCGCACCTCGAGCCCCGGGTCCGCCGATTCCGTGCCCGCGCCGCGATCCAGAACGTCGTCACGTCGCTCGGGGTGCTGTCTGCCTTGTGGGACGCAGCCGACCGCGGCGAAGCCAGCCCGGACGATGGCATCCTCACCGACGCCGAGGTGATCCCCGAGCTGGTCGGCATGGTGCTCGCCATCCTGACCGCACCGTAGATCGGTCCCAGCTTCGCCGTCTGCGGTGCATCCGGGCGACAATGCTGCCGATGACGATCACCCAACGCACACTCGGCCCGCACACCACCGTCCTCGTCGGCGATCACGGCGGCCGATACCCAGACGGCAACTCCGTGGTCGTCCGCGGGGCAGACGCCACCGTGCTGGTCGACCCGTCGACCAGCGTTGCCGCCGAACCACCCGAACTCGACGTCGACCTGATCGTGCTCACCCATGCCCACGAGGACCACGTGGCCGGCATGTTCCGATTCCCGCACGCCGAGGTCCACGTGCACGACGACGATCTGCCGGGCGTCGCCTCGCTCGACGGGCTGATGCAGATCTACGGACTCGACGACGACATCGATCGCGCGTTCCGCCAGACCATCGTGGGTGAGTTCACCTACGTGCCGCGGCCCGATGCGCATGGGTTCTCGGGCGGCACGACGTTCGACCTCGGCGGCGTCCGCATCGAGGTCGTGCACCTGCCCGGCCACACCCGCGGCCACTGCGCGCTGCTGATCGAACCCGACGGCGTCCTCATCACCGGCGACATCGACCTGTCGACCTTCGGCCCGTACTACGGAGACGCATGGAGCGATCTCGACGCGTTCGAGACCTCGCTGCATCGGGTCAGGTCGATCGAAGCCGCGTGGTACTCGACGTTCCATCACAAGGGTGTGGTCGAGGGCCACGATGCGTTCGTGAGCGCTGTCGACACGTTCGCTGCCGTCATCGGTGACCGCGAACGGCGGATGATCGAGTTCGCCCAGCAACCGCGCACACTCGCCGACTTCGTCGCTCATCGCTTCGTCTACCGGCCCGGCGTCGACGTCGTGTTCGCAGACGCGGTCGAGCGGCGGTCGGCACAGATGTCGATCGAACGACTCGTCCGTGCCGGCCGCCTGCTCGAACTCGACGACCATCGCTGGTGCGCCGTTGCTTCGAGTTGACGTCAGAGGTTCAGCTGCAGCACCGATGTCGTGCCGCTGATCTCGTGAGCGACCAGCACCAGCGGCTTGCGGCTCGGAGCCGAGTTGGCGGGCACGAAGGTGAGGCCCTCGGGCGAGATGTCGCCGGCAACCTTCAGCCACTGCTGGAACACGGGCGAGCGCGGGTCGGTCACATCGAAGACCACGACGCCACCGGCACGCTCGAGTCCGACGAACGCGAAGGTGCGACCGCGGTGTTCGCCGAGGACCAGACCTTCTGGTTCGGGGCCCTTGTCATCGCTGCGCGTGTCGTACTGGGCGGTGGCCCACAGCGGGATGGGGCCGTCCGTCGGCCACGAGGCCGAGTCGGCGGAGTGGACCATCTGCTCGAAGAACGAGCCGCTGTCCCACACGAGCTGGCCGGCAGCGGTCCAGATCGACATCGACCGGCCACCGTACGAAGCAAGCGCGGTGTAGCCACCGGTGCCGGCGACCGACGGGAGCTCCGACGTCACCTTGAGGCGGCCGAACTTGGCATTGTCACGCAAGGTCGGGTCGGTGAACACCGTCGGGTCGAGCGAGAGGCTGCGGAGACGAGCCTCGTCGACGAAGCACGTGTCCTGCTCGACCCCTTCGATCTCGTCGACGTTGGCGAGGTTCGAGAAGTACTCGCGACCGTCACCCTCGTTCGCGGTGAACAGATAGGTCGATCGACGGAACCGCATCGCATCGACGGCATCGGGCATGTACATGCCCGAGACCGGTCCGGTCAGCTGACCGAACACCGTGGGCGTGCCGTCACGATCACTCGGGTCGAGTGCATTCGCCTCGCTCGAGTGGTCCTTCAGGCCGAGTGGGCTGATCGCCACCACGCGGCCACGATCGAGGTCGATCGTCGCAATGGCGTTGTTCTCTTGCAGCGTCACGTAGGCACGGTCACCCGAGATCGTCGGGTACTCGGGCTCGAGGTCCTGGGCGACGGTTGCGCCCGGCCAGGTCCCCACGCGAACGCCAGCAGTCCTCAGCACGTCCATCTGGTCGTTGAACGCCCGGAAGTCGACCTGATCGACGTCGACGTCGAATCGCCGCGGACGCAGGTCGTCGATCTCGATGACGGTCACCGAACCCTCGGGGTTCTCGGCCAGCGTCGGATCGGTGGTCGGGAGCCGGTCACCGACGGTGACGCAACGGGGCTCACCCTCGTTGGCGACGACCACGGTCTCGCCGTCGTCGCTCCAGGTGACCCCGTCGGGCAGAGCGCCGGTCGGTGCCGTGCCGAGCACGCGGCGGGTGCGGATGTCGAAGAACACGGCCGCACCGGGGTCGAGCACCGTGGGTTCGGCCACGCCGGCGTCCTTGGCGCCCGCCACCACCGCAACGGCGCGGCCGGCGTTGGCGGCGACGCTCTGCACGCCCACCCCGTAGGGGTCGAGGTCGATCTGGCCGACGAGGGTCGGGGTCGACGGTTGGGCGAGCGACACGATGTCGATCATGTTCGTCGCTCCGTTCGTCACGAGCATCGTCCGGGTCGATCGGTCGTAGGCGACGATCTCCGAACCGGCCTCTCCCGAACCCGAGTCGTAGCGGCCGATGAACTCGAGTGCTGCCGCCGGGGGCGATGCTTCGACCCAACCGACGCCTACGAGTGGTGTGAGCACGAGCGCACTCGCAGCGATGCCGATGACCTTCTTCACAGGACCTCCTTGGTGGACTGTCCGGAACGTACGCGGGTCACATGAACGAATGGTGAGGTCTGAGCCAACGCCCGGCCGACACTCACCGAACTCCTGGATCAGCCGGTGGGCCGACCGCTCGCCTCGTGGCGGACGTACTTGTACCCGAGGCTCCGGACATTCACGATCCGAGTCGGCGACGACGGGTCCTGCTCGATCTTCGCTCGGAGACTCCTGATGACGAACTCCAAGGTGTCCGAGCTTCGCGCTCGCCTCCCGGCCCACGCCTGCTCGACGAGCTCCGCCACCGGCACCACCCGCCCACCGGCAGCCACCAGGATCCGGAGCACGGCCACCTCCCTCGGCGGCAGCGTCATCGTCCGACCGTCCCTGGTGACCGTGCAGGCGGCAGGGTCGACGATCAGGTCACCGGCGACGATCGGGCGGGCCACGTCCGAGCCGAGCCAGGCGCTCGGCGCACAGCGACGTAGCACCAGCTGGCATCGACCTGCGATCAACGCCGAAGCGTCTCGCGCCGGTACGAAGTCGTCGGCGCCGAGCTCGAGCGCGAGCACGGCATCGAACTCGCTGTCCCGGCTCGACACCACGATCACAGGGACGTCCGACTCGGAACGAATGGCCCGGCACGCATCGAGGCCGGCACTGCCCGCGTCGTCGTCGACGACGATCACGGCATCGGCCCAACCGTCGCCGAGTCGACGCATGACACCTGCCGTGTCGTCCTCGCGGAGCACGGTGGCTATCGGTCGGAGAGCCGCCTCGACCGCGTCGACGAGCGGGCGCGACGTACCGACGATGACGACGAGCGGGTCGGGCATCGTCAGCCGCTGGAAGGTCGCTCGTACTTGTACCCGAGACCACGGATCGTCACGATCCGAGTGGGGTTGGCCGGGTCGGGCTCGATCTTGCCGCGGATGCGTTTCACGTGGACATCGAGTGTCTTGGTGTCCCCGACATAGTCGGCTCCCCACACTCGGTCGATGAGCGTGTCACGCTGCAGCACCCTGCCGGCGTTGGCCATCAGCACGTGCAGGACGTCGAACTCCTTCAGCGGCATCGGAATCGCTCGGCCGCCGAGCGTGACGACATGTTCGAACGGGTCGAGTACGACGTCGCCGACGACGATCGCCCCGTCACCGGCCACCGGGGCCGGTGCGGTCGGCTCGTGATGCGTCGACCGGCGGCGCATCACCGCCCGCATCCGCGCCACCAACTCACGAATTCGGTAGGGCTTCGAGACATAGTCGTCTGCACCGACCTCGAGCCCCACGACGGTGTCGATCTCGGCGCTCTTGGCCGTCACCATGATGATCGGCACCGACGACGTCTTGCGAAGCATCCGGCACACATCGATACCGCTGATCTTCGGGAGCATCACGTCGAGCAGCACGATGTCCGGACCGACGTCCTCGAAGCAGGCCAGTGCCTCGCTGCCGTCCCGGGCAACGTGCACGCGGAAGCCCTCGCGCTTGAGACCGAGCGTGAGCGCCTCGATGAAACTCTCCTCGTCCTCGACGACGAGCACGACGGGCTCGTTCATGCGGCCACCGGCAGCCTGAGCGTGAACGACGATCCCTCGCCCTCGATCGAGCGGACCTCGACCGCGCCGTGATGGTTGGCTGCAACCCGCCGGACGATCGCCAGGCCGAGTCCCGTGCCTCCCGTGTCTCGGCGGCGGGCCCGGTCGACGCGATAGAAGCGCTCGAAGATCCGGTCGAGATCGCGGGCCGGGATACCGATGCCCTGATCGGTCACCGTGATCTCGACGTGCCCGTCGAGCACCTGTACCTCCACCGTCACCTCGCTCCCCCGCTGGCTGTACTTCGTCGCGTTCTCGATGAGGTTGACCAACGCCGAGACGATCTGGCGCGGGTCGCCGCAGAGACTCGCCCGACAGACGATGTCTGCCCTGACGGTGACTCCCCTGTGGCAGGCGGTCTCTCGAGTTCGATCCATCGCCTCGTCGATCAACTCCTCGACGCCGATCACTTCTCGAGCGCTCTCGCCGCCCAGCTCGATCCGCGACAGCTCGAGTTGGTCTTCGATCACCGACGCGGCGCGGTGTGCCTCGTCGATGAGCCGGCCCGCCAGTCGACGCATGACGGCAAGGTCGTCTTCGTCCTGCAGCGCTTCGGCGAGGACCGAGATGGCGCTCACCGGCGTCTTCAGCTCGTGGCTCACGTTGGCGACGAAGTCGGTACGGGCGATCTCGAGGCGCGCCCGCTCGGTGACATCTTCGACGAGTACGACCGTGTCGTCGTCGACGGGGCGGGCCGTCACCTCGATCGTCCGGCCCGGCGGGCCGAACAGCTCGACGATCTCGCTCGCACCCCGCACCGCACCGGCACCCGACGCGACCCGCTGCGCGGCCGCACGGACCAACACCTCGGCATGCCCGCCGCCTACGCGGGCAGCGGCATTGAGGAGCGAGTCGCGCCCTCGCGCATCGACCGCGATGAGGCCGATCGGGAGCGCTTCGAGGATCGAGCGCAGCCGCGCCGTCTCGTTCTGGGACGCTTCGAGGTCACGAAGCGCCTGCTCGAGCGCAGCACCATGCTCGCACTCGGCGGCTCGACGATGCAGCAGCCCCATCATCAGGTTCCGCCCGCTCCTTCGACCGGAACGCCGTCTTCTCGTGGCTGCTGATCGTGCTGCTGCCGATAGCGGGCTGCGCCGCGGTGCTCGGGCATCCAGCCGGTGATCACGAAACGCACACGCTCGCCGATGTTGACCGCATGGTCGCCGATGCGCTCGTAGAACCGGGCCACGACCGCCAGCTGGACGGCGACCTGCAGGTCGATCCGGCCCGCTGCCTGGCTCTCGAAGATCGCCTGGATGAACTGCTTCTGCAGCCCGTCGAGGTACGAGTCCATGTCGTTGATGGCAGCCGCCTTCGCGGCGTCGTGCTGGACATAGCTGTCGATGGCGGCGTCGTACAGCTGCTGGGCCTGCTCGCCCATCCGGGTGATGATGCCGCGCAGCTTGGGGTCGAGCTCGTGGCCGTAGATGCGACGGGCTGCTTTGCAGATGTTGGCGAGGAGGTCGGCGCTGCGCTCGACCTCTGCAACCATCTTGATCAGGGCGATGACGTGACGAAGGTCGGACGCCACCGGCGCCTGGAGCGCCAGGATCTGATAGCAGCGCTCTTCGATGTCGATCGTCCGGGCGTCGATCTCGTCGTCCCCACGGATGATGTAGTCGGCACCTTCGAGATCTCCGTCGAGCAGCACGGCCGTGGCTCGCGGGATCGTCTCGGTGACGGTGGCGGCGAGCTGGACGAGGTCGGCCTTCGCGAGGTCGAGATCATTGTGGAACGTGCGCCGAAGGTCTTCCATCAGCCGAACCGACCCGTGACGTACTGCTCGGTCCGCTCGTCCGACGGATTGGAGAAGATCGTGCTGGTCCGGTCGAACTCGACGAGCGAACCGGTGCGCCGATCGCTCTCGGGGTTGACCTCGGTGGTGAAGAACGCCGTCCGGTCGCTCACTCGGGCCGCCTGCTGCATGTTGTGGGTGACGATCACGATCGTGTAGTCGCGCTTGATCTCGAGCATCAACTCCTCGATCCGCGCCGTGGCGATCGGGTCGAGGGCCGAGCAGGGCTCGTCCATCAGGATCACGTCGGGCTCGACGGCCACGCATCGGGCGATGCAGAGACGCTGCTGCTGACCGCCCGACAAACCCATCGCCGACGACTTCAGACGGTCCTTCACCTCGTCCCACAGCGCAGAACGCCGAAGGGAGCGCTCGACGATGTCATCGAGTTCCGACCGCTTCTTCACACCGTTCAGACGGGGCCCGAAGGCAAGGTTGTCGTAGATGCTCTTCGGGAACGGATTGGGCTTCTGGAACACCATGCCGACCCGGCGGCGCACTTCGACCGGATCGACGTCGGGTCCGTACAGATCGATTCCTCGGTAGAGGATCGTTCCACCGACACGTGCGCCGTCGATGAGGTCGTTCATTCGGTCGAAGCACCGCAGCACGGTCGACTTGCCGCACCCTGATGGGCCGATGAAGGCCGTGATCTCCTGCGCTCGAACCGGCAGGGTCACCCCGCGGACGGCCGTGAACTGACCGTAGGCGACCGACAAGTCCTTCACGTCGAACACGATGTCGGACGTGGTGTCGGCCGAGGCAGCCGATGAAGAGGAAGCAGCGACGACGTCGAGTCGCCTGCTCAGGTCGGGGGTCGCCATCACGGTCAGACCTTTCTCTCGTAGCGGTTACGCATCCAGATCGCAAACCCGTTCAGCACCAGCACGAGCACCAGCAGGGTGACGGATGCGGCAGCGGTGACGGCCCGGAAGTCGGCCCCGGGCTGACGGTCGTACGAGAAGATCGCAACGGGCATCGCCGTGAACGGCCCCGTCAGACGATCGATGAATCCTTGGTCGCCCGTGCGCAGCAAGCCTGTCGCTGCGCCGACGAGCAGGACGGGGGCGGCCTCGCCGATCGCACGGGCGAGTGACAGCACGGTCCCGGTGAGGATGCCGGGTGCCGCTGCCGGCAGCACGTGATGGCGAACGGTCTCCCAGGGTGTTGCACCCACACCGAGCGAACCCTCACGGATACCGCGCGGAACGGCGCGGAGCGCCTCAGAGGCGGTGATGATGACGATCGGCAGCACGAGCGCCGACAGCGTGAGCCCACCGGCGAACACCGTTCGACCCTGGGTGACGCCGTCCAGCGCCTTCACGAAGATGCCGAGCCCGAGCAGGCCGTACACGATGGACGGGACCCCGGCGAGGTTGCGGACGTTGATGCGGGTCAGCTTGGCGAAGCGCGAGTCGCCGGCGTACTCCTCGAGGTACACCGCGCAGGCGATCCCGAGGGGAAAGGCGACGACCACGACGATCAGGCCCAGCAGGATCGATCCCTGGAGCGCCGACCAGACTCCGGCCTTCGATGCCGTCTGGGCGTTCAGACCGTCGGTGATGAAACTCCAGCCCCGGTCGCTGAACACCGGCCAGCTGCGGCGTACCAGGTCGACGACCAGTACGACGAGGATCACGAGCGCGAGGCCGAGCGCCCCGAGCAACGACCCCTCGACGAGGGCACCTTTGGTGTCGACGCCGCGCTTCGCGATGCCGGCCGTGACCGCACGGGCCGAGCGGCCGCCCGTCGAGGCAGGCGTGGTGAGTCCCATCAGTAGATCTCCCTGACTCGAGCGACCAACCGGTCGCTCACGAGGTTGAGCACGAGCGTCATGACGAACAGGAGCAGCCCGATGAAGTAGAGGCTCTGGAAGGCGAGGTCGTCACCGGCGACCTGGTCGCTGCCGAATCCGAGGGCAGCCATTGCGCCGGTCATGGTCTGGCCGGGTTCGAGTGGCGACAGGTTGAACAGTCCGCCTCCCACGGCTCCGGCTGCGATCGCCACGACCATCGTCTCTCCGATGGCCCTCGACACACCGAGGATGAGTGACGCGACGACACCCGAGACGCCCGCGGGGAGCACCACCCGGAACGTCGTC
Organism: Actinomycetota bacterium; assembly: GCA_039796935.1. Lineage (GTDB taxonomy): Bacteria > Actinomycetota > Acidimicrobiia > Acidimicrobiales > Ilumatobacteraceae > VFMC01. Next base: position 1,886 of record JBDKIV010000073.1, on the reverse strand, counting down.
TGCGAACGCTTGCCACCGAGGCCGAACGATGCCTCGCGCAGCGCCATCGGCACGGCCCGGAGTGCGTCCTCCGCGACCGACGCGATGATCGGCACGACCAGGATGCCCACACCGATCCCTGCGGCAGCCAGCGTGAACGCCTTGTCGGCGCCACTGAACAGCTTCACGATCAGGTTCGGGTTGATGTACGCGATGGCGAAGTAGCCGAGGACCACGCTCGGGATGCCGGCGAGGATCTCGAGCACCGGCTTGACGGTGCGCCGCACTCGGGGCCGTGCGTACTCCGAGAGGTAGATCGCAGACCCCAGTCCGAGCGGAACCGCGACCAGCATCGCGATCCCCGTGACGATGAAGGTTCCGACGACCAGCGTCCCGATGTCGAAGATCCCGCGCCGGGGGAACCAGCCGATGTCGAACAGGCCGCCGAGCCCTTCGTCGGTGTCGGCGAGTTTCGAGAGGAACGACGCTGCGTCGACGACGAGCGTGAGGATGATGAGGACCGTCACGACGAGCGTGGTGACCGCTGCAGCGATGAAGAACCATCGGGCACGACGGTCGGCGCGCCGCCGGCGTGGATTCGTACGCAGGTCGGTGCTCGTGGGTGCAGCGCCCGCAGTCTGAACAGCTGTCATCGTGATGTCCTCGGGTCGAGAACCCCGAGTGTCCGGCGGCCGTTCACGACAGCCGCCGGACACCATGGGGAAGGGTCAGGTCACTTGCCGCCGTCGCGGCTGCCGGTCACCCGGTCGGCCCACACCTGCTGAACCTCGGTCACGGTCTCGGCCGCGAGCGGGACGTAGGGAACCTGGCCATCGCCGGCACCGACGAGCGTCGTGATGCCTTCGTTGACGTAGTAGTCGACGAACGCTGCCAACGCAGGATTCTCGGCGGCCTTGGCTGCGTTGACGTAGATGTAGAGGTCACGAGCGATCGGGAAATCGCCGCTGGCGATGGTCTCGGCCGTCGGCTCGACGCATCCGTCGCCACCGTCGACCTGGAGCGGCTTCACCGTGTCGAGGTTCTCTTCGACGAACGCGAAGCCGACCCAGCCGAGCGAGGTCGGGTTGGCCGAGATGCCCTCGATGATGACGTTGTCGTTCGGGCTGGCGGTGTAGTCGGGACGAACCGTTGCGTCCTCGATGCCGAGCGCGTCGCCGACCTTGGCGATGACGAGCTCGACGAACGAGTCGAAGGTGCCGGACTCTTCACCAGGAGCGGTGACCGTCAGTTCTGCATCCGGGTACGGCGTGTTCACCGCTCCCAAGTCGGTCACCGTTGCTGCGTACCCGTCGGCCAACGCCGTGGCGTCGGCCCAGTTGGTGATGCCGGTCGAATCCGGCCCGAGCAGTGCGTAGAGGTCGACGAACGACACACACTCGACGGCCGTGTTCTCGACCGAGGTGATCGGCGACAGACCGTCGACGGCGACCTTCAGTTCGATGAACTCGATACCGGCCGCTGCGCAGGTCTCGACCTCGGCGCCCTTGATCGGACGGGACGCGTCGCTGATGTCGGTCTCGCCGGCGCAGAACTTGGCGAAGCCGTCGCCGGTGCCGGGGCCCTCGACGGTCACTGCCACGCCAGGGTTGGCATCGGCGAAGGCATCGCCGACTGCGATCGAGATCGGCTCGACGGTCGACGAACCGGAGACGAAGATCTCACCGGTCAGCTCGGCAGCAGGTGCCTCGGTGGTGTCGGCAGCCGGGGCTTCAGTGGTGTCGGCAGCCGGGGCTTCCGTCGTCTCGACGGCCGGGGCGGCCGTGGTGTCGGTGGCGGCATCGTCGCCGCCGCAAGCTGCTGCGACGAGCGAGAGGCTGAGGACGCTGGCGATGGCCAGACGTCGGGCTTGCTTGTTCACGTGTTCTCCTTCATCGGGGTATCGAACG
>JBDKIV010000072.1:0-6730 GCA_039796935.1 Actinomycetota bacterium | reverse complement strand
TGATCGGCGATCACCGCCTCGAAGCTCTCCCTCGACTGCGCAGACGCCAGTTCTGCCGTCTCCGGCGTCGAGGCGCTCGACGCGAACAGGGCCAGCAGCCAAGCCGTGTACGTCCGCGCCTCGGCGTTGCTCGGGTCGCGGGACAGCACATCCGCGTACAACTCCGATGCTCGCAACGGATCGGAACCGAGGAGGCTCCGCGCCTCGGCCAGAGCGACCCCGATCTCGTCGACCTCGCCCCCCGTCATCACCTGGCCCGACAGCCGCTGACCGGACGAGCGGGCGACCAGCCATCCACTGAGGGACGCCACCGCGACCACGCCGACGACCCACGCCGCGATGACCACCCGCGAGACCCGGCGACGAGGCGGCAGCGCAGCCCGACCCGCGTCGATCGAGCGGAGCACGGCCGCGGCTCGGGCGACGTATCCGTCGCGCAACGTCAGATAGTCGTCGTCGTCGACATCCCCCGCGGCGCGCTCTCGTTCGAGATCGTCGAGCGAGCGGAGCAGGAACCGGCGCTCCTCTTCGAGCCGAGCGAGCTCGTCGGGACCGATCCGCTCAGCCATCGTCGTCCCGCTCGGCCTCGAGAGCGGCAGCGACCATGGCGCGGTCGTCATCGCTCGGCACGGCACCGCCGGCACGACGCCAGCGCCAGAACGCGACACCGAGCCCGGCCGTGGCACAGACGGCCGCGAAGACCGGCAGCGCCCACGCCAACGCATCGATGCCGGTCGAGCGAGGCACGAGGAGCACCCGGCCCGGGAAGCGCTGCTCGATGAACGACACGATCTCGTCGTCGGTCGCCGCTCCGGCATCGACCTGCGCGCGGATCTCGACACGGATGGCTTCGCTCGTGGGGTTGCGCGACTCGAACACGCTCTCGCCATCGCAGATCGGACATGCCAGTCGCTTGCTGATCGCCTCGACGCGTTCCTGATCGGTCAGAGGCGTCGAGTCGCTCGTCATGCCGACGACCGACAAGGCGACCACGACCAGACCGAGCACGACCCATCCCGGCCAGCGCTTGGCGGCTCGCCACCCACTGGGGGCGGCCATCACAGACCGGCCTCGCGCAGCTGCTGCAGTTGGGTCGCGACCTGCTCTGCGGTGACCTCACCGGGATAGCGGACCCGGACGATGCCGTTCGGATCGATGATCCAGGTCTCGGGCACCTTGGCCACCCCGAAGTCGATCGAGATCCCACCGTCGGGATCGCGTACGATCGGCCACTCGCCGCCACGCTCGGCGAAGAACTCGGCAACGGCGGCATCGCTACCGCGGTTGATGATCGTGTACAACTCGGCGCCGTCGACGAGCTGGCCCTGCTGCTCGTCGAGGGTGATCAGTTCGGGATGCTCGCTGATGCAGGGGACACACGCAGGGTCGAAGAAGTTGATCACGACCCAACTCCCCTTCCGACGACTCAGGTCGAACGGTTCGCCGTCGAGCGTCGTACTGACCACCTGCGGCGCAGGCTTGCCCAGCAGGAACGAGCTCACGGTGTCGGTGGTGCGGCCCGACGATCCGAGCGCCAGGACGACGAAGAGCGCCCCCAGCGCAACAGCCACAGCGAGCACCACGAAGGGGGCGACCCGGCGACGCGGCGCAGCCTCGAAGCCGCCGACCACCCCGTCGACGACGAGATCGTCAGACATGTGCGGCCGGCTCGTCGACGGCGACCAGTTCGGACACGGGCGCCGTCGGCACTCGACGGCGCTTACCGGGGAAGGCTGCCAGCACGGTACCGATCGCCATCAGCGCTCCACCGATCCACATCCAGAGGATCAACGGCTTGATGAAGATCTTGATCTGGGCCTCGGTCGATCCGGCCGGCGCCGCCTTCTCGAGGGTGAGGTAGATGTCCTTGGTGAGACCCGTCCGCACGCTCGGCGTCCCGATGTCGGTGCCCATGCGGGTGAACCGCGTGATCGCAGGCGCGTATGCCTGACCTCCATCGATGCTGACGAGGGCCTTCACTCCCTCGGCCCGCTCGGTCGTGAAGGCCTCGACACCTTCGAGCTCGAACGTGTGCCCCGAGAACCGCACCGGCTCGCCGACCGTCAGCCGGAACTCGCCCGACTTGGTGTAGCCGTTGGAGGCGGCGAGCGCGACCGCGATGAGGATGACCCCGAGGTGCACGATCATCCCGCCGTTCGCGCGACCGACCAGACCGCGCCAACCCTGGCGACGGGTGGCGAGCACCACCTGTCGCAGCGCCGCACCCGCAGCAAATCCACCCAGCGCGAACGCCAGGAGCGACGCCGGTCGATGTGCCCCGGCGACGACGGCGACGGCCAACGATGCTGCGCCGACCCATGCGGGCACGAACAGGCGGTCCCGAAGCAGCTCGCCACTCGCCTTGCGCCATGGCAGCACCGGGGCCACCGCCATCAAGAACAACAGCACCAGACCGATCGGGGTCGACAGCCTGTCGAAGAACGGTTGGCCGACCGCGATCTGACGATCCTGCAGCGCCTCGACGATCAGCGGGAACACGGTGCCCAGCAGCACGACGAAGGCGAACACCGTGAAGATGACGTTGTTGGCGAGGAACGCCCCCTCGCGCGAGATCGGCGAGTCGATCGCCCCGGGTGAGCGGAGGCGATCACCGCGCCACGCGATGAGCGACAACGACACCACCACGACGAGTCCGAAGAAGCCCAGCAACCACGGACCGATCGACCCGTCGGCGAAGGCGTGCACGCTGTTGATGACGCCGCTGCGCGTGAGGAAGGTCCCCAGAATGGTCAGCGCGAACGTGGCCACCAGCAGGCTGATGTTCCACACCCGCAGCATGCCGCGCCGCTCTTGAACCAGCACCGAGTGGATGTACGCCGTCCCGGTGAGCCAGGGCAGGAAGCTGGCATTCTCGACCGGATCCCATGCCCACACACCGCTCCATCCGAGCACCTCGTAGCTCCACCAACCACCGAGCAGGATCCCGATGCTGAGGAACCCCCAGGCGAACAGCGCCCAGCGGCGCGTCTCCATGAGCCACCCCTCGCCCACCCGGCCGGTGACCAGCGCACCGATCGCGAAGGCGAACGGCACGGTGAAGCCGACGTACCCGAGGTAGAGGATCGGCGGGTGGAACAGCACGAGGACGTGGTTCTGCAGGAGCGGGTTGGGTCCCGGCCCGTCGGTGACACCCGGAGCGCCGGCTGCGAACACGTCGGTCGGGCCGAAGGCCAGGAAGAAGAAGAACGCCGTGACGACGAACATCGTGACCAGCGCCCAGGCGATGAGCGGGTCGCCGAGCCGAGTCCGGTACCGACGCATGATGACGGCCGTGTACCCCGCCAACGTGGCGAGCCACAGCAGGATGCTCCCCTCCAGCGCGCTCCAGAGGGCCGTGACGTTGAACAGCGTCGGGGTCGAGCGCGACCCCACCGTCTGCACGTACGCCAGCGAGAAGTCGTACGTGAGCAGGGCATAGAGCATGATGCCCGCCGCCGCCACCGATGTCGCCGCCGCCAACCATGCATACATCGGTGCCGAGCGGAGGACCCGGCGGTCACCGAGCACCGTGCCGTAGGCGAGCGAGATGGCACCGAACAGCGATGCCACCAAGCCCACGATCAGGACGCCGTGCCCGAGGGCGGCGTTCACCCCTCCAGCGAGCATGCGTCCTCGGCCTCGTCGAGGCGGTCCTGGTTCTGCGCTTCGTACTCGTTGGAGTGCTTCACCTCGACGCGATCACCTGCGAACACACCCGTTGCGTCGTCGAGTCGTCCGTGCACCACCACCGGCACACACTCCTGGAACACTCCGCCCGGCTCTCCCTCGTACGACACCGGCAGCGCAACACCGTTGAACTCGATGACGAACGACGTCGTCGGGCCCTCCTGCACCACGCTCTCGGACTCGACGGTGCCCTGCACCCGCAGCCGGCGACCCGCTTCGCAGCCGTCCTTCACCCCGATCTCGTCGACGTTGCAGTAATAGTCGATGGCCGAACCGAGGAACTGCGTGACGAGCACGCCGCCCCCCACCAGGACCAGCACCAGCACCAGCAGTGCCGGCCACTTCGTGCCCTTCCGGCGACGAGGGGCAGTCGGTACGACCTCGCGGGGACTCAGATCCACGGCTTGTCCTCGTCGGGCACCTGCGCCCCGAGTGCACGCCCCTTGCGCAGCACCCACACGGCGAGCAGCAACGTCGAGCCGAATGCGGCGACGTAACTGGCGACGATGAATCCGAGGTCGTCCATCAGCTCTGTCCTCCGGTGCCGGCGTCCGTGCCGACGTTGGTCGAAGCAAAGGCCTCGCTCCGGCGCTCGATCAGCGCCCGGTCGAGTCCGTGATCGTCGATCGTGTCCTGCATGGCGAGCACACGCTGACGATGCAGCACGTACCAGAGATAGGTCAGCGAGAACGCCACCGTTCCCAACACGAGCGAGAACAACATCAGGTCGTCGAGGGTCACGTCGGACGTCCTGCCCGCCACGCTCGCGTCCTGGTGGACCGATCGCCACAGCCGGACGCTGAAGTGGACCAGCGGTATCTCGAGCACGGCGAGCAGCGCGACCACGGCCGAACGACGAGCGCGCTGGTCGTGCGACCCGCCGAGCCCACGCACCGCCAGATACCCGACGTAGGTGATGAACATGAAGGCGGTGGTCGTGACCCGCGCGTCCCACACCCAGAACGTGCCCCAGCTCAACCGACCCCACAGCGCTCCGGTCAGCAGCGTGACCGCCATGTACACGACACCGATCTCTGCGCTCGCGCCGGCGATCCGGTCCCAGACCAGCGAACGTGTCCGCCGCCACAGGTACGCAGCCGAGGACACCGCCGTCACGACGAAGGCCACATACGCGACCCAGACCGTGCCGACGTGGACGTAGAGGATTCGGACACTCTCGCCCTGCACCACATCGGGCGGCGAGATGATCAGGCCGAACAGCGCCGTGGCGGCGAGCAGCACGATGGAGGCAAGACCGATCCAGCGAGTGGCCGTGGTGCCCGTTGACGGGGTGTGTGTCGTTGACACGTGGTCGTCGCCTCGCTCTGTCTCGTCATTCCTCGATGAGCGGCCCGAAGGCGAGCGTTCCCCCGACCCCGAACAGTGCGGCGAAGATGACGAGCAGGCCGACCCACGGCCACCCTTCATCGATCGCGGCACCGCCGACGCCGAGCGCTGCTTCGGTCGCTCGTGTTGCACCGATCAGTACGGGTGCCACCACCGGGAACAGCAGGAGTGGGAGCAACGTCTCCCGGCCTTTGGTCCCGGCAGCGAGACCGCCGTAGAGCGTACCGACGAAAGCCAGTCCGCACGTAGCAGGGAGCACCGTCGTGACCAAGAGCACGGCGCCTGCCGGATCGAGCTCGGCCCGGTACAACACGATCGCGAGCACCACCAGCAGGACCTCGAGCACGAACAGCTGCACCGCCAGCGCCACCGACTTGCCCACGAAGATCCCGGCAGGCGAGACGCCAGCCACCCGCAGCGCATCGAGCGCACCGTCCGCGGTCTCGATCGCGAACGACCGTTGCACCACGATCAGCAGGCTGAAAACCGTGCCCAGCCAGACGAGGCCGGGCGCGGTCCGCTCGAGCACCGAGTCGGAGTCGAGTGCGAAGGCGAACAGCACCATCACCAGGGCGGCGAACGGAAGCACCTGATTGACCACGACCCGGCTACGCGCCTCGACCCGCAGGTCCTTGGCGGCGATCAAGCGGGCGGTGCGCCACAGCATCAGCGCGGGCCCTGTTCGGGCAGGTCGGCGGACCGGTCGACATCGCGGCTCGCGCCGTACACCTGACCGGCCACGACATCCACGATCCGGGTGGCCAGCGAACCGGCCCGCTCGAGTTCGTGGCTGGCAACCATGACCGTCGCCCCGGCGACGGTCGCCTGACGCAGCATCGAATCGAGTTCGTCTCGACCCGCCGCGTCGAGACCGGCGTGCGGTTCGTCGAGCAGCCACAACTGCGCCCGTCGGGCGACCAGGCAGGCCAGCGCCGTCCGCCGCTTCTGTCCCGCCGAGAGGCGCCCGACGGCGACTCCGGACAGACGCGACGACAGACCCAACCGGTCGAGAGCGGCGTCGACGTCGCGACTCGACGCGCCGACCGTCGATCCCCAGAACGCCACGTTGTCACGAACGGTCAAGTCGCCGTACAGGCCGTTGGCATGACCGAGCAGCCCGACACGGGCCCGCACCGCCGCTCGTTCGAGTGCGAGATCGCAGCCGGCCACGCGTCCGGCACCGCGGGTGAGCGGGACCAAGCCGGCGCACACCCGCAGCAGTGTGGTCTTCCCGGCCCCGTTGGGGCCCCTGAGCAGCACGATCTCCCCGGCTCGAACGGTCAGCGACGCCCCGGCCAACGCAGGGAAACTGCCCAGCACCACCACCGCATCGACGAGCTCGACCACCGGATCGTGCACCGTCGCAGGAGACGCTGGGGCGGTGTCGATCGGCTCCAGAACCATCGCCGACACGCTACCGGGCGTGCCGGACCGGGTCGCCCCGGGGCCCACGCGCCCGGCGCCGACGAGACGGCACTGCCGATGTCACTGCCGCCGCATCGAGCAGACCAGCAGCTAGCGTCACCCCGTGACCCAGACGGGACGCAGATCTTCACCCCCCACGAGGCGCGACTGGCGTTGGGCCGTCGGCGGCATCGGTCGGACGCTCATCGCCGTCGGTGTACTCATGTTCGGGTTCGTCGCCTACCAGCTCTGGGGGACGGGTCTGCGAACGGCCCAGGCACAATCACGTCTG
>JBDKIV010000071.1:0-7741 GCA_039796935.1 Actinomycetota bacterium | reverse complement strand
GGGGTCGGGCCGCCACACGGTCGAGCGCTTCCTCGACCCCGATCGACGATCCTCGCAGCGTGTCGCGCAGGTCGTCGAGCCAGGTGGCGATGGCCTCGAGACGGCGGCGGTCGGCTCGCGCCGCCTCGTCGTCGAGCAGGTGTCGCCAGACGACGACGAGGACCCCGGTGAGCACGGCGAGCGCGAGGAGGCGTGTGGCGAAGAGGACGACGGTCGCGCCGAGGACGGCCGCCGCGAGCCGTTCGTTGCCGGGGCGGGTCATCGCTGTCGGCTCTCGATGGGCCGATGCGTGTCGCCCGCTGCATGCCACCAGGCGGTCGAGAACTGCGGGTCTGCGGCGGCAAGCCGCTCGGTCATCGCCCGCTGCGGTTCGCTGAGTGGTCGGGCGCGACGGTCGGGCGCTCCGGGCCGCGGCCCGAGCATCCGGTGCACGACCATCCGCGCCCCGTCCTCTTCCACGGATGGTGCGATCACCTCGGTCACGTACCTGCCGTGCTCGTTGTCGCCGTGGGTGTGCACGACCAGGTCGACGCTGCGGTACACCTGCCAGCGGGCCATCGACAGTTCGACCCTGCCGTGGAACGCGATCAGTTCGGCGAGTCGTTCGAGGCCGTCCTTGGCGGATCCGCCGTGGACGGTCGCCATCGTCCCCTGCCCGATGCTCATCGCCTGGACGAGCGCGGCTGATTCGAGGCCGCGTACTTCGCCGACGATGATCCAGTCGGCCCGCGTGCGTACGGCGGGGATCATCATGTCGGCGCACGACACGCCGGTCCCGTCGCTGGTCGACGGCAGACGGGCTTGGTAGGCGTGGACGAACGGGTGCGTGCCCATCTGTGCGACGTTGAGTTCGAAGTCGGTCTCGACGGTGATGACGACATCGGTGGGGTCGATCTCGGCGATGAGTGCCCTCAGCAGGGTCGTCTTCCCTGACCCCATTCGGCCGACCACCAGCAGCGAGAGATCGGCGGCGACCGCTGCCCGCAGGAGGGCGACGGCAGCGTCGTCGAGCGCGCCCCGCTCGGCGAGCACGCGCAGGTCGGCACCGAACATCGCGGCGCGACGGATGGTGACGAGCGGGCGGGCGACGACGTCGAAGCCTTCGCCGTGCAGGCGCACCCCGGGCTCGAGTTCGAGGTCGACGAAGGGGTGTTCGCGGTTGAACGGTCGGCGGCGTGCTGTTGCGGTGTCGTAGATGATCCGTTCGAGGTCGCGGTCGCGGCGCACGAGCGGTGGCAGCAGTTGCCGGGTGCCATCGGATCGTTCGACTCGAACGGGGTCTGCACCGAAGACGAGCACGTCGGTCACCATCGGATCGCGCAGGACGTTCAGCAGTTTGGGCAGACCGAACACGTCCGACAGCACCAGGTCGATCAGGGCCGCCTGCTCGGCCGAGCCGAGCGGCGCCTCACGCCGGGCGAGGCGCTGTGCCTCGACCTCGACGAGGATGACGTGTTCGAGGACGTGGCGGGTCATCTCTTCGCGCAGTTCCCGCTCTGGCGCGCCCTCGTCCGGGCGCGGCAGCGGGAGTCGGTCGCCGTAGTTGCGGCGGACCTCTGCGGCGAGGGCGGCGAGGGCGGTCGTGTCGAGGTCGGGGTTGCTCGCTCGCGCGTCGGCCGCGGCGTCTGCAGCGTCGATGGTGCTCACGATGCAGTCGCCTTCAGGCGAAGCCGGTCGGCGAGGGCGAGCACCTCGGGCACCAATGGGTCGCGCTGCACGCGTCGGTCGGTGAGGGCACCACCGCGGTGGAGGTGGTCGACCGCCAGCGGCGACCAGCCGATCCAGCCGGCCAGGCGCTCGCCGAGTTCGGTCTCGATCTCGAGCCGCGGTAGTCGTTCGACGACGAGCGGTGCGTCGACGACGGCGATACGGACCCGCTCGGGCAGGATGGTGCTGGCCGAGGATGCCTCGCCCGGTGCGACTCGTCCACCCGAGTCGATCCAGTCGAGCACCCCGACGATCGATACGGCATCGGGGTTGGCGATCAGCACGATCAGGTCGAGTCGTTCGAGCAACGCCCGGATGGGCGCCGATCGGCGCAACGTGCCGAGGTCGACCACCACGGTGCCGTCGAGGTGTTCGAGGTGCCCGACCCAGTCGTGGCGGGGTTGGTGGCACGCCCACGACCTGAAGGGGTCTCCCGACCCTGCGACGACCCTGACCCCGGCAACGGTTCGTGCCGCGTCGCGGAATGATTCGGTCAGCATCCGGCCGGGTTCGATCGCCCCGAATGCGATTCGCTCGAGGGCACCGACGTGGCCGGACAGTTCGTCGATGCGTGCGCCGAGCACCCCGCCCGACGGGTCGGCCTCGATCAGCCACGGTCGGTCTCCGAGCACGGCGAATGCCTGGGCGAGGGCGAGCGCCGTGGTCGTTGCTCCGACCGCCCGCCAGCTGGCGACTCCTACGATCATCGGTCCTCCTCGTCGGTGCTGGTCGTCGGGACACCGACGAGCGCCAGCCGGTCGGTTGCGGCCAGGCGCGCCACGGCCGGGGCGTCGGCGACCGGAACCGCGAGCACGAGGCTGGTGTCGCCGGTGTCGAGTCGCCGGACGGCGAGCACACGGACCGTCACGGGCAGCGCCGGTGCGAGCGGCTCGCCGGTGGCTGCGTCGCCGCCATCGATCGACACCGCGAGGGCGGCTCCGCCGGCGGCGAGTTGCTCGGGAAGCCGTCCGAGACCGAGCAGGGCGCCGACGGCCCGTTCGTCGTCACCGAGTTCGGCGCCGGTCGCCCACATGCCTGCCACGATCAGCGAGCCGGCATCGACCGGCACGGTCGCCACGCGCCCGACCAGGTCGTCGATCGAGCCGGCGGGCACGAGCCCGGTGACCGCGTCGTCGACGGCGACCGCGACGACCGTCAGGTCGTCGGTGACGATCTCGGCGCCGACCGCGACCGGTCGTGCAGCGGCCACCACGTCGGTGCGCGCTGCTGCGCGGCTGAGCGCCCAGGCGACCAGCACCCCGGCGAGCACGGTGAGCGCCGACGCGAGCAGCAGCCATTGGGCGCGTACCCTCGAGCGCGCACCGAACGGGCTCGTGACGGCCCGGATCGAACGGGTCACGTCGGCCACGGGAGCCGTCCGGCGGCGACGAGGTGGAGCGCTGTGGCCGCTGCCGAACCCGCCCAGAGCCAGGGGGCGAGCGCCATGCGCCGTCGTCGGACGGCGGCGCCGACCGCAGCAGCCGACACTGCGGCGAACCCGAGACCGACGAGGCCGACGAGCGGACCGACGAGCCCTCCGATGGCGCCGAGTGCGGCTGCGAACTTCACGTCGCCGAGTCCGATGCCGTGGCCGTAGCGGACCGACCACAGCAGACCCGCGGTCGAGCTCGCGCCGATCGCCACGGCGGGTACGTGCCTGGTCAGCACGGCGGCGCCGAGCGCGATCGCGCCGATCACGACCACCGAGCGGTTCGGTATCCGGTGCTCGGCCAGGTCGACCAGTGCACATCGGGCGGCCACCAGGTGGGCGCCCGCGAACGCCGTCACCATCACCGTCGTCTCGCCTGCCGAGTCCATCGCCTCCCCCTCTGTCACCGACTCCGACTGTTCGTCGGACTCGGCGTCACACCAGGAGGCAGTCGCTCGGATCGGGCCGTTCACCCGGGCCCAGTCAGCCCGGGTCGGTCAGCGCAGACCGATCAGCGCAGACCGGTCAGAGCAGGCCGGTCAGAGCAGGGCTGCTGCGAGGCGGCGCCACTGCTGCTCGGGCATGTCGTGCCCGTCCTGCAGCACCTGGACGCAGACGTGATCGGCACCGGCGGCGTGGTGCTCTGCCACTCGGGCGGCGATCTGATCCTCGGTGCCCCAGGCGACGATGGCATCGACCAGACGGTCGCTGCCGCCGTCGGCGAAGTCGGCCTCGTCGAAGCCGATGCGCTTCAGGTTGTTGAAGTAGTTGGGAAGGCCCAGGTAGATCTTCATGCCGGCCCGGGCGATGCGTCGTGCTTCGGTCGGGTCGGTCTCGAGGACCACCATCTGCTCGGGGGCGAGCAGGGCATCGTCGCCCATGGTGTCGCGGGCGAGCTTGGTGTGGTCGGGTGTCGTGAAGTACGGGTGCGATCCGTTGGCGCGGGTCGCCGAGAGTTCGAGCATCTTCGGCCCGAGCGCAGCGAGGATGCGCCCCGGGTCGGCCTCGGGCCCGCGCGCCATGAACAGGGCCTTGTCCATGCGGTCGAGGTACTCGACCATGTAGCTGTAGGGCTTGCTCCAGTCGTGCTTGCGGACGCCTGCGACGAGGTGGCCGTGGCTGACGCCGATGCCCAGCAGGAACCGGCCGGGGAACGCCTCGGCCAGGGTCTTCTGGCCGGCGGCCATGGTCATCGGGTCGCGTGCGTAGATGTTGGCGATGCCGGTGGCCAGCGGGAGTGTCGTGGTGGCCGACAGGAGCACTGCCGACGACACGAACGGGTCGCGGCCGACCGCCTCGGCCACCCAGAGCGCCCCGAAGCCGAGTTCTTCGACGAGTCGGGCGGCTCGTTGCGCCTCGGGGGTGGGCAGCGCGTCGATGCCGCCGTACCAGATTCCGACGCGGCCGATGTCGACGGAGGGCTTGCTCATGGTGACTCCTCGGTGGTTCGTGAATCTTCAGTCTGCCAAATCTGCGTCGAGTCGCTGGGACTGGTCGAGCCCTCGGGGCGACAGTGCCGGTCGGCTCGGCCGAATCTCCCTTTTTGGATGAATCTTGTCGAGCGGTGACCCGTTCGGATCAAGAACATAAATATGCTTCGTCAGGTCCGGTCCCTGCCCCGGGCGAACTCGACGCACCGTGACTTGGACCAACCCCACCGAACGCTGGCACCGCTGGGCCACACGCACGAGCTCTCCGCTCGTGCTCGCCGGTATCGACGCGCTCGTGTGGGCGGCCGCGCTGTTCGCCATCACCGGCATCCGCTACGACCCGCACGTGACGGTCGACGGCGCCGGGCTCCTGGCAGCGAGCGCGACGGCAGCCGTCCTGCAGCCCCTGTTCGGCTGGTTCGCCGGTGTCTATCGCCGGCGATGGAGTCCGGCGAGCGCCGACGAGACGGTGGCCCTGGCCCTCGTCTGCCTGGCCGTGGGGTCGGTGCTGTTCGTCGAGTTGTTGTTCACCGAGCCCTCGTGGTCGCGACGGTCCGTGCCGGTGGGCGCGACGTTCCTCGCCGTGTTCGCGATGGTGAGCTACCGGATGATCATCCGTCGTGGCGTGGTGCGCTCGAGGTACACGGGGTCGGGCGAACCCATCGTGGTGGTGGGGGCCGGTAATGCCGGTCTCGGCATCGTCCAGACCCTGGTCGAGGACCCCCACTCGCCGTTCCGTCCGGTGGCGCTGGTCGACGACGATCCGCTCAAGTCCGAGCTCCGTGCCCACGGCGTTCGTGTGCTCGGTTCGCTGGCCGACCTCCCCTCGGTGGTGGCCGACACGGGCGCCTCGCGGGTGTTGTTCGCCATTCCGAGTGGATCGATCGATCTGCTCCGCGAAGCCGACCACCTCGCTCGCCAGGCGGGAGTCCCGCTCATGGTGCTGCCGCCGGTGCGCGACCTGTTCTCGATGCCGATGCTGCAGGACATCCGCCCGGTCACCGATTCCGACCTGCTCGGTCGGCCGACGGCCGACATCGACACCGCTGCGGTGGCGCACTACATCACCGGCAAGCGTGTGCTGGTGACGGGCGCCGGTGGCAGCATCGGCAGCGAGCTGTGCCGCCAGCTGGCCCGTTTCGAACCGGCGTCGTTGGTGATGCTCGATCGCGACGAGAGCTTGCTGGCCGAGGTGCAGTTGAGCATCGAGGGTCGTGCGCTGCTCGACACACCTCGCCTGGTGCTGGCCGACATCCGTGATCATCAGCGCATCGCCGAGGTCTTCCTCGAGCACCAGCCGCAGGTCGTGTTCCATGCGGCGGCGCTGAAGCACCTGACGATGCTCGAGCGGCAACCCTCCGAGGCGTGGAAGACGAACGTGATGGGGACCCATCACGTGCTGATGGCGGCGCGGGCGGTCGGTGTCGAGCGGTTCGTCAACATCAGCACCGACAAGGCGGCAGATCCGGTCAGTGTGCTGGGCAGTTCCAAGCGCGTCGCCGAACGGATCACGGCCCACGTGGGCGACGGGGCCGAGGGTGCGTTCGTGTCGGTCCGGTTCGGCAACGTGCTCGGGTCGCGTGGGTCGGTGCTCACCATCTTCCGTGCCCAGGCCGAGGCCGGCATGCCGCTGACGGTGACCGATGACGAGGCGACCCGCTATTTCATGACGGTGCACGAGGCGGTCCGCCTGACGATCTATGCGGGTGCCATCGGCACCTCGGGCGAGGTGCTGGTGCTCGACATGGGCGAGCCGGTGCGGATCATCGACGTCGCCAGACGCTTCGCACAGCTGCACTCGCCCGAGCTTCCGATCGTCGTCACCGGCTTGCGTCCCGGTGAGAAGCTGCACGAAGACCTGCTGGGAGCCGGTGAGATCGACGTACGGCCGAAGCATCCCTCGATCAGCCATGTCCAGGTGCCGGTGCTCGGTATCGACGAGGTGAAGGCGCAGTACCAGTCCGCGGGCGACGAGGTGCCGGCCACGTTGGCACGCCTGGCAACCTCGCCTGCCCAGCTGTCGCACTGAGCCGTTCACAGCACGTCGACCCATGGTGCTCGCCGGTCTGGGGCAGACAGCGGGTGCGGTACGCGGACATGCCGGAGTTCGAGCGCTCGCGCCAACCGCTCGGCGGCGTAGGGGGCTCGGCGAAGTTCGAACACGATGCCTCGCCGTGTTCCGTGCTCGTCGAGGGCGAGTAGCGCCGCGTGGTCGATGTAGTCGACGTGGCCCAGATCGAGTGTGAGGAACCGGCCGGGCGTGAGGTCGATCCGCTCGAGGGTCTCGCTGAACGAGACGCACGTGAAGGCATCGACCGAACCGAACAGCGCCAGGTCGGAGCCGCTGGTGAAGCTCAGCCGGAATGCTGTCAGCCCTCGGTCCGCGTGGCGGTGCACGGCGGCGGCCTCGCCCACCGCGTCGGCCCCGACGGCGTCGATGTCGTAGCAGCACGACACCGTCAGCGGGTGCAGCAGGCAGTACCGGTCGAGGAGGTGCTCGAAGCAGACTGACCGTTGGCGATCGCTGCGCCGACCGGTCATCAGCGGCGTTGCGTCCCGCACGACGCGAAGTCCTGCATACCCGTGGGTGCGGGTGGCCATGGCGAGCGCAGCGACCGAGCCGAGGTGGTCCCATGGCACCGGCGGAGCCGCAGACGGCGCCGCGTCGTCGAGCATGACGAGTCGACCGTCCCGGTGTGCCATGGCCAACCGTCGGGATGCCGACGGTCCGACCACGTCCGCCAGTTCGGCCATCAGGTGCTCGACCGGGCCGAGCCCTGCGCACGCGACGCGTTCGCCGAGGGCGAGTCCGTCGCAGATGCCGGTGGCGACCCGCGCGATCAGGTCGGTACGGCCACGTACGGCCGAGCAGTGGTGGGCAGGATCGTCGACGAGGTCGGGCACCGACCGGGATGTTCCCCGCTCGTGGGCTCGACCAACCCTCGTCGGGTGCTCGGTCGGGTCAGATACCGAGGTTGCCGGTCACGTTTCGAGCTTGCAAGTCAGACACTGAGGTTGAACGTGTAGAGGATCTGGTCGAGCGCCGCGAGGTCTGCTTCGGTGATCACCTGGACGTTGACGACCACCAGGTCGGCGGGGTTCGTCTTGGGCGAGCCGACCACGTTGACGAGCAGGGCGCCGTCGGGGCAGCTCGAGTACGAGATCCGCCCGGTGA
>JBDKIV010000070.1:0-3784 GCA_039796935.1 Actinomycetota bacterium | reverse complement strand
GCAAGAGGGCTTCCGTCAGTGTCACGGCCTCCAGTGCGGGTACTGCACGCCCGGCATGGTGATGGCGGCCACCTCGCTGCTCGCCGAACAACCCGACCCGAGCGAGCACGACATCCGCTCGGGGATCGAGGGCAACATCTGCCGCTGCACCGGCTATCAGATGATCGTCGAGTCCATCCGCTGGGCCGTCGAGCATCCCGAGCCGAACCGGACCGCGTAACGCCCGAACACGACCCGTGTGGTGCTCGCATCACGCACGGGCGGGTCGTCGGGGTCGCGATGCGCTCCGGCCGCGAGGGCGATGCCCGCCATCACGGCGACCGAGCCGAGCAGGTGGTGATCGAGCGCGTCGACGACGGGCTCGACACCGCCGGCCAACTCCTGGCCGAGGCAGGCGTGCAGGCCGTGACCGAAGCTCAGCCCCCACGGCGCCACCCCATCGGGCAGCGACCGGAACGGACGGAACTCGTCGGCATCGGCACCGAACACGGACGGGTCGCGGTTGGCGTCGTGGACACTGATGGCGACCATCGACGACTCCGGTAGCACGGTGCCCGAGCGCAACGTCACGTCGGCGAGAGCCTGGCGGAGCGACACAGGGCTCGCCGGGTGCAGACGCATCGACTCGTGGACGAACCGCTGCCGAAGCAGGTCGTCGTCGACCAGGCGATCCCTCGTGACCTGCTGATCGGCGGGCAGCGACGCCTGATCGGCCTCGAGCCACTCGAAGATGTGGTGCATCGCATGGACGAACTGGTTCGAGGTCGAATGAGAGCCGACCCACGGGAAGTACGCCGTTTCGCGGAGCACGGTCTCGTAGGGCAGGTCGAGCCGTTCCTGGTTGCGCACGAGCGTGGTCAGCACGTCGCGGGGCAGGGCTGCTTGGTCGAGGTCGCCACGCTCGGAGGCGGCGACCAGTGCCCGACGCCGCTCCCACGAGGCAGCGAAGAACTCCGACTCGAACTCGCCGAGGGCAGCGTCGCCGTCGGCGATGATCGCCTCCTTGTCGCCCGTCGCGTGTCCGACCGTCGAGGCACGGGCGAGCCGGTCCATCAGGTGGTAGAGGCGATCGATCTCGGCCGGGGTCCCGAGCGGCCGGTCGACGCCGGCCACGTCGAGCGAGAGGGTCATCATCGTCCGCCGTGCCAGCACGAGCAGGTCGCCGCGACCGTCGGCGATGGCCGACCCCATCACCGTGGCGATGATCTGGGGGATGACGTCACGCTCGTAGAACGAGAAGGTGTCGCGCCGGAACAGTCGGTTCTCGAGACGGCGGCGGTCGAGGTGCTCCGAGCCGTGGAGGTTGACGATGACCCCGTGCATGAGTCGGTCGCCTTCGTCGTACAGCGCTTGACGCAAGTCCTTCTGCCGGTACGCATCTTTCGCGTCGGCGTGCGTCGTTAGGACTATCACAACTACCTCCCGGGGCAGTACCTTATTCCCACCATGAGCAGCGCAGCCACCCCTCCCACGCCGCAGCGATCCATGCTGGTGACCGGTGGTGGACGAGGCCTCGGCGCCGCCATCGCCGAAGCCGCCACCCTCGCCGGCTACCGAGTCGGCACCGTCGATGTCGAACCGTCGGACGGAGCCGCCCCCGGCGTGCGCGAGTTCATCTGCTCGGTCTCGGACGAAGACGCCGTCGCACAGGTCGTCGAATCGTTCGGCGTGCCCGACGTGGTGGTCAACAACGCCGGCATCGTCCGGTTCGGGCCACTCGTCGACCAACGACTCGACGACATGCGCGCCGTGCTCGACGTGAACCTGCTGGGCACGTTCGTCGTCGCCCGTACCGTCGCTCGACGCTGGATCGAAGCGGGCCGGGGCGGTTCCATCGTCAACCTCACCTCGATGAACGGGGTCGCCGCCGGTCCGAACGCCGGCGCGTACGGTGCATCGAAGGCTGCCGTCGCGCTGCTGACCTCGCAGATGGCCATCGAGTGGGGGCCGTATGCGATCCGCGTCAATGCGATCGCTCCCGGACTGATCGATGCCGGTATGTCCGCGCCGATCTACGCCGACCCGGTCACGCGCGCCGCCCGCGAGGGCAAGGTGCCCCTCGGGCGACTGGGCACCGCTCACGACATCGCCGAGACCGTGCTGTTCCTCGCCTCCGACTCGGCCGGGTACATCACCGGGCAGAACATCGTCGTCGACGGGGGCGTCACCGGGTCGATCATCGCTCACCTCCCGCGGCCAGCTGCCGTCGACTCGGTGGGTCACCGCGCGTGACCTCGGTCCTGGTCGTCACCGGCGGTCCCGACCACGCGCACGACTTCCGCTCGTCATCGGACGCTCTCGCCCAGGTCCTCGCTGCCACCGGCGCCCAGGTCCGGATCGTCGACCACCCCGATGCGGTGAACGACCTCCTTCCCGGCCAGTTCGATGCGCTCGTCGTCAACGCGCTGCGATGGCAGATGCTCCACGATCGCTACGACCATCTCCGCGGCGACTGGGGATACCGCACACCGGTCACGACCCGCGACACGATCCGCTCGTTCGTGGCCGCCGGCGGCGGGTTGCTCGGCAATCACACGGCTTCGATCTGCTTCGACGACTGGCCCGAATGGGGAGCGATCCTGGGCGGAGCGTGGGACTGGGAGCGTTCGTCCCATCCGCCCTGCGGGCCCGTCACGGCTCGTCTCGCGTCGGCCGAGGCGGCGAGCCATCCCGTCGTGCAGGGACTCACCGAACTGTCACTCATCGACGAGGTGTACGGCGACGTGCGCCTCGACCCCGCGGCACAGGTCTTGATGACCGCCAGACGGACCCCCGACGACACCGAGCAACCGGTCGTCTGGTCACATCGGTACCAAGCCGGCAGGGTCGTCTACGACGGCTTCGGCCACGATGCCGCATCCCTGCTCGACCCTCGCCACCAGGTGCTGCTCCAGCAGGCGCTGCGCTGGATCACGGAGCCACACTGATGCGACCGATCACCGGTATGTCCGTTCTCGTCACCGGCGGAGGCTCCGGCATCGGTGAGGGGATCGCTCGCCATCTGTGCGCTCGGGGGGCCCGGGTGACCATCTCGGGACGGCGCGCCGACAAGGTGCGCGCGGTGGCCGACTCGATCGGCGCAGCGTGCACGGCCGTGGTGGGCGACGTCACCGTCGCCGACGACCGCGCCACGATGGTCTCGACGGCGCTGGCACACGGCGGAGGCATCGATGTGCTAGTCAACGCTGCGGGCAACATGTACCGCGGTCCACTCGCCGAACTCGACGAGCACGAACTCCTCGCGCTGTTCCATTCGAACGTCATCGGGGGGATGATGCTCGCCCAGGCAGCACTCGAGCCGCTCCGCCAGCGTCAGGGCTGCATCATCTTCTTCGGGTCGGTGCACTCACAGCGCGCCTTCCCCGGTGCATCCCCGTACGCCGCCACCAAGGGCGCGATCGAGACGCTCACCGGCGTGCTCGCCGCCGAACTCGGCCCCCAGGGTGTCCGGGTCTCGTGTGTGCGCCCCGGTGGGGTGTTCACCGAGATCAACCAACGCGCCGGGTACGTCGACGACGAGCAGGCCAAGGCCCGCCTCGACAGCCTGGCGCCGGCGCACGCGCTCGGCCGGCTCGGTACCGTCACCGAGGTGGCCGAGGCGGTCGAGTACCTGGCGTGCGCCGAGTGGGCGACCGGCAACGTCCTCACGATCGACGGAGGGCTCGGCCTCGGGGTCACCCATGCCTGAACACGCATCACCGGTCACATACGACGCGACATCCCGGGGGGAATCATGAGCGAGCCGCAGATCATCACGATCAGCACCTATGACGAGGCCAAGGAG
>JBDKIV010000069.1:0-9807 GCA_039796935.1 Actinomycetota bacterium | reverse complement strand
CGACTCGGGGCCGAGGTCTTCGACGTCCTGGTCGTCGGCGGCGGTGTCACCGGCGCAGGGGTCGCACTCGACGCAGCCAGCCGCGGGTTGAGCACGGCCCTCGTCGAGCGCGACGACTTCGCGTCCGGCACCTCGTCGAAGAGTTCGAAGTTGGTGCACGGCGGCCTGCGCTATCTGCAGCAGGGCGATGTCCGTCTCGTCTACGAAGCCCTCCACGAACGTCAACGACTCCGCCGCAACGCGCCGCATCTCGTCAGCGTTCTCCCCTTCATGATCCCGATCCTCGGCCGGCCCGAGCGCGCAGGCGATCAGCCGGCGAGCGTCGTCAACCGCAAGATCGCACGCGCGCTCGGCTCGGCCATGTGGATGTACGACCTGACCGGCGGATGGCGGATCGGGAAACTGCACCGTCGGCTCCGGCCCCGACGAGCGCTCGAGCACATGCCCACGATGCACGCCAACCGCGTGGTGTCCGCCTACCTGTACTACGACGCTGCGGTCGACGACGCCCGCCTGGTGCTCAACCTCGTCAGGACTGCTGCGGACCACGGGGCCGTCGTCACCAACGGCACCGCCGTGGCGAGCGTCGAGCGTGCCGCCGACGGCATCCACCACGTGACCGTCGTCGCGGACGGTCGTCCGATCGAGGTACGTGCCCGCAGCATCGTCAACGCCGCCGGCGTGTGGAGCGACCGGGTTCAAGAACTCACCGACGGCGTCGATCCCGACGGGATCAGGCCGGCGAAGGGCGTCCATCTGACGGTGCCGTGGAGCAAGGTGCGCAACGACATCGCCGTTGTCATACCGGTCCCGAAGGACAAGCGCAGCCTGTTCCTCGTGCCCTGGGGACCCAACCACGACGGAACCTTCCGACACACCTACGTCGGCACCACCGACACCGACTACCAGGGTCCTCTCGACGATCCACGGTGCACCCTCGACGACGTCGAGTACGTCCTGCGCGCGCTGAACGCCTCGATCGACCCGAGTGTCAGCGGCGGCTTCACGGCCGACGACGTGACCGGGGTCTGGGCCGGGCTCCGGCCCCTCGTCAAGTCGTCGGACGACGGCCGCACAGCCGACCTGTCGCGGCGTCATCGAGTGAGCAGCGACGGCCGGGGTGTCGTGGCAGTCACCGGCGGCAAGCTCACGACCTACCGCGAGATGGCCGAGGACGCCGTCGACGAAGTGCTGAAGCACCTGGGGCGTCGAGCACGTTGCCGAACGCGACGACTTCGCCTGCTCGGGGCGGGACCACGCCGACGAGACGTCGACCCCGACCTGTACGCCCGCTACGGCACGCTCGCCGACGAGGTCGTGGCGCTCTGTCGTCACGACCCGTCGCTCGGGCTGCCGCTCGTCGCCGGGCTCGAGTACCGCCGCGCAGAAGCCGTGTACGCCGTTCGATCAGAGATGGCGCGGACGCTCGACGACGTGCTGTCGCGGCGCACCCGCGCCCGCCTCTTCGACCGAGCGGCCACCCTCGCGGCAGCCCCATCGGTGGCGGCGCTGCTCGCAGCAGAACTCGGTTGGGACGATGCCACGACCGAGCGGAACCTTCGTGACTTCGTTGCCTCGTGCCACGACGAAGCTGTCGCCTGCCAGGTTCCCGAGACCGAACTGCAGGTGGCGACCATGACTCGGGAGATGGTCGAACCGGCCAGGGGACCTGCGGCCGAGCCCACCAGCAACCGACAAGGAGAGACGTGACGAATCCCACGCCGCCCATCGAACTCGCGGGCCACGCACCGCGGTTCGGCACCGAGTCGCACCCGATCGACGCCTCGCTCGTCGAGCGACTCGAGGCGATCTGCGCCACATCCACGAACCTCGACGACCGCGCCGAGGCCAGCCGCGACTGGTGGCCTCTCGCCATGCACTGGGCGCTGGCAGGCCAGGTGCCGAACCTCGCAGCAGCAGTGTGCCGCCCCACATCGGCGCAGCAGGTCGCCGCCATCGTACGGCTGGCAGGTGAGCGCGGCACTCCGGTCACTGCTGCAGGCGGACGCAGCGGTGTCTGCGGCGCATCGATCCCCGCCCACGGCGGGATCGTGCTCGACCTCACCGCCCTCGACGGCGTCGTTGCGGTCGATGACGTCTCCGGCATCGTCGAGGTGCTGCCCGGCACCTTCGGGCCCGACCTCGAGGCAGCGCTCGAACCGTACGGATTGTCCGTCGGCCACTTTCCGCAGAGTTTCGAGATCGCCACCGTCGGCGGGTGGGTCGCCTGTCGCGGGGCGGGCCAGTACAGCACCCGCTACGGCAAGATCGAGGACATGGTGGTCGGCCTCGAGGTCGTCCTCGCCGACGGCACCATCGTGCGGACCGGCGGTTCTCCTGCCGCCGCAGCCGGGCCCGATCTGACCCAGGTGTTCGTCGGGAGCGAGGGCACGCTCGGCATCATCACCCGTGTCTGGCTGCGCACTCACCCCCGTGCCCGCGCCGAGCGTCGGGCCGCCTACGCCTTCGCGAGCTTCGCCGAGGGTCTCGAGGCATGCCGCCGCATCCTGCAGCGAGGCGCGACGCCGGCCGTCCTGCGGCTCTATGACGCTGCAGAGAGCGCTCGCGGCCAGGGCGGCGACGGGTCGCAGTGCATGCTCCTCGTCCTCGACGAGGGCGACCCGGTGATCGTCGACGCCGCCATGCGGGTCGTCGCCGACGAGGCCACCCGAGCGGAGGCGCTCGGACCGCAGTTGGTCGAGCGCTGGCTGCACCACCGCAATGACACGACGGCGCTCCAGGCACTCACCCGCAAGGGATACGTGGTCGACACCCTCGAGATCGCCGCCCCGTGGTCGCGTCTCGGCGAGATCTTCGATCGCGTCCGCGAACGCATGCTCGCCGTTCCCCACGCCCGATCGGCCACGTGCCATCTCTCGCACAGCTACCCCGACGGGGCTTGCCTGTACTTCACGTTCGCCGCCACTCCCCCGCCTGACGAGGTCGAGACGACGTACCGGGCGATGTGGGACGCGGGCCAGCGCGCAGTGCTCGAGCACGGCGGCAACCTGTCGCATCATCACGGTGTCGGCATCAACCGGGGCAGGTTCGTCGCCGAGGCGCTCGGTGACGGTCTCCAGGTGCTCGTGGCGATCAAGGACGCCCTCGACCCGAACGGCATCCTCAATCCCGGAAAGCTCGGCCTCGTCAGCATCGACCGAACGGCACCCTGGCCATGAGCGGGTCGCAACTCGACCGCTCGGCTCTGCGCGCCGGTGCCGGTGTGTGTCTCGTGTTCGCCGTGCCGTTGTCGATCCTGGCCACCGTCGCCGCGAACGCGGACAACACCGGGCTTGCCGTCGTCCTGGTGCTCGGTGCGCTCGGAGGATTCGTCGTCGGCTCGGGCGTGGCGGCCTGGGTCCAGCAACGAGGGCTACCACTGTTGCACGCCGTCACCACCGCATCGAGCACGTACCTGGCCGCCCAAGCCGTCTTCATCACGCTCCGCCTGCTCACCGGACGCGACGTGCGGTGGTTCGCCGCACTGTTCAACCTGGCGCCCGTCCTGTTCGCCGGCGCCGTCGGCGGACTGCTGGGCGCTCTGCTCCAGCGCCAGGGATTCCAGCCGAGTTCCCGGCCCGGACCGCGCCGGTCCGGACCCACGTCACCGCAGGAGGGGCCGTCATGAGTGTCCTCGTCATCGACATCGGAACCACAGGTGTGCGGGCTGCCGTCATGCACCCTGATGGCTCGCTCGCGACGGTCCACTACCGCTCGTCCCCGCCGAGCACGCCCTTTCCCGGACTGGTCGAGTTCGACGCGACGCACCTCGCTGCCGTTGCGATCGAGGTGGCCACGATCGCGCTCGTCGAGTTCGGAGCCCCCGTCAGTGGTGTCGGCCTGAGCACGCAGCGCGCTTCGACGGTCATCTGGGACCGGGCGACCGGCGCCCCGCTCGGCCCCGGACTCGGCTGGCAGGACCTGCGCACCGTGGGCACCTGCATCACGGCACGTGCCGAGCACGGCCTCGCATTCGCCCCCAACCAGACCGCCACCAAGGCCGGTTGGCTCCTCGACACGCACGACCCCGACCGATCCCGAGACCTGTGCATCGGGACCATCGACAGTTGGGTCGCCTGGGCGCTCACGGGTGGCGCCGTGCACGTGACCGATCGCACCAATGCGGCGGTCACCGGGCTCACGCTCGCCGATGCGACGGCCTGGGCGGACCGTCCGCTCGAGGTGTTCGGCATCCGGCCCGACATGTTGCCGACGATCGTCGACTCGTCGGGGGCCATCGCAGCGTGCACGGCCCTGCCAGGCTCGCCGATGCTGACGGCGCTCGTGGGCGACCAGCAGGCGAG
Organism: Actinomycetota bacterium; assembly: GCA_039796935.1. Lineage (GTDB taxonomy): Bacteria > Actinomycetota > Acidimicrobiia > Acidimicrobiales > Ilumatobacteraceae > VFMC01. Next base: position 5,503 of record JBDKIV010000069.1, on the reverse strand, counting down.
TCTCGTGGGTCAGAGTTGCGTCCGGCCCGGCGATGCCAAGATCACCTTCGGGACGGGGGGCATGCTCGACCTCTGCGCCGGCGACCAGCCCCCGACCGACGCGAGCCGGAGCCCGCACGGCACCTTCCCGATCGTCGCCTGGTCGATCGCCGGACGATCGGTCTGGGGCGTCGAGGCGATCATGCTCTCGGCCGGGTCGAACATCGAATGGCTCCGCGACGACCTCGGCCTCATCGACACCGCCGAAGCGAGTCATGACGTCGCCAGTCGATGCGCCACGACCGACGGCGTGGTGTACGTCCCGGCGTTGCTCGGGCTCGGTACGCCCCACTGGGATTACGGCGCGCGTGGAGCGCTGTTCGGCCTCACTCGTGGTTCGACCAGGGCCCATGTCGTCCGTGCGGTGCTCGAGGGCGTCGCACACCGGGGCGCCGACCTGCTCGAAGCAGCCGAGGCCGACACGGCGCGCCATGTCGAGGTCCTGCGCACCGATGGCGGCATGAGCCGCAACGACACCTTCGTGCAGGCGCTCGCCGACGCCACGGGACGGCCGGTCGAGACGGCACCGACCGCAGATGCGACCACCATGGGCGCCGGATATCTGGCCGGCCTCGCGACCGGCGAGTGGGCGAGCCTCGACGACATCGCCTCTGCCTGGAACCCGGCCCGACGGGTCGAGCCGTCGATCGGCGACCAAGCCCGCTCGACAGCTCGTGAGCAGTGGGCCCGGGCGATCGAACGGACATCGGGCTGGATCCCCGACCTGTCCGCGCTGGACTTCTAGTCTCACCCTAGAATTGCTCCGCTCGTCCCAGGCCGACAATGCTGCGGGCAGCGATTGGAAAGGACACCTCGTTCGTGGACATGGATTCGCCTGCTGTTTCGACGGCCGCACCCAGCGGCGACACGCCGAACGTCGGCTTGCGCCGACGCCTCATCGGCGCGGGCCTCGTCGGCCTCGTCGGCTCGCTGCTGCCGAGCCTCGCCTCGCGCGCCGGCGCGTCACCCGACACCACCCCGGTCTCGTCGCCGCAGCGGCCGACCGATGCCGATGTCGTGCTGCTCGGCCTGGCCCAACGGATCGAACTTGCCGCGGTGTCGCTCTACGACACGGCGCTGTCCGGCTCTGCGGTCACCGACGACGTGCGTCCGACCTTCGAGTACATCCGGCAGTCGCATCTGGCGTACAGCCAGGCGCTCTCTGCGCTGCTCGGCAAGGGTGCTCCCGGCCTGGCGCTCGACAGCCTGCTCGACGAAGCGCAGGAAGCCTTCGCCGGGTCGTCCCTGGCCGACGTCGCAACAGCAGCGGCAGCGCTCGAGAATGCTGCTGCCGCGACGCACACCGAGTTGGTCGGGGCCCTGCAAGGGACCGATGGTGCCGAACTGGTCGCATCCATCCTCATCATCGAGTCGCGCCATGCCGCTGTCCTCACGGCGATCGCAGGCGAGACCGCACTCGACGCACTGCTGCTGAACGAGGCATCCCCCCTCGCAGCGGAGAAAGGCTGATCCCCGGTGGACCACATCGACCATGACGTTCGCCGCGTACTGCGTGGCATGGGATCGACCAGCGCCGACCGTCGCGCCATCGAGACCACCGTTCGCGCCGTGCTCGACTCGTCGGCCTCGGCCGACCAACGGCGGGCTGCGCTCGTGGGTCGACGCCGATTTCTCCAGATCGGCGGCCTGAGCGTCGCCACGGCATCGGTCATCGCGGCGTGCGGCGGCACCGAGAGTCCCGGGGTCGCCCGGATCGGCGTCGTGCCCGAGCGGACCGACCTGCCCGACGCGCAGGTCAACGACATCGTGCTGCTCCGGACCGCCTCGTCGATCGAACGAACAGCGATCGGTGTCTACGACACGGCACTGTCGACCGGACTCCTCACGGGTGTGCTGGCCGAGGCTGCCGAGCGTTTCCGCGACGACCACGCCGGCCATGCCGAGGTGTTCGACGGCCTCACCGCCGAAGCCGGCGGCGAGGTGTGGAGCTGTGGCAACCCGCGTCTCGACGACCTGCTGATCGCCCCCGTGGTGGCAGCGATCGTCGGTGACGAGGCGCAGGGAATCCCTCCGAGCGATGATCCGCTCCGCGACCTCCTCAACGTGGCCCAGGTGCTCGAGACGTTCGCCGGCGAGACCTACCAGTCGCTCGTGCCCGAGCTCTCGGTCGCCTCGCTGCGCAAGGAGTCGATGACGATCGCAGCCACCGAAGCCCGCCATGCGGCGGTCCTCGCGTGGGTGATCACCGGTGCACCGGCCGGCTTCGTGCCGCCCGTCGAGGCACCCGCCGATCCGCCGCAGATCCCCACCGTGTATGCCATTCCCTCACGGTTCGGTCAACTGTCGGGCCAGCAGCTCGTCGTGGGGGCCCAGGACGAGCTCGGTGGTCGAAAGACGTTCAACGTCGACACGCCGAGCCTCAACACCTTCGTCTACGAGTACATGACCCCCGAATGCTGACCGGCGCGCGCTGAGCGCGTCGAAGACCCCTGCGGCCTACACTTGGGCGAGACGGTGAGTCGAGCGGGTGACCGCGGCTCGGGGTCGGGAAACCGGCGACCGGGTCGAGGAAAGTCGGGACTCCACAGAGCAGGGTGCTGGCGAGAGCCAGGTCGGGGCGACCTGACGGACAGTGCAACAGAGAGCAGACCGCCGATGGGCCGGGAGACCGGTCACAGGTGAGGGTGAAACGGTGCGGTAAGAGCGCACCAGCGTACGGAGCGATCCGTGCGGCTCGGTCAACCCCACCCGGAGCAAGATCGAGCAGAGGGTACGGGTTGCTCGCCCGTGGAGCTTCGGCCCCACGACCCTCGGGTAGATCGCTGAGATGGATGGTCACCGGGTGCTTCGGCACTCACAGGATCCCGCTTACAGCTCGACTCACCGTCGCATGCACCCGAACGTGCACATGCAGCCATGCGCGACCCGTCTCACGACACGTCGAGCCGACCCGTCGAGCGGAACCGTGCCCTGCGCTGTGCCGAGTCGAGACCGAATCGCCGCCACGACCACCACAGCAGCGCGAGACCGACCACCTCGAGCGGGACATTCCACCAACCGCGGGCCACGACGGGGAGCGGTGAGTCACCGAACCCGCCGCTGACGGGCCACCAGAACACCTCCGTGTCGGTGAATGCCCCGTCGAAGACCAGGTGGAGCAGCACGCCGATCGGGATGGCGATCAGCTGTTTGCGGATGGGTCGCCTGCCCGTGGTGACGATCATGACGAGCGCGAGGAGACCGACTGCCCCGGCGAGGCTGTGGAACAGCCGCGCCCCACCGAACGGGGCATCGAGGAGATCGGGAAGGAGCGCTCCGACGATGAGGAACCGATGGTCGAAGCGCGGATCCGAAAAGACGTAGTGGACACTCAGCACCGCCGTCGCCACGAACCAGAACACCACGGTCGAGGCTCGCTCAGACGACGAGGAAGCGAGCGCAGTGCGGACACTCGGGCAGTTCGCCGGCGAGGGCGGCAGCGCGGACACGCTCGAACTCCACCTGCGACAGGTCGACGTGACAGCCCGTGCACGTGTGCCGTTCGAGACGGCTCACGCCGATGCCGCCATGACGAGACCGGGCCGACGCGTAGAGGTCGCGCTCGCTGCCGGTGAGCGACGCATCGACCTCGGAACGCCGCACACGCACATCGGACTCATCGGCCGCGAGCGCCCCGAGCGCGTCGTCGAGAGCAGCAGACGCATCGTCGATGGCGGCGAGCAGCGTCGGTTCGATCGCGTGGAGTGCCTCGAGTGCGGTCTCGGCCTCTGCCTGTTCCTCCATCGCCACCAGTTCGGCATCGTCGAGCTCACCTCGACGCGCCACCAGGATGCCAATCTCGTTCATGAGCGCTTCGGCCTCGCGCGGTGCGATCACGGTCTTCAACTGAGCCTCGAGCTTCGCCTGCTTCTTGGCGAGATCCGCGCCGGCTGCCTCGGCCTGCTCGATCGATGTCCCGGCCGAGGATGCAACCGCCAGCAGCCGATCTCGTTCGGCGATCCAGCGCGTGTGAGCGGCCTTCGCCTCGTTCAGCGCGACCCGCTCGGCGAGGCGCTTGCGACGCCCGTCGATCTGGTCGAGTTCGGAGTCGATCAACTGCAGAGCGAGCAACGCAGGTCCGTTCATTCGGTGATCATCTCGGCTTCTGGACGATGATGTCCGGGGGAAGGGAGGAACACGACAGCACCGGCGTGCGAACCTCCGTCGACGGCAGGGGTGCTCGCGGATCGAGGACCTCTGGTGGGATCGTCGTCGCATCAGGGATCAACTGCACGACCACGGGTTCCAGGGTAGTCGTCGGGGCAGGCGGTTCGGTCTCGTCCCCCTCGGGCGGCACCGTCGTGGTCGTCGGGGTGGTCGTGGTCGTGACCAGCAAACCGTCGGGACCGATCTCGGGCAGCACCCCCCGGAGCACCGTGTACGCACACTCCTCGCCCGGCAGGAACAGCCGGGCCGCCCGACGGGCGAGCGGCGGTGGCGGCGCCCAGTCCTCGAACGGCAGCCCCGCCACGGCATTCTGCTGGAACGCGCCCCAGATGCGCGCCGGGTACGTGCCGCCCTGGACTGCGTCGACCCCGTCGAGGTCGTAGAACTCGGGAACGTTCTCGCGGATCATGGGCGTGTACCCGTCGGGATCGCCGACCCACACCGCCGTCGCGAGTTGCGGCGTGTAGCCGACGAACCACGAGTTGGTGTTGTCCTGCTGCGTGCCGGTCTTGCCTGCTGCGGGGAACGGGAACTCGGCAAGTGCCCGACGCGCCGTCCCCCTGGTGAGCACCCCCTTCAACACGCTCGTCGTCGTCAGCGCCACGGCCTCGTCGAAGACCTGGGTGCCGGTCACCTGGTGGGTGTACAGCCTCGTTCCGTCGGCCCGTTCGATCCGCTCGACGAAGTAGGGCTCGTGGTGGACCCCGTTGTTGGCGAGCGTCTGCGCACCGGATGCCATGTCGAGGGGGCTCAGCTCGTTCGCGCCCGTCGCGAAGCTCGCGAACGGATCGATCGGCAGGCGCTCCTGGCGCGGCTGTCCTCGGTAGAGGTATGGCGACGACGCCATCCGGTACGTCGTGTCGACCAGACGATTGAGGCCGACGATCTGCGACAACCGGCCGTAGGCACAGTTGAGCGACAGCCAGGTCGCCTGGTCGAGCGGACCGAGTTGGCCGGCCACACCTCCGCTGATCTCGAACGGGTTCGTCGGGTCGCCCGGGTTCGGGAGGGTGCAACCACGGCGACCGTCGATGAGGTCGTTGGGCTGAGCACCTGCCTGCAGCGCTGCCGCGAGGATGAACATCTTGATGCTCGATCCGGTCTGGCGCGGCACGAGCGCCATGTTGATCTCGTTCACCCTCGGCACGAAGCCTCGTCCACCGACCATGGCGCGCACGGCTCCCGACCGCGCATCGAGCGACACGATGGCTGCGTCGATCCCGGCCTTGGTCTCGGGTAGCTGGTCGCGAGCTGACTCGGCGTGCACCTGGAGCAACGGATCGAACGTGGTGTGGAT
>JBDKIV010000068.1:0-5137 GCA_039796935.1 Actinomycetota bacterium | reverse complement strand
GAGTAGTCCGTGTTCGTGCCGTCGTCGAGGGCGACCATGTGTGCATCACCGCTCACCATCACGAGGTTGTCCACCTCGGCGGTCACGAGCGCATCGGCAATCTCTCGCCGCTCGTCGGCGTAACCCGACCAGCCGTCACCGCCGGGGTTGGCTGCCCCCACCCACGGCACGGAGTTGGCCCAGACGACGACGGCGTGCGTTCGGCTGGATGTCGCCAGCTCGTCGATCAACCAGGCTCGCTGTGCATCGCCCAGCATCGTGTCTGCCGTCTTCTGCGACCGCGAATCCGTCATCACGAACCGGACACGACCGATGGTGAACGCCTGATACACGGACACGTCGTCGATCAGGTCGACGCTCGGCACCGCACTCCGATAGGCCGCTGCCACGGCACGGCGGCCCCGAGCGGTCGAGTCTGCGTCATTCGGGCCGTAGTCGTGGTCGTCCCAGACGTAGGCGAGCGGAGTCGAACGGAAGAACGCCGCCTGCCCGGGCTGCGTCAGCATGTGGTCGTAGGCGTCGAGGAACGCCTCGGGATCGGTGCTGTCGATGTTGCCGTAGTGGGCGTCGCCGAGCGCGAGGTACAGCAGTGCATCCCGGGAACGCATGGCATCGAAGACGGCGCCGTTCGAGCCCGTACGGGCGCACGATGCAACCACCACATCGAACGACATCGGCCCCTCGACCGGCGTGCGGAACTCGCCCTGCCCCCGCCCGTCGTCGGGCACGCCGTCGACGAGCACGCGGTAGCGGTACTCGCCTCCCGGCTCGAGTCCATCGACGACGAGTTTCGTCACCCCGAACTCGTCCGCCGACGCGGCTGACGAGACAACGGTCCGCACACCATCGGCTGCGCGGACCTCGAGCACGGCAAGCTTCGCCTCGTCGACGAGCCGCGTGGTCACGGTGATCGAGTCGCTCTGCAACCGCCCTGCGAGCACCCATTCGACCTGATCGACCGGAATCGCTGCAGCAGAGCTCTCGGGATGCGTCGGTCCGAAGTACTGGTCGTACACGGCACGCGCACCCACCCACGTCGCCCCGAGCAGCGCCACGGTCACGACGGCGACCACCGTGAGTTCCTGAGCCGTGCGGCGATGCTGCCACGACAACCACAGGAGGAACGCCGGCACCATGATCGCACCGGCGAGCGCGACCGCATAGACGGGCGGGTACTCGATCGACGCGAAGATCCCCAGGCATGCCGCGGCGAACGCGATCACGACCGCACCCGGAGCCGGCCATCGACGCCCCGCCAGCGCGCCGACCGACACGATCGCGGCGAGCGCGTACTGCGCCGGCCGCTCGATCGACGGACCGAACACGTACCCCTCGCCGTTGTGCGGCAAGCCGAGCGTGAGCGTCAGGACCGCCAGACCGATCACGACGACGAACGACGATGCGCGGGCCGCCACGGCGATCAGACGCGCCGACTGGTGCGACAGTTCGAACAGGCCGAGCGGGACGTGCGGGTGGTCGTGCCGATCCGGGTGCGCCGGTCGGCCGTGATGGATCAGGTGCTGCAGATCGCGTTGCGGATGGTCGGTCCGACCGCCTGCGCCGACGATCTCCCACGGGCACGCCCTGCACCGAGCGTGAGCTCGCTGGTCACCAACGACCCACAGACCACCGAGTCCGAGTGCCGCACCGATGAGGGCACCGCCGATCACATCGCTCGGCCAGTGCTCGCCGCTCGCCACTCGGTGCAGGCCCGCCGACGCCGCGAGGACGACCAGCACCGTCCGCAGCGTTGCCGAGGTGGTTCGACGGTCGAACAGCACTCCGATCGCCACGGGCAGCAACACCGAGATGAGGACGGCCTGCATGACATGACCGCTCGGGTACGAGTCGAACTGGCCCGAGCGCGACCCGAATGGCGGCCGCTCGCGACCGACCGCATCGCGCACCACGACGCTGATGGACCATGCGAGGCCGGTCGTCATCAGGTAGGCCGCTGTCAGCGCCCTGCACCGGAGCGCCGCCACGCTCACGATCGCTGCGAGCGACAGCACACCGACACGTCCGAACAGGAGATCGGTGGCCGACGACAGCCATGGCAGCGACAGTCCCTCGATCGTTGCAGCCAGTGCGTCGTCGACGTCGACGAGGAACGCAGGACGCCGTGCCACGAGCAAGGTCACCGCGACGGATGCGACGAGCAGCACCGAGACGGCGTGCCCCAGCCGACGAGAGGGACGAGCCAGCGCCGCCCCCGACTCGATCGGCCGAGTCGTCAGCAGCGAGCCCACCAGGAGGCGTTCGCACCAGGCCGGAGGATCTGGCCACCGGACTGCGGTGGCGGCCGCGACCAAGCCCAGCGAGACCAGGATGATGGCGACCAGTAGCGCGACGGTCACGAGCCAGGCGATGTCGCTCAGGTACCCGTCCTCTCGCGCGTAGTTGAGCGTCGAACCGATCGCCACGTAGACGCCGGCACCGACGAGCACGACGGCGAGCACCGCGTACACCGGACGAGATCTCAACCCGATCTGCTCTGGCCGCACCGGACCGGGCTGCGACCACGGGAGCGTCCGGGCGATCGAGTCGCCGACGAGCTGCGCACGTTTGTCGCGCGACGCATCACCGAACGATCGAACGAGGTCCCGGAGTTCGCCGGCGATCCAGAACAGCAGCCCGACCCCCATGATCGCCGGGACGAAGATGCTCACCCGGTCGAACCCGAGCATCCGCGAAAGCTCGTGCGACGAACGGTCTCGACGTGTCGGGCGGGGGACGCTCACGACCGGCCGTCCGTTCCATCGACGTCCAGCAGCGCGACCGTGCCGAGATCACCGTCGACCAGCACCAGGCGACCATCGAGCGCAGCGACCGCGCCAGGGAGGTTGCAGACCGCCGGTAGTCCGAACTCGCGGGCCAGGATCGCGGCATGCGACAGCGGGCCTCCTCGCTCGAGGACCATCGCTCCGCACCGAAGCAGGATCGGCGACCACGAGGGATCCGTGGCCGAGGCGACGAGCACCTCGTCACGGCCGATTGGGCCCTCCGGGCCGGTCACCCGACGCGCCCGTCCGATGAATCGTCCACCGCTCACGGCCCAACCCGTGAACACGGCTCCGGACGATCTGGCCACGGCTGGCTCGTCGGGTGGCATGCCCCGCCACTGCGAAGGCAGCGCACTGCCTGCCTGCTGACGCTGGAGCACACGGCGACGCCGGTCGATCGCTTGCAACGACGGCACGCCCACCCGTGTGGCGCCCGACGGCAACAGGCAGCTACGAAGTTCCTCGACGGTGAGCAGATCGACGTCGAGGGGGTCGAGCAGGACACCGGCATCGACCAACCGCCTACCGAACTCGAGATGAAGACTGCGTACCTCGCCACCCAGGACGAGCAGTGCCGCCTTGGTGGACTCCCGTCTGGCGAACTGACGTCGAGCCCGCTGGGCGAGGTGCTCGACCCGCCGGCGGATCAGTCGCCGACGAAGGCCCGGGGCGGGCCACCGGGCTGCCGACTCGAGGTGAGTCTCGAGATCGGCGAGCATCGAGACAGCGTCGTGGTCGGGCCGACGGGTCGTCGGGGCGATGCCCAGCTCGAGCCAGGTCGGGCCGGCGAAGACGGATGCCGAGCTGCTCGGGAGCGCCGGAGGCAACGGTGGTGGCACGGTGACACGATCCGCCCAGTGCGCCGCGTCCTCACTCGACAGATACCGCGCGAGCACCGTACGAAGCGCGGCGTGGATCGCCCCGGCATCGGCCGACACGGTCAGCTCAGCCGCCATCGCCCGCGCACTGAGGGCGACGAGTTCCAGGTGGCGTGCCAGCAGTTGGTCGGCCGATGCAGCGTGAGCGTCGACCGCCTCAGCGATGGCGCTGACCGCTCGCAGGACGACCTCTGCATCGAACGTCGCCCGTCGCCGCGCCACCTCGGCGCGCCGACGATGACGGGTCGCCTCCCACCGCTCGACGATGCGTCGTCTCGGCGAGCCAGCGGCATCACTCGGTGCGTGCTCGTCGCCGAAGTAGGCAGCTCGAACTCGTCGGGCAGCGCCCGGGATCGGTGCCATCGCCGCAGACAGCCGTCCGACGTCGAGTGCAGCGCGTCCGCGAACTCGCCGAACGAGCCAGTGCGGGTCGGCCGCTTCGCCGAGGTCTCCGCCCAGTCGATCGAGCATGATCCGGAATCCCTCCTCGGCGACGAAGGATGCGAGTTGCCAGACGAGCGGTGCAAGCACATCGGGCAACATCTCGCCGATGCCCTCGGTGGTCAGTTCGACATCGTGGAGTTCGTCCGGGTCGTCGTCGAAGCCGTCGGTCGAGAACGGGTCGTCGAGCGCACGACGACGGGCCGTCACCGGGCGTGCCTGAACGATCCACAACGTGGACCCGTCCCATGCCCATTCGATGTCTTGAGGGCCACCGGCACGTCGCTCGATCTCGAGGCCTGCGTCGAGCACCGCGAGCAGGCTCTGCTCGAGCGAACTGTCACTGCCGACGGCGGAGGCGACGTCACCCGAGCGCGGGATCTGGTGAACCTGCGGCGTGCGTCGGCCGGAGACGAGCGACTCCCCCAGCCCGTCGACGACCTCGATTCGCATCGTCGGCTCGACCACGGTCGGATCGATCGTGAAGAGCACCCCAGCACGACGAGCCTCGACCATGGCCATCATCACGGCAGCCATGGCGATGCCACGGCTGTCCACGCCCAATGCCGCTCGATACGCGCGGGGGGCGGGATGGAACAGCGAGGCGAACACTCCGAGCACGGCCCGCTCGATCGCGTCACGATCGGTGCTCGATACGTCGAGAAGCGACCGATACTGGCCGGCGAAGGACGAATGTGCCATGTCCTCGACCGTCGCCGACGACCGAATGGCGAGCGGCCCGCCGTGGCCGACCTGCCGAGCTGCTTCGCCGATCTGGTCGAGCACGTCGGCCGGCAGGCCGGCATCGAGGAATGCCTCGTCGACCTCGTCGCCCAGAATCGGCGCACCGCTTGCGATCCGTTCCATCAGGCCGGCCAGCGCCGGCTGCGCCACGACGGCCCGAAATGCGTCGGCGGTGGCAACAGCCGTCGGTGGGACCGTCTGGCCCCAGGCGATGAGACGATCGAGTGCCGAAGCTTTCCCGCCGACCAGCGCGGCCTCCCGACCGGTCCCGTCTAGCAGCACCGCATGGAC
>JBDKIV010000067.1:0-17515 GCA_039796935.1 Actinomycetota bacterium | reverse complement strand
CACCGAACCCGTCACCACCGTCGAAATCCGGGAACTCACCGAGCAGACTCGACCGACGCAACAGCTCGCGCTCGGCCTCGTCAGACGCCCACATCAGCAGCCGCCCCTCGTGGGCGAGCGGGCTGAGCACCCGACCCAGATCGGCGGGCCCGGGCAGCGACCCGCTCAACAACCGCTCGAACGTGGTCCGAGCAGCGTCCTCGAGGAAGTCGATCCGTTCCTCGGTGTCCTCGAGCAGGTACTGGTCTTGCAGCAGCACCTGCGCCGTGTTCTTCACGGTCAGCGGGTCGGGCCAGCCCGCAACCGTGATCGGCCCGGTGAAGCCGACCAGCGCCTGCAGCACGAACGGGTCGACCACGACCACACCGTCCACCGGGTTGCCGCCCGTCTGCGGGTACAACTCGGCCGCCACCGCCCCCACCGTCGGCATGTCGGGCGGGATCGTGATGTTCGACCACGCCTGCATCGAGATACCGCCTTCCGGCCGCTCGTCGAACCCGAACCGACCGTAGCGATCGAGAAAACCCTCGGGCCCCACGACGGACACGCCGTCGACCGGCGACAGCGCGCGCAACTCGTCGAGCCGACCGAACAACCGCATCGACACACGACCGTCGGCGGCCACCATCTCGGCATAGTTCCCGGCAAAGCCGCCCAACCCGCGTGCCTCGGCAGGTGTGGTGAACAACACCAGGTACCGGCGCTCGCCGCTCGCCCCGAGCATGCGCGGCGCCAACTCGACCGCCTGCTGCGCGGTCACCAACCGAAAGGCGTTGCGTTCCAGGTCGTCGGTCAACTCGCTCAGTTCGGACCGGACACGAGGCACGAGCCACTCCGAGTCGGCTCGGTCGACCACGCCCGACAACGCACCGATCGCCGCATCGAGCCCGGCAAGCGGTTCGGCCAACGCCTCGATCGCCGCAAGATCGACTCGGCCGTTCACCAGACGGACACTGTCGGCATCGATCGATGCCAACTCGGCACTCACCGAACCCGACGCGACCGCCGCGCCCCGCACCAGGTCGGTCACCGCAACCGCGTGCTGCGCCACCAGCGGCACCAGGCGCGACGGCCACGCCCACGGCACCGACACGCTGGCATCGGCATCGTCGAACCACACCTGCGCCCGGCCGAACAGCGCCGTCGCCTCGTCGAGCCGACCGTCACCCAGAGCATCCAGTCCGTCCTTCGCCGCACGGTTGCCCGCCTCGAGCGACGCCCGCGCCGACACCACCGCAACACCCAGACCCACCGTGGCCAGACCTGCCGCAAGCGCCACACCAACCGCCGCCGCCCGAGCTCGACGCCGAACCGGTTGCGGATGTCGGCTCAACCCCGTCACGACCAGCAGCACGCACAGCGTGACACCGATGGCGGCGCTCGCACCGAAGAACCCGCCGAGCTCACTCCGGGCCAACGAGTTGACGATGAGACCCGCCGCCACCGTACGGACCTCGTGAAGGCTCCTCGTGCTCGAGCCGACGAACGCGGCAAGCACGAACCCGGCCGCACCCAGCACGAACGCCGGCACCGCGTCACCAGCCACGGCAGCCACCGCCCCAGCGACGGCCAGCGACCACCACGGCGCACGCGCCCCGGCGAAAGCGACCACGGCACCAACCAGCACCACGAGCACCACGCTGACCGCCTCGGACGGAACCGGCCGCGGCGACGACAACGCGCACCCCAGGCCGGCCGCCGACGCTACTGCCGCGACGACGCCCCTGCTCACCGGATTGCGCCGAACATGCTGCAGAACAACACCCCAGGAACGCCGAGGACCCGTCGACCGGTACCAGGCCACAACGAGCAGAGGCGCCCCGAAGGGCGCCCCTCAACACTCGACGTCAAGATGATCGGGTCAGGCCGAAACCGAATGGCGCTGACGGCGACGCACCATCGACACGCCCACCAGCACCGCACCGAACGCTGCTGCCACGCCGCCCAGGCGAAGCACACGGCTGCTCTCGGAACCGGTGTCCGGCAGACCGCCGCCCCCGCCGCCAGCGGCCACGACGGTGATGGTGATCGAATCGACCCGACCGGAGGTGAGTCCGGTACCGGTGATGGTGTAGCGCCCGACCACGGCCGGAGCGACCATCTGCACCGACGCCGCACCGGCCGCATCGGCGGTCACGTTGACGACGGTGTCGTTGGGGGCCAGGACCACCCGAACGGTCTCGTTGGCGCCGAAGCCCGACAGCGTGACCGTGAGCGGCTGGTTGGCCGTCGGGGTCGTGTCGTCGACATTCACCTGTGCCTCGGCTGCGTACGGATCGACGCCGGCCGACGCAACAGCAGGTACGAAGAACGCCGCCAGAGCCGCCACCAGTGCAATAACTGCTCGTTTCATCAAGAACCCCTTTCAGGTGATCACTTGCGAAGCTACCACCGACGCCCTCTCACGACCATGGACCGAACGGATGAACTTGAGTGACGTTTTCACTAGAAGGGGTGAATCTGCATCAGCGCGCGCCCACCAAACGCGCTGTCACCACGTACCGAAGCCGCACCGAACCCGGTGGATGGCACGCCACCAACGTCACCGTCGCCTGCCCGGCCCGCTGCGCCAGCGCCAGCAGCTGGCTCGGCACCGGGGCGATGACCGCCTGCTCGACCACCTGGTACACGTAGGTCGAACCATTCGCTCCGCGCACGTCGAAGCGCATACCAGGGGTCAACAGATGGATGTTGCGCCACGGCCCGCCGTAGGTGGTGCGATGGGCGAAGAAGACGTTGTGCTCGGCAACACCCAGCCAGCCCGAACCCGCCCACAGTGCAGCCAGACCACGGTCGACGATCGCATCGAGATTCGTCCCGTACCCCACCTGCACCGCCTTCAATCGGGGTGCCACGATCGACACAGCGGTGGTCACGCCGTGATCCGGGCTCTGCGCCTCGGCACCGCTCGCGTCGGGAGTCCCGAGGTACCACCCGGTCACATCGACCACCAGATGCGCACCCGACTGTGTGAACAGCGACATACCGCGCATGCCGAGGCGAACCGTCCCATGATTGGCGATCGTCTGGTCGAACGAATCGATGTTGACGTTGGCCGCGAACGGTCGCTTCACGCCCGCCGGGAACGCCGTGACGAACCCCACGTCGAGCGGTTCGGTCACCGTGATGTTGACCGCGGCAGCCGCCATCGATCCCTGCAGCGGTGTTCTGCCCGAGAACTCGATCGTCGAACCAGCCCACTCGGCCAGCGGCCGACGCAGCCGGGTGTCGATCAGCCGAATCGGCACGGTCGGGACGAACAACCCGTCCGTCGAGACCGCAGAGGCGGCACCGGTGAAGTAGCCGACCACGTCGACGATGAGGTGCCCGCCGTGCTGGCTGAACACGTCGAACGCTCGCGAGCCCGGCGACAGGCGCACGATCGCCTGCGAGTTCCGCGTCTGCCCATCGCCGTCGATGTTGAGCGTGCTCGCCATCGGGCGCTCGTCACCGTGCGGAAACGCCGTCCAGAACCCGGGCCAGGCCTGCGTGACGCCGACGTTGACCACCACGGCGCTCGCATCGGCCGGCACGCCCACGCCGGCCACGTCGACCACTCGCAACCCGCCCCGACCGAGCCCCGTGTTCGTCTCTCGAGTGTCGAGCGCGCGTCGCGCCCCGCCGGCAAACGTGACCAGACGACCCGCCGCAGCGGGCGTGGGTGACGGCACGTACGCGCCGGCCACATCGACCACGATGTCGATGGAGACGCTCGAGTACAGGTCGATCGCGCCGTCGCCCAAGCGCACCGTCGCCATGTTGGCGACCACTCGACCCACCTTGTCGACGTTGATCGTCGACGTGACCGGCACGGCCGACCCGGCCGGGTAGGCCGTCACGAAACCAGGGGCGGCCGCGTTGACGACCGTGACGGTCACCACCACCGCCACCGCATTCGCCGGCACACCGCCTCGACCGGCCACATCGACACGGATCACGTTCGGAGAGACGCGGGTGAAGCCGCCGAACCCGGGCTCGCCGGGGCGGGTCTCGGCCAACCGCTCGGGCGACAGCGGGATGAACCGCGAGGCATTCGCCAACGACGCATCGACCGAGGCGGCAGGCGCCAACGGCACCACCACCAGCGAGATCACCATCGCGACCACCACAACGATCGATCGCGACCATCTGCTCATGGGGGTAAAAATACTGCGCAACATGGCGCCGACCGCGGAACCCTGACGACCGGCCGGAAACCGTCACTCGCGGCGGCGATGGCGGCGGCCGCGTCGAGCGGGTCAGGCCGTCAACACCCGGTGAAGGCGGACGTCGTGATCCTCCAACGGCAACACGTCGACCAGCTGCTCGGCGAAGCCGACGCCCACCCACAAGGCCCGACCAGCGGTCGGCAAGAAGCGGTCGTAGTAGCCCTTGCCGTGACCGAGCCGGGCGCCGGACTCGTTGAACGCCAGCCCGGGCACCACCACCAGGTCGATCGTCGACGGATCGACCGCATCGCCGGTGGGCTCGCGAATTCCCCATCGGGCGGCCACCAACCGCTCGCCCGGCAGGCGAGCCACGATCTCGTCGTCCTCCATCCGTGGCAACACCACCGTCTTGCCGTCGGACGCCAACCGCATCAGCAATCCATCGGTGTCGGGCTCGTTCGGCATCGACGCGAACGCCATCACCACCTGCGCCGACCGGTAGCGGGGCAATGCAGCGAGCTGCCCCCACAGCAGGACGCTGCGCAGCTCACGATCGTCGACGAGCTCGAGCACCTGCCGCATCCGACGCCGCAACTCCACCTTGTCGATCACGCTCGCCAGAATCCCACATCTCACCGACCCCATCGGACCCGTCGAGCAACGCCATCACGGTCGTCGGCCCGCGCCCGGCCACGACGGCCAGCATCGCCACGCCCAGGACCACGCCGGCACCCACCGTCACCGCACGCAACGACGCCACATCGGCCAACACACCCTGCGCCAACACACCCACCGGATAGGCGGCGCCGAGCACGATGTTGTTGACCATCATCGCCCGACCACGCATGTCGGCAGACGCCGCCCGCTGCGTGATGCTCGCACAACTCGACAGGCTCGCCATGTAGCAACCGCCGGCCACCGCCACCGCCGGCACCGCCACGACGATCGTCGGCGCCAAGCCGTACAACACGTGAGCGGGCACCAAGAGCGCCCCCGCCGTCAGCAGCACCCGACCCACACCGAACCGCGCCGACAGCGACCCCATCGACGCCCCAGCCGTCACTGCGCCGATGCCCTGAGCCGTCACCAGCAGCGAGGTGCCGCTCTGGTCGGCGCCGAACACGTTGGTGGCCATCTGCGCAACCAGGCCGAGGAACGGCGAACCGAACAGCACGATCAGCACCATCAACGGAACCATCGCCCGCACCGACGACGTCACACGAGCAAAGCGGTAAGCATCCCGCATCGCCACCAGCACTCGACGACGCACCCCGGCACGACGCGGAACCGGAGCCGCCAACACCGTCACGATCACCGCGACGAAGCTCGCCGCATTGATCCACAGCGCGGTCGCGACACCGCCGAGCGCGATGGCCACCGCCGCAGCCGACGGCCCCACGATGCGACCGAGATTCCACTGCGTGCTGCTCAGCCCGATCGCCGCCACCAGGTCGTCCGCCGGCACCAGGTCGGGCAGCAGCGCCTGGAACGCCGGCCAACTCACCGCCGACATGCAACCGCCCAACAGCGACAGCACCGCCAACCGGCCCGGCGTCGCATGCCCGGTCGACACCAACAACGCGACCGCCACCGACACCAGCCCGAACAGCGTGTTCGACACGGCGATGATCCGGCGCCGATCGAACCGATCGGCCCACGCACCCCCCAGCGGGGCGAGCAACGCCGTCGGCACGAACCCCGCCGCTGCCACCAACCCGGAGGCTCCAGCGCTCGAGGTGTCGGCCACGAAGTACGACAGAGCCGTCGTCTCCATCCAGGTGCCGATGTTGGACACCAGCGCCCCGACCCACACGAGCAGGTAGCCGCGATGACGGAACGGGCGGAACGAACGGACGGGCATGGCTCGGCTCAAGCTAGCTACAGTCACGCCCATGACGATCGACGCAGCCACGTACCGTCAGGTACTCGGGCACTTTCCCACCGGAGTCACCGTGGTCACCGGACTACGCGGCGACGAGCCGGTCGGATTCACCATCGGATCCTTCACGTCGGTCTCGCTCGACCCGCCGCTCGTCGGCTTCTTGCCCATGACCAACTCCGAGCGCTGGAACCAGATCCGCTCGTCCGGTTCGTTCTGCGTCAACATCCTCGGCCAGACACATGACGACCTGTGCTGGCAGTTCTCGAAGAGCAGCATCACCGAGCCCTTCGACGGTGTTGCGTGGCACCGCTCGGCCACCACCGGCTCGCCCATCCTCGACGAGGCGATCGCATGGATCGACTGCACCATCACCGAGGTGATCGACGCAGGCGACCACCACTTCGTGATGGGCAAGGTCGAGCAGATGGAACACGCGCACCCCGAGAGCGACCCGATGCCGCTGCTGTTCTACCGCGGCAAGCTCGGTCGCTTCACCCAGCACTGACGATGTCTGCCCAACCGCGGACCGTCGTACGGGCCGGCCTGTTCGACATCGTCGCGGTCATCGTCTTCGTCGCCCTCGGCCGACGCAGCCACGACGAGGGGGGCAATGCCGCCGTCGAGACCGCCCGGGTGGCAGCACCGTTCCTCATCGCCCTTGCCGTCGGGTGGGTCGCTGCCCGGGCGTGGCGACGACCGACAGCGCTGACCACCGGGGCCATCGTGTGGGTGGTCACCGTCGCGCTGGGCATGGTCGTGCGCAACGTCGTGTTCGACCGCGGCACGGCAACGTCGTTCGTGGTGGTCGCGTCGCTGGTCACCGGCGTGCTGCTGCTGTGCTGGCGCGCCGTGGCGCTCGCCATCGCCCATCGTCGCTGAAGGGTCGAACTGCCAGACGATCACGAGAGGGTTGACAACTGTTGATACACCTCGGCAGACTCCACGGATGAGTCGCCACACGATGAGTTTCGCTCTTCCCGAGTCGATGCGCGCGTACATCGATGCACGCGTGCGTCAGGGCAGCTACGGGAACACGAGCGAGTACCTGCGCGAACTCATCCGGCGGGATCAAGAGCAGCAGGCCGTTGCGAGACTGCGCGACCTGATCGCGGAGGGCCTCGACTCGGGTGCGAGCCGCCCCGTCGACGATGACGTGCTGTCCGAGTTGCGCGCTCGATCGTTCGTCGACGAGTGACCCCCACCCGACTGCGGCCCCTGGCCGAGGCCGACCTCATCGCAACGACCCGCTTCTACCGGAGAGCAGGAGGCGACGAGCTCGGTGGACGATTGTTCGACGCGGCGACCACAGCGTTGGAGATGATCAGTCGAATGCCAGGAGCGGGCTCATCGCGGGTCGGCGAGCTCTGCGGGGTACCAGGCCTACGCTTCCGTCGGGTGATCGGCTTCCCGATCGGCTGGCATTACATCGTCGCTACCGACCACGTCGACGTCGTCCGCCTCCTCGCTGACGCTCAGGACCTCTCTGCAGTCTTCGGCGACGACGGGTCGACGTAGCCGCCGGGTCGTCGGGGGACGCCAGCGTCAGAGGGTGTTGGTGATGGCTCCGGTCTCGGCGCCCTGCACGAGCTTGGCGTACTTGCCCAACACACCACTCGTATAGCGCGGTGGGTTGGGCTGCCAACCCACCTTGCGGGCCTCGAGCTCGGCTGCCTCGACCAGCAGGTCGAGCGACAACGACGGCACATCGATCCGAATCCGGTCACCGTCCCGCACGAACGCGATCGGCCCGCCGTCGACCGCTTCGGGCGCCACGTGCCCGATGCAGAACCCCCACGTTCCGCCGCTGAATCGACCGTCGGTGATCAGCGCGCAATCGGCACCACGGCCGGCGCCCTTCAATGCGCCGGTGATCGCCAACATCTCGCGCATCCCGGGGCCACCCTTCGGCCCCTCGTAGCGAATCACCAGCACCGTGCCCGGCTCGATCGAACCGGCGAGGATCGCCTCCATCGCGCCGTCCTCGCCATCGAACACGCGCGCCGTGCCCTCGAACTGCTTCTGCTCTTTCGACAGGCCGGCCACCTTGACGACCGCACCCTTCGGCGCCAGCGATCCGGTGAGGATGAGGATGCCGCCTTCTTCGTTGATCGGCTCGTCGAGCGAGTGCACGACCACGCCGTCCGGGCGCGGCGGATCGATCTCGGCCAGGTTCTCGGCCATCGTCTTGCCGGTCACCGTCAGGCACTCACCGTGCAGCAGGCCGGCGTCGAGCAGGTGCTTCAACACCACCGGCACACCGCCCACCCGATCGAGATCACTCATGTGGAACTTGCCGCCCGGCTTCATGTCGGCGATGTGGGGCACCCTGGCCGCGATCCGGTTGAAGTCGTCGAGGTCGAGTTGCACACCGGCCTCGTTCGCGATCGCCAACAGGTGCAGCACCGCGTTGGTCGAGCCACCGAGCGCAGAGGTGACGGCGATCGCGTTCTCGAACGCGTGCTTGGTCATGATCTGACGCGACGTGATGCCCAGGCGAAGCATGTTGACCACGGCCTCACCGGCGCGACGCGCATCGTCCTCGCGGCGGCTGTCGATGGCGGGCGGCGACGCCGTACCCGGCAGCGACATGCCGATCGCCTCGGCGATCGAGCTCATCGTGTTGGCCGTGAACATGCCGCCGCACGCGCCCTCGCCCGGGCAGGCGTTGCGCTCGATCTGACCCAACTCGTCCTCGGTGATCGTGCCGGCGGCACACGCACCGACCGCTTCGAAGACGCTCGTGATGTCGAGCGCCTTGCCGTCGTAGTGGCCCGGCATGGTCGAACCGTTGTAGACGAACACGCTGGCCAGGTCGAGGCGAGCCGCCGCCATCAACATCGCCGGAATGCTCTTGTCGCAGCCCGCCAGGCCGACGAAGCCGTCGAGACGCTCGCCGTGCATCACCGTCTCGACCGAGTCGGTGATGACCTCGCGGCTCACCAGCGAGGCCCGCATCCCCTCGTGGCCCATCGAGATGCCATCGCTGACGGTGATGGTGCCGAACTCCATCGGGAAACCACCCGCTGCACGCACCCCCTCCTTCGACGAGGCGGCCAACTTGCGCAACGTCATGTTGCACGGCGTCACCTCGTTCCATGCCGAGGCGATGCCGATCTGGGGCTTCACCCAGTCGTCGTCACCCATGCCGACCGCACGCAGCATCGCCCGCGCCGGGGCCTTCTGGAAACCGTCGGTCACATCGCGACTACGCGGCTTCACATCGACAGGAGTACCGGGAACTGACGCGTCGGCTGACATGCCGACACGCTAACCGCGCGGCGCGCGCCGCCGGAAGAGCCGACCACTCCCGATCAGAAGAACGTTCCACAGAACGGGGCGGGGGCGACCACGAACAACGCGTCGGCCCGGCGCAGCACCTCGGGCGAGCGGGCCTCGGCTCGTCGGCCCGCGGCCAACTCGGACGGGCGCACCCCGCCCAGTGACAGCGAGCCGAGCGCAGCCCGGTCGATCACCAGATCGGGACGGGTCCGCACACGACGGCACTCGGCCTGCGACCCCTGCGCCTCGATCGCCCAGCGCTGGCCCTCGACCTCGAGCACCAACCGGTCATCGGTGCCGTAGGCACGCGCTCCCATCAACACGCCGACGTCGCGCACGTTCACCCACAGTGCGTCCTCGAGCGAGGAGGTCTGCACCGCTCGCGGATTGGTCACCAACTGTCCCAGCGGATCGTCCACCGGAACCACCCTCGACTCGATGGCCGCCACCAGGTCGACACCGAGCAACACGTGCCACAGATCGAGGTGCGCCTGCGGCGTCGCCGCCACGAACTCGGTGACGTGCAGACGATGCCCGGGGATCGGCCCCCAGTGGTGCTCGACCCGATACACGGCATAGCCGTCGGCGTGGACCAGGTAGAACGCCGGGCTCTGCTCTCCCGCCGCACGACGACCTCCTGTCGCGGCGAACTGGTGCCAGGCAGCACTCCGGTCGGTCTGCCCGGCTCGCAGGCGCCGAGCCCGGTCCCACAGCGGCGGCAGGAGCGCCTCGGCCTCGTCGTGATCGGCGTAGCGCACCGCGCTCGCATCGGGCACCAGGCCGGGCCGCAGACGCGCCGCGTTCCGGTCGATCACCACGGTGCGGCCGAACGTCGCCACCCCGTAGCCGAACCGCCCGTAGATGCCACCCTCGCTCGCGAACAGCGCCGCCACCGGTTCGCCACGATCGTCGATGTCTCGGTGCACCGCGTCGAGCAACGCGGTCAGCACACCCTGTCGCCGATGGGTGGCCGACACCGCCACCCACGTCGTGCCACCCATCGGAACCGTGGCGCCACCCGGGACCGTCATGTCGAAGGCGAACGACCCGACCACGCCGACGATCCGTCCGCCATCCATCGCAACCCGGAACCGCTCGAGGTCGATCAGCGGGCGGCGCTCGGCCATCTGCTCGTCGGAGTACTGCGTCCCGAACCCGCGGGCATCGGCGCGCGCCAGTTCCGGCCACTGCTCGTCGGACGGCACCCTGATCTCGATCGCCATGGGTCCAGCCTGCCACTCCCGGTGTTCGGCCGGGCACACGGCACATGATCGACCTCGTCGACCGGATCATCCGGCTGGACAGTGCGCTCGACGACGCCGCCATCCCCCACGCCTTCGGTGGCGCACTCGCACTGGCGTGGTGCACCCGTCAGGCCCGAGGCACCATCGACATCGACGTCAACCTCTTCGTCGACGTCGAGCACTCGTCAACGGTGCTCGACGCACTCCCGGCAGGCGTCACCGTCACCGACGACAACATCGCCGAGATCGACCGCGACGGCCAAACCCGCCTGTGGTGGGACCGCGTCCCGGTCGATGTGTTCTTCAACACCACCCCGTTCCACGCTGCAGCAGCACTGCGGGCACGGCGCGAGACCTTCGCGGGCCGCCCGGTCCCGTTCGTCGGCTGCAGCGACCTCGCCGTGTTCAAGACCTTCGTCGACCGACCGAGGGACTGGGTCGACCTGGCCGAGATGCACCAGGCCGACAGCCTCGACCTCGCCCACGTCATCGGGGTGCTCACCACCTACCTGGGTGCCGACGACCCGAGGATCGCACGGCTGCAGTCGCTCACCCGCTGACCCGACGCCGACCGGCGCGGTAGCGTCACTCGGATGACCTCCAGCACGTACCAACCCGAGCGCGTGGTTGCCGACCTGCGAACGCTCGATCAGCGAACCGGTGGACCCGAGGGGAGCCGCCGCCTCGCCTGGACACCCGACTGGCTCGAGGCGCGCGCGCTCTTGCGCGAGTCGCTCGCCGCGCTCCCGGTCGAGGTCGACACCGACGAAGCGGGCAACCTGTGGGCGGTCCTGCGCGGCGAACGGCCCGACACGCTGGTGGTCGGATCACACCTCGACAGTGTCCCGAAAGGCGGTTGGCTCGACGGCGCACTGGGCGTGATGGCCGGCCTCGAACTGATCCGTTCGCTCGCCGCCGAAGGCACCCCGCCCGTCACCGTGGCACTGGTCGACTGGGCCGACGAAGAAGGCGCCCGATTCAGTCGCAGCCTGTTCGGGTCGGCGGCCAGCGTCGGCACGCTCGACATCGACGTGCTGCGCGGGCTCGCCGACAAAGAGGGCAACAAGCTCCCCGACATCCTCGCCCAGCACGGCGTCGACATCGAACGCCTCGACGGTGCCCGCACCCGCATGGCCGACGTGAAGGCCTACGTCGAAGTGCACATCGAGCAAGGCCCCGTCCTCGAATCGATGGGCAAGGGCATCTGCACCGTCACGGGCACCAAGGGCATCGAACGCGAACGGCTGATCTTTCGCGGTCAGGCCGCGCACGCCGGCACGATGCCCATGGAGATGCGCCGCGACAGCTTCCGCGCCGCCTCGCGGTTCGCGCTCGCGATCGCCGAGATCGGCGAGCGTCATCAGGGTGTCACCACCGTCGGCCACGCCCAGTGCTGGCCCGGCGTGGTCACCGCCGTGGCCGGCGAGACCCGCATCACCATGGACATGCGCCACATCTCGGCCGACTCGCTCGCCGCGATGTTCCGCGAAGCCCACGAGGCCGCAGCAGCCGCCGCCGAAGCCGAGGGATGCACGGTCGACTGGGAACACATCTTCCGCATCCCGCCCATGCCCTTCCACCCGGCACTCCTCGATGCCGCCCGCACATCCGTGCGCGAGGTCGAGGGCCACGACGTCGAGTTGCCCAGCGGCGCGCTCCACGACGCGAGCGAGATGGCACGCGAGGTACCGACCGTCATGATCTTCTCGTCGTCCACCAACGGCCTCAGCCACACCAAGGAAGAAGACACACCCGAGGCGCACCTCGTGATGGCAGCCGATGCCTTCGACCGGACCTGCCGCCGGGCCATCGACCTGATCGTCGGCGGCGAACTGTAGGACGTCGCCGCTCGGCCGTATCAGCGCTGGCGGCGCTCGTAGAGGCTCCACCCTCGAACAGCGCGCACCTGCTCGGCCACGGACGGTGCAGCGAACCAGGGGGTCGGCATCCACACCGGCGCCGAGCGACCATCGACCTGAGTGGCGACGAACGCCGCCCACCACGACAGCGAACTGTTCGACATCACGACGGCAGATCCGGCGGCCATCTCGAACAGCGTCTCCCACGAACCCGACGCCCCGCTCTGCTCGAAGCGGGTCTCGTCGTCGATCAGCGCATCGCCGACGAGGTCGCCGAAGGTGCTCGGCGAGTCGGTGAACACCCGTACCGCCGACACCCCGAGACCGTCCGCGACCCGCAGGCCCAACTCGAGCTGCTGAACCGGATCGGTCAGCCCATGGTGCAGGCGCGTCGAGCGATCGGCCAGATAGTCGCCGAGGCGTACGTGTACCGACACGTACGGCCCGCCGGTCGAACTCGCCCCCACCGACGCACGCCGACGCACGAACCACGGGCGCAGCTCGTCGAGCACCTCCAGCGCCACGCGTGACTGCTGGAAGTAGCCGGCCACCACGCTGGTCTCCGCCGTCACCCGGTCGAGCACACCGACATCACCCGACAACTCCTCGACCCAGTGCGGTTCGCCCAACTCCGGACCACCCACCACGGCCGGCACACCGTCGCAACCCGTCCACATCGAGCACATCGTCGGCATCGCCGGGTCGGGCACCAACTCGAGGGTCCGTGGCGTGGCAGCACCACGAGCCTGGTCGTACCAACTCGTATCGAGCGCCACAGGCCCGCCCCGGCGACGCCGCAGCCACAGCGCAGCGGCCACCTGGAACAGCTGGTTCCCCAGCCCACCGACGACACGGACGAACATCACACCCACCCGACCGCTGTCACCATCGACTCGATGGTACGGCGTCGACACGGGAACGATCCAGGGTCACGCATTCCGAGCACGATACCCTGGGGGGCATGTCGAGCTCCACCTCCGCCGCAGCACACCGATGGACCGAAGCCCTCGGCCGATGGGGGATCCCCGAACACATCCTCCACCAGGCACCGCAGTCACCGTGGATCCACCCGGTCGAGTCGTTCCGGCCGAGCGGCAACCTGCACGTCGACACGCCGTCACGACACCGTGCCCTCGAGGTGCTCACGGGCGACACACCGTCCGTGCTCGACGTCGGCTGTGGCGGCGGGCGCGGCGCCCTCGGCCTCGTCCCGCCGGCCCGATCGGTGGTCGGCGTCGATCACCAGCAGTCGATGCTCGATGTGTTCGCCGACGAAGCGACCGCCCGCGGGGTGCGCGCCCAAATGGTCCTGGGCGACTGGCCGGACGTCGCCGAGCACACCCCGGTCTGCGACGTCGTCGTCTGCCACCACGTGTTCTACAACGTCCGCGACCTGGTCCCCTTCGCGGCAGCACTCACCAGCCACGCCCGCGCACGGGTCGTGGTCGAACTGCCCGAGCACCATCCGCTCTCACACCTCTCGGACGGCTGGAAGCGCTTCTGGGACCTCGACCGACCCGTCGAACCCACCGCCTACGACGCACTCGACGTGCTGCGGTCGATGGGCCTCGACGCCCACGCCGAACCCTTCACCGTCGGCAGCGACGGACCGCCGCCCGATGTGAGCGACCTCGACGTCGAACACACCCGCATCAGGCTCTGCCTGCCGCCCTCGCGCGACCCCGAGGTCCGCGAGTTCCTGGAGCAGCGGCCCCAACGACCACGGCACCTCGTGACGCTGTGGTGGAACACCTCGAACTGACGCTGCCCCAACGGCAGGCGTGCCGAGCCAGAGGCGTCGACCGAGGCGCTACCTCACGGTCCGATGAGGGATCCGGCCGACCTCAAGTCGCTCACCGTCGACGACGAGATGATCGACGACGCCCGTGCCGGCGCCGACGGATCGAAGGCCGGAATGTGGGCCGCACGCGGACCCAGCTTCAGGTTGGGGTAGCCCGCCTTGATGTAGGGAGCATGGACGTTCCACATCTTGTCCACCCACTTGACCCGACCCATCGTGTTGCTGTGATAGAGGCGATCGAGTGCCTTGAAACCCTGCTGGATCGCCTTGGCGTTCTGCGCCGTGACTGCCGGCTGGGTGGCCTCGGCCCACTTCAGGTACTTGGCCGCCTGGTTGAGATCCTTGGCATGGCGGGCCACCTGGAACCGCGAGTAGTACTTGACCGGTTCGTTGGCCGGTTGGCCGCGCAGGTACTGCAGTGACTTCATGGCCTTGGTCCACTTCACCCGTCCGGCGATGCCGGAGAACAGGGCCGTGGCAACGATCGAGATCCCGAGCTCGGCCAACGAGAACGGTGTCTCGCTGCCCGACAGTCGACCGACCAGCCAACCGATCGAGTAGCTGATGGCGCCCACCGCGATGCCGATGGCCGCACCCACGAGGAACCCGGCGCCGGGGATCATCACCGACGCAGCGATCGAGATGGCCGCCGCCACGATCGTGCCGATCCAATCGGTCCACGACTCGCCCATCGGGTCGGAGATGTTCACCGGGTTCTGGCCGGCGAAGTCGTACGAGTTGAGACCGCCGCCCACCCGCGGGTCGACCTGCAAGAAGCGCCCGAGGGCGGGCACGTACACGCGGGCACCCATCAGCACGAACGGCGTCGCCGTCTCGAACATCTCGTTCCCGCTGGCCGACTGCCAGGTGAGACGCTTCACGCCGGGCCGGGCCGGCTCGGGCGTCGTGATCACCTGACCGAACGGGTCGTAAACCTGCGCCGATCCCTGCACGGCACCGGCGTCGTCGGTGGAGAAGAACAGGTCGCCACCGATGCTGGCGAAGTCCCATGCCGCCGGTGTCGTGTCACCGAACCAGCGCGTGTACGACACCCCGCCCGGCAGGCTGAACGCCTGCGCGACCGGCGCTCCGGCAGCGTCGAACGTAAGGCCGGCTGTCCCGAACTGCACCGTGCCGGGGTTGGAGCCGCCCTCGATGGTGCGCGACATGATGGTGCCTGCCGCGCTGTGCTGGAACGCGACCGTCACCGTCCCGTCACTCGCCCCCGTGAGACGCTGCGCGGCGTCGTACTCGAACGACGTCGGCCCGAGCCTGGTGACGTTGCCACGTCCGTCGTACTCGATCCCGCCGGCGGCCACCGGGTCGTCCGTACTCACCAGACGGTCGGCCGCGTCATAGGCGTAGCCGTAGACCGCCACCGGTGCGCCGGCGCTCGTGATCGTCTGCGAGAGACGGTTCGAGTTGCCGTCGTAGGTGAAGGCCCACTCGCGGGGCTCCGGGGCGACACCGGCCGTCACCGACGCCCGGCTGAGTCGTCCTGCATCGTCGTGTGCGTAGTCGAACACCGACGTCGCCGCGCCGGCGGTGAACGAGGTCCCCGAGATGTGCCCACCCGCGGAGACCGTCTGCGTCGTCGAGTACGCACCGCTCGCCGTGGTCCACGACATCGAATTCAGGCGGTTCTGCTGGTCGTAGCCGTTCGCCAGCGTCACGCCGTTGCCATAGGTGATGGTCTTCGCCGTCCCGTCGGGGTTGTAGGTGACCGTCGACATCGTCCGGCCGTCGACGGCATAGCTCACGAATCGACCAACCTCGTCGTAGGTGTTCGTCCCGACCACCTTGCCCACACCGGGGATCGTGGTGGCGGTCGACGCAACCTCACCCGTGCGATCGTCGTAGACCGTGACGGTCTCGACACCGAAACGGTCGACCATGCGGACCGTCCGACCCGACATGTCGGTCTCGACCCGCTGCACCGTGGTGGTGGTGCCCACCGTGTCGAGCAGTTCGCTGACGAGCGGGTTGCCGCCGACACGCCGGCGCGTCTCCTGACGACGTTCTTCACCCAGACCCAACTGCTCGATCGTGACGATGTTGCCCGCACGGTCGAGCGTGAGGCAGGTGACGGCACCGTCGGCGAACTGCGAGGCGATCACGCGACCCGCCGCATCGACCCACTGTCTGGCCGCCGGGCCGACACCGCCATCGGCGCCGGGCATCGCCACCGACTTGGCCGAACCACCCTGATTGACCGGCTTCGCCCCGAAACACGGGGGCGCGGCTTGCTCACGGTCACCCCAGTACGCGTAGACGAACCGGTTGCCGCCCGGCTGGACCGCGACCGACTGCCTGCCCCAGCCGCCACGGCCGCCGACACCCGCCTCGTACTCGATGGTCGCACGGGCACCCGACTGGGTCGTGCGCGAGGTGAGGCGGCCATCGGCCGGGTTGTCGTAGTCGGAGTACGAGACGCTCGTCTGATTGGCGTTGCGAGCGGTCGGGTCGACGACCGTGGTGGTCGTCGCATAGCCGTACTGCGGGTGCAGACGCGACGTGGGGACCGACAGCTCGACACCCCCCGTGTCGGGGCCCGCCCAGGTGATGTCCATCGCCGCCTGCGGCGAGGTCGACGACACGTCGATCCGCACCTGCTGCAAGCCTGCGCCCAACTGCAGCTGGTCACAGCCACCGGCGTCGCACAGGATGTTGTTGATCCGCAGCGTCGCCGCACCGGTGTTCGACCGCAACTGGTACACGCCGGCCGTGTCGACCTGCAGACCACCGGTCATGATGGCCGACCAGCCGCCGTCGTTGTTGGCCGGCGACCGCTCCCAGTTGACCGTCAGGTCGTTGAGCAATTGCCCGCCAGACGTCGGACCCAGCTCCTGCACACCACCCTCGGTGGCCTGCGTGGCCGATGGCCAATAGGTGATGTCGAGGCCCGTCATCGGCACGGTCTCGCCTTGCGCGATCGTGTCCTGGTCGTACTCGCGCAGGGTCACCTGCGCCGAGTTGAGCGACCCCTTCGTCGGACCACGCGTCTCGGTGAGCTGACCGCCCTCGTAGGTGTAGGTCGTCACCATGCCGGAGAAGTCGACGAAACGCTGCAACTGGCCCGTCGCCTGGTCCCACGTGAAGGTCGCCTTCTCACCGAAGGAGTTGGTCAGCTCCTGCGTGAAGAACGTCGTCGGGTCGAACACCACCGACGCCACCTGACGGCCGAAGCACGAATCGGTCACCTGCGTCGAGCGCTCACTCACGTAGGCATAGCTGCGCTGACAGCGCTTCCCACCCGGTGACGAGGCGGGCTCGGTCACCGTGGCCACACGACCCTGGTCGTC
>JBDKIV010000066.1:0-7524 GCA_039796935.1 Actinomycetota bacterium | reverse complement strand
GGTCGATCTCTCACCTCGTGGTCACCCCCGAGCGGTGGATCGTGCGCTGTTACAACGACACCACGCACCTGCGAGGGCGGTTCTCCACGATCGACGAACCCCCGCCGGTGTCGGGCATCCGACCCTCGGGCGTCACGTTCTGAACGTCGGCGACTCGCGGACACTCGGCCCGACGACCGCCGACCCGCCTGGCCGGTAGCGGGCCAGGTCGGGTCGGACGACCGCCGAACCCCGGACCGTCACTTGAACAGACTGGTGATGTAGTCCTGGAAGAACTTCTGCTCGATCGAGTTGTGCTGCACTGTGCTCTTTTTGGAGATGTGGGCCTCCGACTGCTCGAGGTCGAACGAGTACTGCTTGTTGACGATCGACTTCGTGCTCTGTCGCTGCGTGACCTGCTCGACCGACTCCGACGACACCGACTTGTACGACACCACCTTCGTGGCGGTCTTGAACGTCGGCGCTGCACCCGGCGAGTACGACTTGTCGAAGTAGGCGACCTGCGCCATGATGTCGTCGGCAGGTCGGGCCCGAACGAAGGCCACGCGATCAGCCGCCGTCTTGAAGTTCTTCCACTCCCGCAGGGGGCCGGTGTTCGCGACCATCTCCTTGTAGGTGTAGTTGATCTCGCGGAGTTGGGTATCGAGCGACTTGACGGCGCGGGCGGTTCGGAGCGCATTCGCCAAGCCGCCGGCGATCGCCCCGACCACGAGCGAGATGCCGAGTTGGGTCAGTGAGAACTCCGTGTCGGGATTGATGGCCTGCTCGATGGCCCAGGTGATTCCGAAGCCGATGAAGCTGACCATGGCCCCGACGACGGCCCCGAGGAGGAACCCGGACGCTGGCGGGATCACGGCTCCGATGGCGATCGACGCCACGGTTCCCACGATGGTCGGCAACCAGTCGAGGAACGACCGACCGGAGGGGTCGGCCATGTCGACCGGGTTCTGTCCGGCGTAGTCGTAGCCGTTGGTCGACCCGCCGATCACCGAGTCGAGTTGGGCGAAACGCCCGAGTTGGGGAATGTAGACGCGAGCACCCATCATCACGAACGGCGTCTCGAGGTCGAGCATCTCGTTGCCGGTGTTGGCCTGCCACGTCAGGTTCGGGATGTCGGAGCGCGCCGGGACCGGGTCGGTGAGGCGCACACCGAACGGGTCGTGCACCTGTGCACTTCCCACGGTGGCGCCCGCGTCGTCGGTGACGACGAACAGGTCGCCGTCGAGCGAGTTGAACTCCCATCGCGCCGGTGAGATCGCCGTCAGCGACCGGGTGTAGATGCCGCCGGCGATCGGGTAGCGCTGCACGAGTGGCCGTTGCGAGCCGTCGAGCAACACGCCGCCGCTGGCGTAGACGATGGTCGACGAAGTGGTCCCGTCGTCGACGGTACGTCCCAACAGTCCCCCGCCCACGCCACGATCGAAGGTCACGGTCGTTGCTCCGTCGGTGGCGGTCACCACCTGGTTGTTGGCGTCGTAGGTGAAGCGGTTCGGACCGACCTTGGTGGCATTGCCGCGAGCGTCGTACTCGAGCCCCGCCGCTGCTGCCGGATCGGTCGTCGCGATCAGTCGATCCGCGCGGTCATAGTCGTAGGTGTAGTCGCCCGTGACCTGCCCACCCACCGTGAGTCGCTGAGCGATCCGGTTGGAGTTGTCGTCGTAACCGTACTCCCACGTACGAGCGGACGGCACGAGCCCAGCCGAGAGTTCGGTCTTCTGCAGACGACCGGCCGAGTCGTGGGTGTAGGTGAAGGCCGAGGTCTGCCCGTTGGCGGTGAAGGTGTCGGCCGACACGTGGCCGCCTGCCGAGACCTCCTGCGTCACCTCGTAGGTCTCCCCGGTCGGGGTCGTGCGGACGATCGCGGTCGGGGCGAGCCGCTCGTCGTAGCGGAACGTGGAGACCACTCCGTTGCCCGCGGTGCTCTTCGCCAAGAGACCGTCGGCGCGATACTCCATCTGCTCGATCGTGCGACCGTCCACCTCGATCCGCGTCATCCATCCACGTGCGTCATAGGTCAGTCGTGTCACCGACGGGGCGGCCCCTGGCACGTTCGTCGTGACCGCCAGCGTGTCACCGGTCCGCTCGTCGTAGGTCGTGGTGATCACCACGCCGTACGGGTCCTGGCTCCGCACGTTGCGGCCGGCCAGGTCGACCTCGGTCTCGGACACGAGGGTGCGATCACCGACCTTGCTGGTGACCCGCGAGATGAGCGGGTTGCCGCCCACGGCCCTCTCGATCTCGGTCCACTGTTCGGTCGGCATCCCGAACACCTCGACACGGCGTGTCATCCCCGTCACGTCGAGGGTCGAGCAGGTCGTGGCTCCTCCCTCGATGGCGGAGGCCACCAGATGCCCGGCATCGTCGAACCACTGCATCGCGCTCGGGCCGGCGCCCCCGTCGGGGCCGGGGGTGATGACCCGCTTGGCGGCTCCGCCCTGGTTGACCCCGCGGGCACCGGGGCACGGTGCGGTCGCGACCTCGCGGTCACCCCAGTACTCGATGGCGTAGCGGTTGCCCTTCGGCAGGATCGCTGCGTTCTGGCGTCCCCAACCGCCACGGCCGCCGACGCCCCGTTCGTACCCGAGTTGCGAGAGTGTCCCGGCCTGGTTCGTTCGCCCGGCGATGCGTCCCGTGGAGGGGTCGTCGTAGATCGTCCGCGAGGTGCTCACCTTGGGCGACCGCCGAGCGCTGGGGTCGATCACTTCGCTCGTGGTCGCATAGCCGTACTCGGGCGAGAGCCGTTCGGTCGGGATCGACACGACGACATCGCCGGTGTCGGGGCCGGCGTAGCTGAGATCGATCGACGCATCGGGGGTGGCCGATGCGATGCTCACCTGGACCGGGACCTCGCCGGCCGGAAGCACCATCTGGTCGCATCCACCCTCGACGCACGGCACCTGATTGACCACCAGTCTGGCGACGTCATTGCCCGACGTGAAGCGGTAGACGCCGCCGGTGTCGATGCGGATCGCGCCAGTCATCAACGCCGACCAGCCGCCCTCGTCACCAGCCGGCGAGGACGGCCAGTTGACCAGCAGCGACTCGACGACCTGTCCGCCGATGCGGGGCCCGAGTTCGCTGACGGTCCGCGTGTCCTCGGTGTCGGCGTCTCGCCAGTAGTTCACGTTGAGGCCGCGCAGCGGTGCACCCTCGGGGTTCGAGACGAACTCCTCGTCGAACTCGCGGCGGGTCACCTGGGCGTTCGACAGCGGCCCGGTGCTGGGACCGCGGCTCTCGACGAGTTGACCTCCCTCGTACACGTTCTCCGTGACGAGACCTTCGAACGACACCGACTTCAGCAACCTGCCGGTGGCGAAGTCCCACGTGTTGGTGGCGGTCTGTCCGGCGACGTTCGTGACGGCGTTGGTGAAGAAGGTGGTGGGATCGAAATCGACCTGCATGACCACCCGATCGGCGCACGAGTCACGCACGATCGTCGATGCGTTCGACACGTAGTCGTACAGACGCGAGCAGCGCATGGCGCCGGGACGGGCGGCAGACTCGGTGATGCTCGCGGCGCGGCCTTCACCGTCGTAGGCGATCGCCGTCCAGAACTGCGAATCGCCGGCGTCGATCACGCCCGAGGCGGCGGCGCGAGCCACCAGCGGCGAGCGGGTGAGCGCGATCCTGCCCGCTGCGTCGTAACCGATGTCGAACGTGGCGGCGCCGTCGGCTCCGGCCTCGGGGTACTCGGCGAACCGACCGATCGAGACCGAACCGTCGGCGAGTTGCACGTAGTGGATGGCTGCGGTCGAGCCGTCCCAGAACCGGACACCGCACAGATGGTCGGCCGGCGCGGGCACGAAGCCCGGGCCCGGGGCAGGGCAGGCAGTGCCGTACTGGAGGGTGACCTCACGGCCCGACACCGGGTCGCTGATGGCTCGGAGGAGGTCGTTCTCCCACCGCTGCTGGAGGACCGGGCGGTCGTCGCTCGAGATGTCGGCCAGATGTGCGAGGCCGTCTCCGTCGTCGTCGGCGAACACCATGGTCGTGTGCTGCGTGGTGACCACCCACCGGCCGTCGGGGTTCCTGGTCAGAACCGGGGCGAGGCCGCTCGTGTTGACCACTCCATCCGAGAGCTTCGTCGGCGACCACGTGTTCTCGCCGGTCTGGACGTAGTTCGAGACGACTCCGGACGTCGCGGTCAGGCCGACCGTGCCGTCGACTCGCAGGCCGACGCTCGTGTAGGGGGCAGACGTGGCGGCCGAGATCGACCAGCCTGCGGGGGCACCGGGTTCGGTGGGGTTCGACGCCCGGAAGTCGAGGCCGACCCCGATGTCGCCGGCCAACGACGAGACCGAGTGCGACGACCACGCGACCGACACCTCGCCCGACGAGAGGTGGACGAGCACCCCGCCCGCCCCGTCGGTGCGCTGCACGCCCGACAACTGGGTGTCGACGGTGAAGGTACCGCCGACGGGATCTTGCCCGTCCTGGGTCGCCGTCCAGTTGTACAGGTGGCCCTGCTCGAGGCCGGCGCCGAGGGGTATCTGGGCACTCGGCCCGGACTCGGAGTAGACGAGCGGACCGAACCCGGACGTGCCGTCCGAGAAGTCGTCGAGCGTGAAGGTCCAGGCGCCTGTGGCGCCGGGAACCTCGAGGCGCGGTGTCAGCGAACTCGACACGAACGACGACGGTGTGACCGTCGCGCCGGTGTACCGAGGACCGCGGGGGCCGGACCCCGGCGATGACGGCAGCGCAGGCAACGTCGTCGGGTCGCCGGGGCGTACTTGACCGATCGGGACGACACCGACGGCATCGATACCTGCTGCTGCACGGTCGGGGGTCTCGGTGGTCGGCGTCGTGTCGTCGACCGTCGGGGCATCGTCGGACGTGCACGACGCCACGGCGACCGTGAGACAGGATGCGGCAGCGAGAAGCGCGATACAGCGACGGAGCATCGTGAGTTTCCTTCGGAACGGGCACCGTGGGCGAGGGAACGAGCCCTGCGACGGCGACTAGGGTGACGTCAGTATTTCATCGCACACCGTACTATTGCCCTCAGCTCCTACTTTTCGTACCGAAGGAAAACCGGCACCCATGAGCTTCCTCTCGTTCCCTCGCCGTAGCACGCGGCACCGCCTCATGGCTGCCGTCATCGCGGTCGGTGCGCTCACCGTGGCATCCTGCTCGACCGACCTCGAGACGTCCGCTGGCGGCACCGGTGTTGCGGCGCCCGACGACACGGCGTCGCGCGAGGCTGCCGGTTCCGAGGTCGGCTGGACGGTGCCGGCGGCGAAGGGTGGCAACGGCAACCCGGACACCCCCGCCGACATCAACGACTGCATCCCGCGGTTCACCAGGACGAGCATCAACGACTACATCCTGTGCATGTTCATCGACAACGACACGCGGCGGCTGACCGCCACCCCGAACGTGTACGAAGCCTTTCCGCTCACCGTGTCGCGCTTCCTGAACAACCGGAACAACGCCGAGTTGGGCGGCGAGAAGGCGGCCTCGCACTACGGCCGACTCGCCGGCCAGTTGCCGAAGGGCCTCGGGGTCACGTTCGACTGCGGGTCGCAGTGCGTGGGGCGCCTCAGCCCGAATCCGTTCACCAAGAGCGGCATGATGACCTTCGTCGGTCTGGACGGAGGCGTGTTCGAGATCTCGGGCATCACCACCCGCCTCTTCGTCACGAGCGGCGAGGCCCCGATGTCGACCAACCACCAGGGTGCGCAGCCGTACTACGACATGCCTGCATGGTCGGGCACCAACTACGGCTGGTGCACCCAGGGCGAATACTTCGCGTGCGACGTGGTCAGCATCCCCTCGGGAGGGTCGAAGACCACGGCTCGCTATCGGGTGTCCACCCGGCCGCTCGACGTGTTCATCAGCGCCAACCTGCCCAGCAACACCACCCTGGTCCGCGTCGGCCAGCCGACACCCACGGGTCTGCTGCTCGACGCCCGTGCCGAGAGCAAGAACGCCGTCAGCCTGAAAGGTGGCGAGACGGCGCGCTACGGCGGCTATCGGGCCGCCGACGGCCGCAACACCGTCCTGACGATCACGTACGAGGTGGCCGATGCCAACGGCAACACCGACCAGACCATCTGCGAGCAGGCGAACCCCGCCGTCATCGGTTGCGGGTCGAGCATCGTCGTCTCGGTCGTGCTCGACAAGGACGGCAACGCCACGGCGTCGAAGTGCACGACCAACAACACCCAGCCCGCCCGCCGGACCTTCAAGTGTGACCAGCCGATCGTGTCGGGCGACGCGAAGGCGCCGATGATCGTCACCATCGGCATCCGCAACTGATCGTCCACGGGTCGCCACCTGCTCTGTCGATGCCGATGGCATTCCGACCGTAGGTCGTCGCGGTCGAACGCCACCCGGTGAAGTCTGCCCACCGCAGGGCGGTTGGACCCGGCGTACGACCTCACCGGGCTGCGTTCGCCGCACCACTGGGGCGAGCCCTGAACAGATCGACCGACTGGCACGCGATCTGGGCTCGGTGAGGGTGTCGATCACCGAGGGATGGGCCGAGCGTGTCGGTATCGACCGGGCGGGACGACCGGAACCGCGGCCTCACCAATGCCGAAGCGGAGATCCTCCGGCGCGTCAACCTCGGCCTCGACAAGACGACGATGAGCTATGCGCACTACCGGGACCGGCTTCGTCGACCCGTGATCGAGGAACTCGGCAGGCTTCACGTGAGGTTCGCCCTGTTCGACGGACATCTACCTTGTGGGCTGACGAGCCCGGATTGGAGTGTCCATGTCAACGAGTAGGGGTTCCGGCCGGTCGCGCCGGAAGTTCACCCCTGAGTGCAAGGCCGAGGTCGTCGCGATGGTCGAGGCCTCCGGCGGCAAGATCGCCCAGGTCGCCCGCGAGATGCGCCTGCATGACTCGTCGGTCGGCAACAGGGTCCGTGAGGCCCGCGAGGCCAAGGCCAGCCAGGCCCCATGGCTGCCGAGCGGGCGGAGATCCGCGAGCTGAAAGCCGAACTGGTGCGGGTCACGCGGGGGCGTGACATCTTGGAAAAGCTGTCGCCTACTTCTCGGCGTCGCACCCGAAGCACGTGCGACCGCGGTGTACACGTTCATCGCCGAGGAGCAGGCTGAGCCCGAGTGCGACTGGTCGATCACCGAGATGTGCCGGGTGCTGGAAGTGCCCCGGCCGGGGCTCTACGACTGGACGGCGAGGCCCTTCGCGCCGACGAGACCGAACACATCAACGACGGCGGCCAGTTCGGCCGCTGGGATGGGGGCATGTTGGCGTGGCATGCACAGGTTCGCCCTCGGGTCATCCCGTTGCCTTCGCGCCGAACGACTCTGCCGTGCAGTGAGGGCCGACAGACGATCCAGTGATCCGTCCGAAGGGTTGCACGTAGCGACACGGGCGCGGTCGGCGGGAACGGGTGGCATCGACGGCCACAGATGCAGTGCAACTCCATAGGTCGAGTCGCACCGGCGGCTACCCGGCACCGGATCTGGCCACCCAACGACAGCATGCGACGAAGCAGGGCTAACTGGCAAGCCGGTGAGTGAGCCGGTACGCATCGGTACGTGACCTTTCCGCCAC
>JBDKIV010000065.1:0-6226 GCA_039796935.1 Actinomycetota bacterium | reverse complement strand
GCGAGCGCCTGCTGGTAGGCGCGCTCGGCCACCGCGACCCCTTGGAGACCCACGCTCAGCCGGGCGGCATTCATCATCAGGAACATCGCTGCCATGCCGCCGTGGACCGGACCGACCAGTTCGCCGACTGCACCGTCGAACTGCAGCACACAGGTGGGGCTCGCCTTGATGCCCATCTTGTGCTCGATCGACAGGCACTCGACCTGGTTCGGCTCGATGAGCATGCCGTGCTCGTCGACGAGCACCTTCGGCACCAGGAACAACGACAGCCCGCGGGTGCCCGGGCCGCCACCGGGGGCTCGGGCGAGCACCAGGTGGACGATGTTCTCGGTCAGATCGTGCTCGCCCCAGGTGATGTAGATCTTGGTCCCACTGATCGCCCACCGGCCGTCGTCGAGCGGCTCGGCGGTGGCTCGTACCGCACCGACGTCGGATCCGGCATCGGGTTCGGTCAGGTTCATCGTGCCCGTCCAGGTGCCGTCGAGCAGCCGCGACAGGTAGATCCGCTGTTGACGCTCGTCACCGCAGTGGCGGAGCAGTTCGATCGCACTCTGGGTGAGGATCGGATTGAGCGCGAGCGCCATGTTGGCCGAGTTGAACATCTCCTGCGTCGCCGTCGCCACGGCGCCCGGGAAGCCCTCGAGATTGGTCCAGCCGCCCTTGACGTACTCGGCGAATGCGGTCCGGAACGACTCGGGGACGCGAACGCTTCCCGTCGAGTCGAGCACGGCGCCCTCGACGTCACCGATCCTGTCGGTCGGGGCGATCACGTCCGATGCGAGCCGCCCGAACCCCTCGAGCACGTCTCGGATGGCGTCGAGGTCGATCCCTGAGTAGGCCGGCATCGACAGCACGTCACCGATGCCGACGACGGTCAACGCCCGAAGCATCCGCTCGATCGGTGGCTGATAGGTGTCCATGGTGTCTCCTCGTCTCAGACGTTGCGGCGGTAACGGCCGCCGACGTCGAACAATGTGTCGGTGATGTCGCCCAGCGAGCACGAACGGACGGCGTCCATGAGCACTGCGAACACGTTCCCGCCCGCCAGCGCCGTCTCGCGCAGCCGCTCGAGGGCGCCATCGCGTTCGGCGGCGTGACGTTGCTGGAAGTCGCGCAGCCGCGCGATCTGATCGAGCTTCTCGGCATCGTCGGACCGGGCCAGTTCGAGCGAGTCGGGGATCTCGTCGCCCGCCGGATTGCGGAACGTGTTGACACCGACGATGGCCAGGGTGCCGTCGTGCTTTCGCTGCTCGTACAGCATCGACTCGTCCTGGATGCGTCCGCGCTGGTAGCCGGTCTCCATCGCTCCGAGCACCCCGCCGCGCTCGCTGATCCGGTCGAGCTCTGCCATGACGGCCGCCTCGACGAGGTCGGTCAGCTCGTCGACGATGAAGCTGCCCTGCAGCGGGTTCTCGTTCATCGCCAGGCCCCACTCGCGGTTGATGACGAGTTGGATGGCGAGCGCACGCCGGACCGACTCTGCCGTCGGGGTCGTCACCGCCTCGTCGAAGGCGTTGGTGTGGAGGCTGTTGGCATTGTCGTAGATCGCGCACAACGCCTGGAGGGTGGTCCGGATGTCGTTGAAGGCCATCTCCTGGGCGTGCAGCGACCGGCCGCTCGTCTGGATGTGGTACTTGAGCTTCTGCGAGCGCTCGTTGGCGCCGTACCGGTCGCGCATCGCCACGGCCCAGATCCGTCGCGCCACACGGCCCAGCACGGTGTACTCGGGATCCATCCCGTTCGAGAAGAAGAAGCTGAGGTTGGGAGCGAAGTCGTCGACGTTCATCCCGCGCGCCAGGTATGCCTCGACGTAGGTGAAGCCGTTCGCCAGGGTGAACGCGAGTTGCGAGATCGGATTCGCGCCCGCTTCGGCGATGTGGTAGCCGGAGATCGAGACCGAGTAGAAGTTCCGGATCTCGTGCTCGACGAAGAACTCTTGGATGTCGGCCATCACGCCGAGCGAGAACTCGGTCGAGAAGATGCAGGTGTTCTGTCCCTGGTCCTCTTTCAGGATGTCCGCCTGCACGGTGCCCCGAACGGTGCGCAACGTACGCGACCGGATCTCGGCGCGTTCGTCGTCGTCGGGCTGACGGCCTGTCTCTGCGACGAACCGATCGATCTGCTGGTCGATGGCGGTGTTGAGGAACATCGCCAACAGCGTCGGGGCGGGACCGTTGATGGTCATCGACACCGATGTCGTCGGGTCGCACAGGTCGAACCCGTCGTAGAGCACCTTCATGTCGTCGAGCGTGGCGATCGAGACACCGGAGTTGCCGACCTTGCCGTAGATGTCGGGGCGCTCGCCGGGGTCGAACCCGTACAGGGTGACCGAGTCGAACGCTGTCGACAGTCGGGTCGCGGGCTGCCCGTCCGACAGCAACCTGAATCGCCGGTTCGTGCGGGCCGGCCCACCCTCGCCTGCGAACATGCGCGCAGGGTCCTCGCCCTCGCGCTTCAACGGGAACACCCCTGCGGTGAAGGGGAAGTACCCGGGCAGGTTCTCGCTGCGCAGCCAGCGCACCAGCTCGCCGTGATCGTCGAACTTCGGCAGCGCCAGCTTGGGCACGAGCGTGCCCGACAGCGACTCGCGTGCCGGCCGATCGGGCCCCGTGAGCGCCTCGCGTCGGCTCGGCCAGTCGTTCAGCAACGCTGCGACCGATCGATCGAGACGTTCGTCCGCCTCCCGTTCGAGTTGACGAACCGCGGCGGCATCTGCGCCTCGAGCCTCGAGCGCCGCGGCCGTGCTCGCGTACTGCTGGAGCGAGCGGGCGACCGCGGCCTGCTGCGCGGTCTGGGTGTGATAGCGGCGCACGGTGTCGGCGATCTCGGCGAGGTATCGCTGGCGCGCCCCCGGCACGATCTCGCCGATCTTCGACGAGGTCCTGGTCGCCACCGGGGCGAGGAGTCCCTGGTCGACGACCAAGCCGTGCCCGACCAAGAGATCGCGCAGGTACTGGTAGAGGGCCGTCACGCCGTCGTCGTTGAACCGCGAGGCCACCGTGCCGAACACGGGGAGGCTGGTCGGCTCGTCGTGGAACCGCTCGCGGTTGCGTGCGTACTGGCGTCGCACATCGCGGAGCGCGTCCTCGGCGCCTCGACGTTCGAACTTGTTGATCACCACCACCTCGGCGAAGTCGAGCATGTCGATCTTCTCGAGTTGCGACGACGCCCCGAACTCCGGGGTCATGACGTACATGGGCAGGTCGACGTGCGGCACGATCGCCGCGTCGCCCTGGCCGATGCCCGGGGTTTCGACGATCACCAGGTCGGCGCCCCATGCCTTGGCCGCCAGCACCACCGTGTCGAGGCATTCGGGAACCGTCGTCGCCCGCGACGAATCGAGGCCACGGGTGGCGAGCGACCGGAAGAAGACCTGCCCGCTGTCGAGGGTGTTCATCCGGATCCGGTCGCCGAGCAAGGCACCGCCGCCTCGGCGGCGCGACGGATCGACCGCGATCACGGCGATGCGGAGCTTGTCCGACTGGTCGAGGCGGAAGCGACGGAGGAGTTCGTCGGTGAGCGAGGACTTCCCCGAGCCACCGGTGCCCGTGATGCCGAGGGTCGGGACCCGACGTGACCCGACGGCGGCGCGCAGCTCCGCAAGCACCGGCTCGGCCAGGCTGCCCGACTCGATGATGCTGATCACCCGGGCGAGTGCCCGCTCGTCGCCCGCCAACAGTCCTTCGAGGTCGACGGTGCCGTCGCGCTGCGGCGGCACGTCACACCGCTCGACCATCAGGTTGATCATCGCCGCAAGTCCGAGCCGCTGCCCGTCCTGCGGCGAGAAGATCCGCGAGACCCCCCTGGCGTGGAGTTCTTCGATCTCCGACGGCACGATCACCCCACCGCCACCACCGAACACCAGCACGTCGCCACGGCCCTCGGCGCGAAGGCGCTCGAGCAGGTAGGTGAAGTACTCCATGTGCCCGCCCTGGTACGAGCTGATGGCAATGCCCTGCACGTCCTCGTGGACGGCGGCGCGGACGACGTCGTCGACGCTCCGGTTGTGGCCGAGGTGGATCACCTCGGCTCCCTGCGACTGCAGGATCCGCCGCATGATGTTGATCGAGGCGTCGTGGCCGTCGAACAGGCTGGCCGCCGTCACGAAGCGAACGGGGTGTCGGGGTACGTGCATGGGGTCAGCTCGCCTTCGTGTAGTCGTGGAACCCGCGTCCGGTCTTGCGGCCGAGCAGCCCGGCCTCGACCATCCGGCTCAGCAGCGGTGGGGGCGCGTACAGCGGCTCTTTGAACTCGGCGTACATCGAGTCGGCCACGGCCATGGTGGTGTCGAGCCCGATCAGGTCGGTGAGCGCGAGCGGACCCATCGGGTGGGCACAACCCTGCACCATGCCGGTGTCGATGTCCGACGCCGTCGCGAAGCCCGACTCGAGCATGCGGATCGCCGACAGCAGGTACGGGATGAGCAGAGCGTTGACGACGAAGCCGGCACGGTCCTTCGACCGGATGACGTGCTTTCCCAGTCCGTCACCGGCGAATCGCTCGGCCACGAGTTCGGTCGCCGGACTGGTCATGAGCGACGGCACGAGCTCGACGAGCGGCAGGACCGGCACCGGGTTGAAGAAGTGGATGCCGATGACCTGTTCGGGACGGCCGGTGACGGTGGCCAGCTTCATGATCGGGATCGACGAGGTGTTCGATGCGAGCACTGCGGCGTCGGCCTTCACCACGCGGTCCAATCGTTGGAATGCGGCGACCTTGGCGTCGGGCTGCTCGATGATCGCCTCGATGACCATCTCGCAATCGGCGAACGCATCGAAGTCGTGGGTGAACTCGAGACGGGACACCGCCGCCTCGTGGTCGGCTGACGAGAGCTTCCCGCGCGACACCGCGGCGTCGAGCGAGCGCAGCACGCGTTCGCGTCCGCGCTCGGCAGCCGTTGCGTCTGCTTCGACGACGAGCACCTGGTGGCCTCGCCGAGCCGACACTTCCGCGATGCCCGCACCCATCAGACCGCAGCCGAGCACGCCCACCCGCTGCACCTGCCCCTCGGCCGAACCGTTGTCGTTGTTGGTCATGCACCGGAGCATAGTTGGACATCAAACTATCTCTGCAACAGTACAGTACGACCGTGAGTCGACACCCGTTACCGTTCGATCCGATCGACGAAGCGGTTCGCAACTGGCGAGCCGCCGGTTGGGACGACAGCGCCGACGGCATGGCACTGGTGACCTCCGTGATGCGAGTCCACCAACTGCTCCTGTCACGCATCGACGCCGTGCTCGAGCCGTTGGGCCTCACCTTCGCCCGGTTCGAGGTGCTGATGCTGCTCCGCTTCTCGCGAACGGGGCGACTGCCCCTCGGCAAGATCGGCCGTCGGCTGCAGGTGCACCCGGCGAGCGTCACCAACGCCATCGACCGACTCGAGGCGCAGGGTCTGGTGACCCGAGACGAACACCCCACCGATCGCCGCACCACCCTCGCAGCGATCACCCCCGACGGGCGGTCGCTGGTCGAGATCGCCGTCACCGCGCTGAACGAGCAGGTGTTCTCGACCCTCGCAGCCCCCGACGTGGTCGACTCGCTCGCGGCGCTGCGACGAGACAGCGGCGACTTCTCCGAGCCGCCTGCCTCCGAGCCGCCTGCCTCCTAGGCGCCTGCGGAGAGATCGGCGGCAACGGCCAGCACCGCGTCGCGCTCGTCATCGCCGAGTCGACCGAACAGCGAATCGTCGAGGTCGTCGACGAACCGGAGACGCTCGACCTCTGGGGCGGGCGACGCGGCCGGCATCCACACCGAATGGAGCATGAACGGGAGCTGGCGCCCACCGTCCGCCGCGAGCACCGCGACGGGACCGCGGCCGACGTCGCTGGCATCGAAGAGTTCGACACGCGCGCCGTCGTCGTTGAGCACCGGCACGACGACCCACCCGTCGCCGCCT
Source organism: Actinomycetota bacterium (assembly GCA_039796935.1). Lineage (GTDB taxonomy): Bacteria > Actinomycetota > Acidimicrobiia > Acidimicrobiales > Ilumatobacteraceae > VFMC01. Next base: position 327 of record JBDKIV010000065.1, on the reverse strand, counting down.
CCGGCGACTCCCCCTCGTCGCGGCACGAAGATCGGCGACGAAGGCAGATCGTCGATGGCGAACTCGTGGCGAGCGTGCAGGGCAAGACCACCGCGGCGGAAGGTGGCGAGCGACGCCGGCTGCTCGGCGCCGGCCACATCGGCGCCGACCCGGTCGCGGTACACGGCGAGTACACGCTGGGCGAGCAGGCCCGGACGACGACCCTGGAAGACGACATGATGATGGGTGGGTGAGCGTTGACCCTCGGGCGACCAATCCATCGCCGACAACTGGAGGTTCCAGGTCCAGTCGTCGCGGTACATCGACAACCTCTCACCGTGCTCGCCC
>JBDKIV010000064.1:0-12689 GCA_039796935.1 Actinomycetota bacterium | reverse complement strand
ACCGCCGTCTCGGTGTTCACCGCCGTGGCGCTCGTCGTCATCATGTGGAAGCGCCGCCTTCCCTGGCCCCTCATGGCGTACACGCTCGTCGTGCTTGCGCTGATGGTGCTACCCGCCACCGTGACAGCGCGGCCACGGTTCCTGTTCACGGCCTTTCCTTTGTTCATCTCGGCGGGGGCGTGGTGGCCCGACGAACGCGACGAGGCCTGGAGCCTCGTGCTCGCGCTCGGGTGCGCAGGGCTGGTCACCGTCACCGGCCTCTACGGCGTCTTCGGCGCCATCCCGTGACCACGCACGAGCAGCCACTGACGTCACGGCTCCCGGCGCCGGGCCTGTGGCTCCTCGCTGCGCTCGCCTACCTCCCGGCACTCACCGCGGCACCGGGACGAATGCCGACCGACACCAAGCTCTACCTGTACCTCGATCCGGGCCGGCTGATCGCCGATGCGCCTCTCACCTGGGACGTCCGCCAGTTCGGCGGATGGGTCCCTCACCAGATCATCGCGTATCTGTGGCCATCGGGGCCCTGGTTCTGGCTCTGCGAGACGCTCGGCATGCCCGACTGGGTCGCGCACCGGCTGTGGATCGGCACATTGCTGTTCGCCGGCGGCGCAGGAGTCAGGTGGGCGGCGCGGCACCTCGGACTGAACGGTGCTGCAGCGACCGTCGCCGGTGTCATCTATGCCACGTCGCCCTACATCCTGCCGTACATCTCGCGCACCTCGGTGATGCTCTTGCCGTGGGCCGGGCTCGGCTGGCTCGTCGGGCTCACGATCCGTGTCGCGCACCGACGCTCACGATGGCGTGACGTCGGCCTGTTCGGGCTGGTGGTCCTCACCATCGGTGCCGTCAATGCAGCAGCGCTGGCGCTCGTCGCCCCGGCCCCGGTGCTCTGGCTGCTGCACGCAGCGTGGGCGAGGACGATCACCTGGCGAACCGCTGCGGCGACCGCACTGAAGCTCGGCGCAGTCAGTCTGCTCGTGTCGATGTGGTGGATCGTCATGGTCATCGTGCAGGGGCGTCACGGTGCCGAGGTACTGCGGTTCTCCGAGACCCTCGAGGCCGTCTCGCTCACGTCGGTGAGCACCGAGACGCTACGCGGGCTGGGGTACTGGCTGTTCTACGTCCGTGATCCCTATGCGGCCACGACGACCGCGTCGGTCGACTACCTGTCATCCATCACGGTGATCCTGGTCGGTTACACCCTCCTCGTGATCTGCCTGGTCGGCCTCGCCGCGGTCGCATGGGCGTCGCGGCGCTTCGCGGCACTCCTCGTGTTCACCGGCGTCGTGCTCGCCGTCGGTGTGCACCCGATCGACGATCCGTCACCGCTGATGGCACCCCTCGCCGAGTCCGCCGTCGGGCTGGCGCTGCGGAGCAGCACCAGGGCACTACCCCTCAGCATCATGGGACTCGCCCTCGGCGCCGGGGCGCTCGTCGCCGCTGTCGGCGATCGGCTCCCCCGCTGGCGCCGGGTGACGGCGGTCGCGATCGCGGCCCTGGCCGTGGTCAACCTCCCGGCCATCTGGACGGGAGGGTTCGTCGACCCGGCGCTCGAACGAGACCAGGACGTGCCCTCGTCCTGGTCCGAGGCCGTCGGTGACCTCGATGCGGGCTCGCCCGAGCACCGTGTGCTCCAGCTCCCCGGCTCGGAGTTCGGCGCCTTTCGATGGGGCTACACGGTCGACCCGCCGCTGCCCGGGCTCACCGACAAGCCGCTCATCACGCGAGACCTGCTTCCACTCGGCAGCCCCGGAGCGATGGACCTGCTGTACGCGCTCGACAACCGGGTCCAGGCCGGAACGATCGACCCGGACGCCATCGCCCCGATCGCGCGACTGCTGGCCGCCGACACCATCTGGCTCGCGAACGACCTGGCGTTCGACCGGTTCCGGACACCACGACCCGAAGTCTTCGCCGACCTGTTCCGGGACGAGGTGACGGGCCTCGGCGCACCACGCCCGTTCGGGCAGCCAGACGTCAACGTCCCCGACATCCCCATGGTCGACGAGCAGTTCCTCGCGGATGTACGGATCGGCACGCCACTCGCCCCGGTCGAATTGGTCGATGTCGACGACCCGGCACCCGTGATCCGGGCGTCGAGTGCGGTGGTGCTCGTCGCAGGAAGTGGCGACGGTCTCGTCGATGCTGCCGCGGCGCGCGTGCTGAGCGGACACGAAACGGTGCTCTACACCGCCGATCTCGCCGCTGCACCCTCCTTGCCGGACGGGGCGATCCCTCCGGACGCGCTCCTCGTCGTCACCGATTCGGCGAGAGACCGGGCGATGCATTGGCGCAGCTCGCAGGACGTGCTCGGTCTCACCGAGGTCGGTGGTCCGGGCTCCGACGTCACCCGCGCGACGAGCGCCGACCAGCGGTTGCAGGTGTTCGCCTCGGACGACGAGGCACACCAGACCGTTGCCCGACTCGACGGAGGGCTCGTGGTCCGTGCGTCGTCGTACGGCGAACCGTTCGCCTATCGCCCCGAGGACCGACCGGCGATGGCGGTCGACGCGGACCCGACCACCGCTTGGCGGGTGGCCGATCGAGCGGATCCGGTCGGCGAGTCGATCGAGGTCTCGACCACCGACGGGCGTCTCCTCCTCCTGCAGCAGCAGCGTCCCGAAGCGAATCGTCGTATCTCCGACGTCTCGATCACCACCAGCGAGGGCGTCCGTCGTCACACGCTCGACGAGACCTCGACCACGGAACCCGGCCAGGTGGTCGAGGTCCCGGCGGGCGAACCCGTCACGATCACCATCACCGGGGTGGCCGACCGACCCGAGGGAACCGACAGCGGCCCGAGCGCGGTCGGATTCGCCGAACTCGGTCCGGTCGGCACCGAGGTGGTGCGTCTTCCCACAGCAGCCGTCGAGGAGTGGTCGAGCGGACGTCCGCTCGCACTGGTGCTCACCCGCGAGCGGGTCCGAACGACCAACCGTTGGCGGACCGACCCCGAGCCCAGGATCGTGCGTCGGTTCGACCTGCCCGATGCACGTCGGTTCGACGTCCGCGTGACCCTCGGTCTCGACGGTCGGGCCGACGACGGGGTCCTCGCGCGCCTCGAGGGTCGCACGCGAACAGCCGAAGCCGATCGACGACTCACCGGAGTGCCCGACGCCGGCGGCCCGGCCGCGCTGGATGGCTCACTGACGACCGCATGGACCACCCCGTTCGGCGAGGCCCTCGGCGCCACGTTGCGTGTGCCCCTCGCCAGTCCGCTCGACGGACCCTTCGTCGTGCGGCAGCCGGTCGACGGTCTGCACTCGAGGATCACCCGGCTGACGCTGCGCAGCGGCGACGGCGAGGAGCTGAGCCTCGATGTGCCGATGCCCGACCCGGACGGCCGGAGCACCGTCGATCCGGGGGCGGCCCTGCAGCGCTCGACCGCGAACGGTGCAGTGCTCGAGGTTCGGATCGACGCGATCGATCCCGTCGCCGTCACCGACCGGCGCTACGCCGAACAGGTGACGCTTCCCGCATCGATCGTCGAGATCGAGGGACTCCCCGTCGCAGCGTCCGGAGCGGCACCGGTCGCGGGGTGTCACCGCGGACTGCTCAGCATCGACGGGCGAGCGGTGGGCGTCGAGTTCGGTGACGAGGTGGCGGCTCGACTCCGTGCCGGCGAATCCGTCGAGGTGCCGCTGTGCGGAGCAGACTCCGGCGCCCTCGAACTGTCGGCGGGAGCACACCGACTCGTCTCGACCGAGGGCTCGGCGACCGGCGTGCACGTGAACCAGGTCGTCCTCTCCTCGGTCGACATCCCCATGGCCGACGGCGGGGCGATCGACGGCCAGGCATCGCACCGGATCGAGGCGAGCACCGAGCGGACCCGGACCACGCGCACGGCCGATGTCGAGGCCTGCCCGGAGGGCTGTTGGCTGGTGCTCGGCGAGGGGTACAACCCGGCATGGAACGCGACGACCGCTGACGGCACATCCCTCGGCCCGCCGCTTCAGGTGAGCGGAGGCTTCAACGGCTGGTGGCTCGAACCGTCCGACACGGAGCGGACCGTGATCATGACCTGGACTCCGCAGCGCTCACTCGACGCCGCGCTGCTCATCGCGGCGAGCGGTGTACTCGCCTGTCTGGCGCTGGTGGCGACCGATCGCCGTCACCACCGGGCGCAGGTCGCCCGGGTGCCCGGCCCGCGGCTCGTGCTGCTCCCCCAACTCGTCGACCGCCGTAGCGCTGCTGTCGGTGCGGTGGTGCTGGTCGTCGGGTCGGCTCTCGTGATCGCACCGGTGTGGGGCGTCATCGCCCTCGTGCCCGCCGCCTGGTACGCCGCCGCTCGCCGACCCGGTCTGCTCGTCGTCTCGGCCGCCGCCGGCGCGGCGCTGATCGGCCTGCTCGTCATTGCCCGCCAGTACCGATTCCGATACCTTCCCGACGCAGCCTGGCCGGGACACTTCGAAGACGTCCATCGCGTGGGCCTGTTCATCGTCGTCCTCGTCGTGGTCGGTGCGTTGACCGGCGATCAGGACACGGCAATCGAGACCACCGCGGGCCCGAGGAACGACTCGCTCACCCAGTAGGCGGCGTCGTCGGTCCAGTGGATGCCATCGGTGTACAGCGTGCCGTCGGTCGCTCGCCCGAGATCGGTCAGCCATCGATCGAGATCGACCACTCCGACCAACCCGGGATCCTCGGCTGCGATCTGGCGAATCACGTCGAACTGCACCTCGTAGCGCTGCGGGTCGAGCATCTTCACCTGTTCACCCTGGAACGGGGCGATCGGGTGCGGAGGAAGGACCCAGGCGATCCGTGGCACACCGGCGTCCGCCAGTCGATCGGCGAAGGCGCGGTAGTCGGCGGCGAGCCGCAGACGGAATCGTTCGTCGAACGGCGAGATCACACCCTCTGCCGCCGACCACTCACGGTCCTCGACATCTCGCATCGTCACCATCAGCAGCACGACGTCGGGTTGCGTCGAAGCGAGGATGTCGGGAAGCTCGTCATCGAGAGCCCGGCGACAGGCACCGGCCCAGTCGATGGCACCGTCCGTCGGGACCGTTCCCGAGCGGAGGAACCCGCAGCCGGCCTCGGAGGCATCCTCGACGACCAACAGGTCGGGTCGGTCGACGGCCCATGCTGCCAGACCCGCGGCTGCCCGCTCGGCGGTCGAGTCGCCGACCACGACGACCCGTACCGGTCTGGACAGCGACGGCTCGGTCTCCACCGGCGACGCGGACCCCTGCGAGGACCCCTGCACGGATGCCGGCACGGACCCCTGGCCGGGCACGGGCGCAGTCTCCGGCACCGACGGCGGACGTGTCTCGAGTGGCGCGAGCGTGCCGACCACCCGATCGATCGTCACCGGTGGTGGTCCCGCCACCTCCGAAACGGGCACCGTCCCGAAGCTCACCACCGCCACCACACCCACGGCGAGCGAGACACCGAACCCCGCGACCAGGGGCCGCTGCCATGGCGGGCTCCAGCGCCGGACGGGTCCTTCGATCCAGCGCGCCGACACCACGGTCAGGGCCAGGGTGAGCGCCAGTCGGGCGACGACGAGACCGGCCCCGTCGAGTCCGCTGCTCGACGTCGTCACCAGCGCGAAGACCGGCCAGTGGAACAGGTAGATGCCGTAGCTCACACCGCCCACCCACACCAACGGACGGCTGGCGAGCAGCGTCCGGGTCACCGAGGCAGGCTGAAGACCGATGATGAGCGCCGCCGAGGCGATGGAGAACACCGGCAACCACCCTTCGTAGGCAGGTCCGGATGCCGACGGCCACGCGGAGGCCGCCCACATGATCACGACGAGGCCGAGCGGGGCCAACCATCGAAGTCCATCGGCGACCACGCGTCGCCGGTGAAGCCCGAACGCCACCACGGCGCCGACGAGGATCTCGCCGGCTCGCGCCGGGGTCGCCCAGTAGGCGGCATCCGGGCCGAAGATCGTCGCGATCAACGGTGCCGCCACCGCCGCTGCCATCGCGATCGCGGTGATCGTCACGACCCGACCGCGCCGACCGAGGCGAAGCACACCGAGCATCACGAGCGGCCACAGCCAATAGAACTGCTCCTCGATGGCGAGCGACCAGTAGTGCTCCAAGGGACCGACCCGACCGAGCGTGGCATTGGTCAACTCTGCGTAGCTCGAGTCGCCGGCGAGTTCGACCCAGTTGGCAACCTGCAGCACCGCAGCGAGCACATCGCGTCGAATCGTCGTGATCCCGTCGAAGCCACCGAGCCCCGCCACCAGCATGACGAGCATCAGGCACGACAGGCTCGCAGGCAGCAGACGCTTCATCCGGCGGCCGTAGAAGGCCCCGAGACCGATCGATCCCGTCGACTCGTGCTCGGCGATGAGCAGCGCCGTGATGAGATACCCCGAGAGCGTGAAGAACACCGAAACACCGACATACCCGCCGGGCATCCACGCCGCACCCGCATGGAACGCAACCACCATGGCCACTGCGACGGCACGGACCCCGTCGAGGGCCGGCTGGTACGGCAGGCGCGTGTTCACCGCCGTACGACTCGACGCCGTGCTGCGTCGATGCCCGCCACGACGGCGATCGCAGCGAACAGCACCACCGTTGGTTCCATCGACGACCGGATCCGGTGTGCCCCGTAGAACACGACCGTCGTGACGGCCACGGCAAGCACTGGCACCAAGAGCAACCAGCGCACGTACGAGTTCATCCGCCGGCGCGACAGCACGGCACCCACCACAGCGAGCGGAGCGAGCACCCACCAGCAGACGATGCCTGCCCAGGACGCCCACCGATAGCGCTCCTCACCGACATCCATCCCGACGAGACCGTCGAAGCCGTAGAGGTCGAGCGTCCGCGCCACGCGGGCGGCCACGACCTTCGGGAGGGCCCTGACGTTGTCGCGTGCATACTCGAGCGCCAGTGCTCGCTGACGCTCGGACCGGACCGAGGGCTCCTCGTCCATCGAATAGTCGGGGTCCTCGAGTTGGCACGGCAACGACCAACTGCCGACGTGCGGGCCGTAGAACGAGGCATCGCAGTAGGCGCCGAGCAGGGTCGTGCCGTCGTTGGTCGTCAGCAGCACCGGTTGCTCGAAGCGCGACAGGTTGAACCCGACCCAGGGCCCGACGGCAAGGACCGCACCGATCACCACGAGCAGCGTCGGGCGCCATGTCCTCGTGCGGACCGCCAGCAACACGGCGAGGGCGGGGATCAGGAGGCCGAGTTCACTGCGGGCGAGCGTCGACAGACCGGCAAGCACACCGAGCAGACCGACCGACCGGAGGCGGATCGGCGCGTCGGCAGTCAGGACGTCGTGCGCGACCAGCAGCGTCGACGACACGGCCAGGACGCTGACGCTCTCTGACATCACGAGGCCGTCGTTCATCCACAGGTTGGGGTACACCGCAGCGATCATCGAGGCGGCCACCCCGGTGCGCCACGTGCCGAGCCGGCGGCCGAGCAGACCCAGCACCACGATGGTCACCAGCCCGCAGGCAATGGTCACCAACCGCTGCCAGGGCACCGGGTCGTCCATCCAACTCACCGGCGCCATCAGGATCGAGGTGAGCGGCCCGTGCTCGGCACCCGGACGGTCGACGAAGATCTCCCGGAAGAACACACCGTCGGCCAACTGCCGTGCCTGTGCCGAGTAGTACAGCGAGTCGTTGAACAGCAACTCCTGGTCCCACTTGTCGACGGCCAGGATCCCGAGCCGCCAGAGCGCACCGATGACGACGGCGACGCCGACACCACGCCGGAATCGCCGGTCCTGCACGGCGAGCGCTTCCGGCCCGTCGATCACGGCGTCGCTGCTCATGGCTGTCCGACCTCGACATCGAGTGGTGCTTCGAGTGGCGCCTCGAGCGGCGCCTCGAGCGGTGCCTCGACGACGTGCACCATGGTCGTCAGCCCGACCTGTCGCGCGAGCTCGGATCCACGCACCAGTGCCGCCGGATCGGATCCGACCGGATCGAGCGCCCCCCGATCGATGAGAACCCACACCGCACCGCTGCGCACCAGCGAGGAGGGATCGGTGCTGAATCGGTCGAACTCTTCCACGGTGAGTCCGAGCGACCCGTCGGCGAGTGCACGCTCCCCGGCCTCGGTCAGCCAGATCCCGTCACGCTCGAGCCACTCGACGAGACCCTGTTCGATCAGGCGCAACTCATCGACCTCGGCCGGGCCCAACGGTCCTGTCGACGCCAGCAGCCGTGCGCCGTCCGGCGGATCCACCACCTGCCGACCCTCGAGCACGACCACTCGACGCTGTTCCTCGCCATGCGATGCCCTGGCAGATCCGAGCTGGCGAGCCCAGCCGGCATCGGTGACGCGGAAATCGACGCCCGCCTGCTGCAGCGCCGACATGACGACCGCCGACCAGGGCTCGGCGAAACGGAGATTGCCGGTCTCGAAGCGAACCGGTCCGACCGGTCGGTACGTGCGCAGTGCATCGGCGAGTTCCAGCGTGCCCGGAATGACCTCGGGGGTCGTCTCGGGGCCCGCCGGCTGGACGTAGGCGGGCAGACACGCCACCGCGGCGACGGCGACGACCACGGCCAACGACACCTCTGCCACACTCGGCCGACGCGACGACAGCACGGCGGCCAGGGGCGACACGACCGCGAACACGACGAACGCCCCGAGCGGCCAGAGCCAGCGCATCTGATGCGGGGTCAGCCCGAGTGCGCCGATCGGCGAGATCGTCAAGGACAGCAAACCCACCACCAGCATCGACGAGGCCACGACGGCACCACTCACGCCAGGGCGGTCACCACGCCGGCGAGCGAGCGCACCGACGCAGACCACGAGCGCCATGACGAGAACCAAGCCGGCGAGCGCGATGCCGAATCCGGGCAGACCGGGTGGAGTGACGGACACACCATCGGCGTCGTAACGGGTCGCCACGATCGTCTCGGCGAACGACGACCGTCCCCACCATGGCGGAAGCGCAACGATCGCGCCGACCAGTCGGACTGCGAGCGACACCCCGACGGTCGGGCTCTCCGATGAACTCCCGCTCAGGATGCGGCTCATGTTGGCGTCGCCGAAGAACTGCTCGCCCAGAGGGGGCAGCCAGAGCAGGACGGTCACGCCGGCCGCGAGTGCTGCCCACCTGACCAGCCGTCGCGGCTCGCGGGTCGCGACGAGCGCGCCGGCGACCGCGACGAGCACGAGCGCGGGCACCAAGAACGCGTAGCCGAGGTGGGTCTGCAGCAACAGACTGCAGACAGCGGCGAGGACGACGAGGAAGCGGACGTGACCCGACGCGACCGCCCAGGCGAGGACGAGCGCGAACAGGAACGGGAAGACCAGCACGTGAGGCTGCCAGATGTCGGTGAGCATCGTGCTGCCCATCGTCCACGAGAGCACCGCTGCGACGGCGGTCACCGTGAGGGCACCGAGGCACCCACGTACCCGGTACGCAACAGCGGCGCAGCCGACGATGCAGAGGGCATTGAGCACACCGACACCGAGCGCAACGCCGGTACCGCCGCCGAAGAGCCGCACGGGTACCGACAGCAGCAAGAACAGCAGCGGGCCCGGGTGGTTGAGGTCGGTGCCAGCGGTGAGCGACGCCGACGACCAGGTCCCGAGGAGCGGGAAGTGCTCGAGCGAGAAGACGTCACGGGTTCGGATCTCGAGCAGGGCGTTGTCGCCGTAGGGGATCCACCGGCCGCCGCTGTGGCGAGCGATGGCCACCACGATCGGTACGAGGGCGACCACCACGGCGGCGACGACCAGGTGCTCGCCACGAAACCGACGACCAGGCGCCGTCGTCACTCCGTCACCGCCGGAGGAAGGACGAACACCGCGGTCGGCCCACCGAGCGACAACATTCGGTCCACCTTCGACTGGGTCCGCGGGGTCACCCCGGGGGCGATCTGGAGTCCGAACAGATTCGACTCGAGCAGCGGCACCAGGTCGTCCAGACCGGCCGCCACGAGTTCGGAGCGGACCTCGTCGGCGAGTTGGTCGTACTCGTCGACCTCGCTGGAGGTTCGAGGGTCGACGTAGGCGAGCTCGACCGCACCAGGCAGAGCCCTCGTCTCGTCCACGAACCGTCCGGTCACCAGACGCAGTTCTGCGGTTGCCGCGCCGGGCGGCACCACCCGCTGCGGCGTGACCGGCACGCGCCACGGGTCGAGCACGCCGACGTCGTAGCCGCGTCGCTCGAGCTCCGACACCAACCCGTAGCCCTGCGAGCCGAAGTTGCGCGCGTCGCTCCAGGTGACCAGATAGGTCCCGTCTCGACCGGTCGCGGCACCGACGCCCTCGTCGAGCCCCTCGACGGTCGGCCCGACCACCGACCGCAACGTGTCGGACAGGTGCTGCTCGGGCGCAGCGGCACCGCCCGCTTCGACCGTCAAGGCCAGCAACGAGCCGACACCGACCACACCCATCACGGCCGCAGGCACCCGACGCGACAGCGGATGCGATGCCCGGTCACGAGCCCAGATCCAGCCCGTCCACAGCACCGAGACGACCATGAGGGCCGTGGTCCACCAGGCCCACAGGGTCAGGTAGAACCAGACCTTCCCGAAGATGCGTCCCATCGAGAACGCTCCGAGCAGCACCGACCACGCGAGGACTGCATGAAGTCCCATCAGCGCACGGTGGCGGACCCTGACGGCGAAGACGGCCGCTCCGACCCACACCACCGCCAGCACCAGTCCCGGTAGCACCGAACCTTCGAGGTCGTACGCGGCTCGGGTGACGAAACCGTCGGCACCGGTGACGGCACCGCCGAGGCGGGTGATGTCGAGGTGACGGGCGAACAGGCGCAGCCCCTCGAGCATGCCGACCGGTTCTTCCGGCGGTGTCCGGAAGTAGTCGACCAGCATCGAGAGGTTCCCGGGCTCGTTCCGGAACTGGTCGATCACCGGTGGCGTCCAGAGCACTGCCGTGACCAGGCCGGCGATCCCCCACCACCGCAGCACCGCTCGACGCTCGGAGGGATCACGCCACGCTCGGACTGCCATCGAGCCGACGGCGAGCGCTCCCATCCCGAGGCCGAGGCCCAAGTACGGCATGTGGGTCTGGGCGCAGAGCGAGGCAACCGCGGCCACCACGACGATCATCGCCCCGTCACCATCGAGCACGCTCCATGTGGCGAGCAGCACCACGAGCCACATCAAGACCGGCAGGTACGGGTTCCACGGCTGGGTCACGACCTCGAACCCGTAGCCGCGAACCATGAACGCCAGGAGGGCGCCGACCCCGCACACGAGCCACGGACCGCCACGACGTTCGGCGATCCACAGCGCAGTACCGATCGCCACCACGGCGACGACGATCGCTCCGAGCAGGAGGCCCCAGGCGCTCGCCCCGACCAGCCGGTACGTCGGCGCGACGAGATAGAAGCTGAGCGGGCCCGGATGACTCCCCTGTTCGGGGAACCGGCCGATACGACCGGGAAGGCCGATGAGCGGAGTGTCGCTCGTCCCGACGTCACGGACACGGAACTCCGTCATGGCCAGGTCGAGCACCGGGTACCAGTGCCGGGTCCACAGCGTCACGGCGGCGACCACGAAGGGAACGACCAGGCCGCCCCACACCCACCACCGCACGCGACGAGCAGTGACGTTCATCGCCCAGACGTTCATCACACAGACCTCATCACACAGACCTCACGGTGCGCGGAAGGCGCCCGGTCGCTCGTCGACGCTGTCCATCGGTTCAACGACGCGTCGGACGGCGACGGTGGACGAGATCGGCCGCGCCCCAGCGGGTGACGAGCAACATCGACTCGGCAATGATCCTCGACGACATCTTCGAGGTCCCTCGCTCACGGTCGCGGAACACGATCGGCACCTCGGTCACGGCACATCCCTGGTTGACGAGACGGCGGGCGAGTTCGGTCAGGAATGCATACCCTTCCGCCGTCGTCGTCTCGGGCCGTATCGACCGCAACGCATCGGCTCGGTAGGCCCGAAAGCCCGACGTGCAATCGCGCACTCCGACGCCCAGCACGAATCCCGTGTACCGATTGCCCCATCGCGACAGCAGACGACGATGCAACGGCCAGTCGGCTGTCGAGCCACCCGCCACGTACCGAGAGCCGATGACGGCGTCGGCACCCGACTCGATCGCCCCGACAAGGCGAGGGATGACCGCAGGATCGTGGGAGAAATCGACGTCCATCGAGATGATGACGTCGTACCCCTCGTCGAGCGCGAGCGCGAACCCGTTGCGGTACGCGCTCCCGAGGCCGAGCTTGCCTGCACGGTGCAGGACCTTGACGTGGCCGAGCTCGGCCGCAGCGCGCTCTGCAGCCTGCCCCGTGCCGTCGGGACTGTTGTCGTCGACCACCAGGATGTCCGCACTCGGCATGGCGCCGCGCACCGCACGGAGAAAGCGGTCGATGTTGTCGATCTCGTTGTAGGTCGGCACGACCACGGCGCAGCGCACGGGATCAGAGCGTAGCGAGTGGCAGCCGCTACTCTGGGGAGCAGGTCATGCGATCGGTCCCGTCTGCTCCCCTCGTCGGCCCGTTCGCCGATCGACTCCTTCGACTCGACCTGCCGCGCCTCGACGACGATCGACGGGCCGAGGTCATCTCGTTCGCTGCGCGCCGGATCGACGGGCTACCGAGCGTGATGCATCTCGGGGTGCTCCTGCTGGCCGCCGTCTTCCGCGTCGTCGTCGCGCTCCCCGGCAGCACGGCGCTGGTGTCGCTGCTGGCCCGCGCGCCACTGCCCCTGATCGGCGAGTACGTGCGTCTCATCAGGTCGCTCGGGTACGCCT
>JBDKIV010000063.1:0-4038 GCA_039796935.1 Actinomycetota bacterium | reverse complement strand
CGACGATGAGCGGCATGCCGGCCAGGAGCAGCGAGCCTCTCGCCCGGAGCAGCACGTTGAGGACGAGGTCGGGCTCGGAACAGCGGGTCATCCTGACGCGTCGCGCGAGATCGCTGTTGAGTCGGTGGATGATCACGGCGCCCCGTATGCCGGTGGTGCTCCAGCCCCGGTCGAGTCGGTCGCGCGTCTCGGTGTCGAGGGTCGGGTGCGGCCGTTGCCAGGTGAACGACACCCAGTCCTTGCGCACTGCGGGCACGATGTAACTCACCTGAGTGCGCGGCCGCGCGGACATGTTGTGGAGGAGTGCCGTGGTCATGCCGCCCGCTCGAACACCTGTGTCCACTCGGTGAATCGACGGAGGAGGCGGCCGAGGTCGACCTCTGCGAGAAGCTCCGGGCCGCATGCGGTGATGAGCGCGTACTCCTCGGTGTCGCCGTCGGTCCGGTCGATCTCGGCCAGTTGTGCCGACGCCGTGCGCCACGCCTCCATCTGTCGGCCGGGTGCGAGCGAGGCCGAGTAGCTGGCCGGCCGCAGCATCCGCGCGGCGCGCTCGCCGATCGCTCCCCATGCGGCGGGCGTCATCGGCCGTTCGCCGAGCGCCTGGCTGAGGACGAACGACAAGCCGATCCGCTCGGCCTCGGTCTCTTGCGCCGAGACCGCACCGATCACCAGTGTCCCGAGTGTGTCGTCGGGCGCGTCGAGTTCGAGGCCGAGTCGCAGCCGTTCGACCGGGTCGTCGACGGCGAGCAGTTGCCGTCGGATGGTGTCGCTGGAGTTCAGTGCCATGTCCCACGCCTGCTGGTGCGCCGCCACGACGGCGGCGACCGCCGGCGGGTTCTCGTTGCACCACTGCGGCAGTCCGTTCATCACGACCAGTTCGGCGATCATCCCCACGTCGACGGGGTGGCGGAGCACCTCGGCTGCGGCGACCGTGGCGGTGACCGCCTGGGCGAGCATCCGGGCTCGGCGCGGGCTGAGGTGGATCTCGGCCGAGCGGAGGAGGTCGACGAGGTTGACCACGTAGTCGACGACGGTGGCGCCCCACGTTGCTTCGACCACGGCGAGACGAGTGCCCACGGCTGCGACGAGTCGTGCCAGATCGAGGGTGCTCGTGTCGATGACGGTGCCGGACACCAGTCGTTCGCGCTGCTCCCTGGTCAATCGGCTCCACGAGGGTGCGCGGACGACGAACCAGAAGCGGTCGGCGAGCGCCGGGTCGAGCGGCTCGACACCGAGGTAGTCGAACGACGAGGCGGGCGACTCGGTGCCCGTCGGCGGGTTCATCGCCGCCCAGCGATGCCGTAGCGAGGGGAGGTCGACACCCGCGACCCGGCGCTCGTGGACCAGCGGGAACATCTTGTTCTGCAGGTCGGGCCGGCAGCGGTTGATCTCGTCGAAGAAGGCGAACTCGGCGCCCCAGATCGACCCGTTCGTGCCGACGAAGCGCAGTCCCGTTCCGTCGTCGGTGGGCAGGGGGATGCCGACGAGGTCGTCGTAGTTGAGGATCGAGGCGTTGTAGTGCCGAAAGCACGAGCCGAGTGCCTCGGCGACCCGCTCGGCCAGGAGTGTCTTGGCGGTGCCGTGCTCGCCGAGCAGGAGTACCGGGGCTTCGAGGGCGAGTGCCGCGAGCAGGACCGGGTCGAGGTGGTCCCAGCCGAGGACCCCGATGGCCGCCGTGACCGGAACGGGCTGCGAGTCGTGGGCCACGGTCAGGCCGCCACCAGCGGCTGGGTGCGGTCGCCGAGGTGGGCCCGGAGCTTCCGGAGGCACCGGTGGTACCGGCGTGAGACGGTCTCGCGTGTGAGGCCGAGGATGTATGCGACCTCGCTGACGGTGTAGCCGTCGACGGCGATCGCCCGGACGAGGCGCCGGTCGAACGGGGCCAGACCCGACAGCAGCGCCTCCAGAGCGCCCTCTTCGACCACCTCTGCTTCCAGGTCGAGGGTGTCGCGGTGGCGGGCGTCCTCGTCGTTCAGAGCGACGACGGTGCGCTTGGTGACCTGTCGGGTTGCGTCACGGGGGTCGGTGACCAGGCGGGCGCCCTCGCCGCGCTGGGCGCGCTGGGCGCGGAAGAAGTCCTCGACGGTGCTGCGTGCCACGGCGCCCGCATAGACCTGTGCCGAGGGGTACGACTCGAGCGCACGGGTGACGTTGGGGAGGAGCTTCACGACCGCCGTAGCAGCGGCGTCCTTGGCGTCGTCGACGGTCATCCGGTGCCGCGACTGGAGTTGCTGGACGAGTGAAGCCTCGGTGATGGCGAGGAATCGGTGGTGAGGGTCGGTGACGGCGATGAGTGAGTGGTTCATGGGGCCCTTTCCGGTCGTGCGATAACTGCGATGCATGAGTACATTGCAAGCGCTGTAAGCAACGTAGCAGACAGATTCGAGAATGGGCAACATTTCAGGAGAAGATTCTCGAAACCTGCCGCGTTGCTGTCGTGCAAACGAAGCGAATGAGGTGATGTCCTCTGTCCCGTCTAAGGTGGTCGCTGTGAACGAGCCATCGCCGAGCCTGCCGATCCTCGTGTCGGTGTCGGAGATCGCCCAGCTGACGGGCGGGAAGCCGTCGAGCGTGTCCACGTGGCGAGCCCGCTTCCCCGACGAGTTCCCCGAGCCGGTCGTCGGGGGTTCCAAACCGCTGTTCGACGCCCAGGAAGTGTTGGGGTGGGTGAATCTCCGCCGGAGCATGAGCCAGGTGGCGGAGCCGACACCTGGGTGGTGGTGGCGCAAGGCCGCCAGCGCCTACATCGGCAAGGTCGGGCCCGACACAGGGCGACCATCGCTGGTGGCACTGGTGCTGTTCGCCCACCGGCTCAGGGCAAGCGATGACGATGGACGCTCGTGGGCCGGACTGGTCGTTGCACGTGACACCGGCACCGACCCTGGTCTGGAGGTCCGACGTCTGGCGTCAGAACTCGAAGAAGCGGACCCTGCGCTGAACGGCCTGCTCGTGGAACCCCTTGCGCCGATCGTGGCCGACCCCTGCCTCGGCGAGGTGATCGGGTATCTCGATCGTGCGTTGGTCAGCGCCGACGACGTCGGGTCGCTGGTGACGGCCGTGCTCCGCGCTGACGGAAGTTCCGCGGCCGTGAAGGTGGCGAGCACGCTGACGAGTTCCTCTCAGGCTCGGTTGATGGTTGCGTTGGCGCGCGTGGCCGAGGGTGATGTGGTCCTCGATCCGGCTGCGGGTGAAGGCGAGGTGCTCGTCCAGTGCGCGCGCCTGCTCGGTGATGGCGTGGTGCTGAAGGGTCAGGAGATTGCGACGGCACCGTGGAGAATTGCTCGTTCTCGCTTGGTGCTGATGGGCGTCTCGGCCGACATGGGTGAACGACCTGCCGATTCCATGGTCGACAATCGCTTCGCCGACGTCCGTGCCGATGTCGTCCTTCTCGACCCTCCACTGGAGATGCTGGCCTCGAGCGAGATGGAAGCGGACCAGGGGGCACCTCCGCTCGATGCTTGGCTGCAGTATGGACTGCGGCACCTCGATGATCGAGGACGACTGGTGGTCCTCGTGCCAGGTCGATATCTCCGCGCGAGATTGCGTAAGCGCCGCGGCTTCAGCGACTTCTCCGAGTTCGTCGATGGATTGATCGCTCGGGGTCAGGTGGAGGCGATCGTCGTGCTGCCGGGTCGAATGCGAGCCGATGTCGTCGATGATCAGGCGTTGCTCGTGATGCGCGGGCAGGGCTCTGATGTGAGCAGCGGTGTCGCTCAGGGGGTGTTGATCACATCGAGCAGCACGACCGGCACGGTGAACATCGACCATCTCGTGAACCTCATCGGCCGAACCGGGGATCGGTGGATCGAGTCCGCCCAGGAGCGGGGAATGGTCGACGTCTCGCCGGTTTCGACGATCGAGTTCCTGTACACCGGCAGCGAGTCGGAGCGGGCGGTTCACAGCCGACCGTCGAAACGTCTGACGGCCGGACGAGGTGCTGTTGCAGCACCACCGCCTCCGGCAGAGGACGACGAGGCACCGCTGCGCCGCGAGATCCGTGTGCTCGAGGAGCGCCTCGACGACATTCGCAGGCGGGCG
>JBDKIV010000062.1:0-8008 GCA_039796935.1 Actinomycetota bacterium | reverse complement strand
CTCCTCGAGCAGATCTACCTCGGTCTGCTCGAACGGGGCGTGTACATCGCCCACCGGGGGATGATGAACCTCGGACTGGCCCACACCGACGACCAGTTGGCTGCAGCGGTCGATGCGTTGGGGAGCACGCTGGCCTCGCTCGTGGTGTAAGAACGCTGCCATGACACGCGATCTGTTCGACATGACGGGCAAGGTGGCCGTGGTCACCGGCGGCAGCCGAGGACTGGGCCGAGAGATGGTGCTGGCATTCGCCGAACGCGGCGCCGACGTGGTGATCGCGAGCCGCAAGCTCGACAACTGCGAGGCGGTGGCGGCCGAGGTGCGCGCCCTGGGCCGCCGCGCACTGCCGATCGCCTACCACGCAGCGAGTTGGCAGGCCGCCGACGATCTCGCCGCAGCCGCCTACGACGAGTTCGGAACGATCGACGTGCTCGTCAACAACGCCGGGATGTCACCGCTGTACCCGTCCGTCGATGCGATCAGCGAGGACCTCTACGACAAGGTCATGGGGGTCAACCTGAAGGGCCCGTTCCGTCTTTCGGCAACCGTCGGGACCCGCATGGCAGCAGGCGACGGCGGCTCGATCATCTTCGTCTCCTCGATCGCTTCGCGACGCAACAGCCCCAACGAGATCGTCTACGGCGCCGCGAAGGCTGGCGTCAACGCACTCACCTACGGCCTGGCGCGCACGTTCGGCCCGAAGGTGCGCGTCAACTGCATCGTGCCCGGCCCGTTCCTCACGGACATCTCGAAGGCATGGGACATGGAGACCTTCGAGCGCAGCGCCCGAGCCGGTTTCGCGCTGCAGCGCGGCGGCCAGCCCCACGAGATCGTCGGGGCAGCGCTGTACTTCGCCACCGATGCGAGCAGCTACACGACCGGCACGACGCTCGACGTCGACGGCGGACCGCGGTGACGTCGGCGCACACACGCTTCGAGGTTCCCGCAGCCGTGCTGTGGGACATGGATGGCACGCTCGTCGACACCGAGCCCTACTGGATCGCTGCAGAGTTCGAGGTGGTCGACGCGCACGGCAACGGGCGCTGGAGCGACGAGCACGCCCACGCACTGGTCGGCTCGGATCTGCGGGATTCCGGGCGATACATCCGCCAGCACGGCCAGGTCGAACTGCCGATCGACGACATCGTCAACCTCCTGCTCGACGGCGTGATCGAACGTGTGCGTGAGTGCGTGCCGTGGCGACCGGGCGCTCGAGAACTCCTGGCCGACCTGGCGGCGCACGGTGTCCCCTGCGCCTTGGTCACGATGAGCTGGACGAGGTTCACATCGGCGATCGTCCCACTCCTGCCGGACGGGTCGTTCACGACCGTGGTCGCCGGTGACGACGTGGTGCACGGCAAGCCACACCCCGAGCCGTACCTGACGGCGGCAGCTCGGCTCGGTCTCGACCCTCGATCCTGTCTGGCGCTCGAGGACTCGCCGACGGGTGCTCGCTCGGCGCACGCCGCCGGGTGCTTCACCGTGGCGATCCCCAACGCCGTGTCGGTCCCGGTCGAAATCGGCGATGTCCATCTGGACTCACTCGTCGGTGTCGACACGGCATCCCTGTCGGGACTGTTCGCCTCGTGCCCGCGTCGTGCCCCGGGGGGATCCTGAGCCCGGTCCGGGAACTCGCTTCGTTCCTGACGGATACTCTCGAACCATGACTCACGGCATCGACGGCGACCAGCGGCTCGAGTTGGCACGGCGACGGGCTGCCGTGTCGGGCCGCCACCTCCTGCCTCGCTCACAGCGACCCGCCTCGACGGCCCGTGGGGTCCATCACGTCGCGCTCATCTGCAGCGACGTCGAGCGGACCGTCGAGTTCTACGACGGGCTCCTCGGCTTCCCGCTCATCGAGATGTTCGAGAACCGCGACTACGCGGGGTCGACACACTTCTTCTTCGATCTCGGTCACGGCAACACCCTGGCCTTCTTCGATCTCCCGGGCCTCGATCTCGGACCGTACGCCGAGGTCCTCGGCGGGCACCACCACCTCGCCATCTCGATCGAGCGACCCAACTGGGAGCGCATCAAGGCCCGCTTCGACGCCGACGGTGTCGACTACGCGCACGTCGACGGGTCGTCGCTGTACTTCCGCGGGCCCGACGGTGAGCGCCTCGAACTGATCAGCGACCCGCTGCTCGAGATGTACGGCAAGCCCGTGGGGTGACGGGTGTCATACCATCGCGAGATGGAACTGCACTTCGCCACGATCTGGGAAGCCATCACCGACGTCATCGGTGACGAGACCGCCGTCGTCCACGGCGACCTGCGCCGCACCTGGTCCGAGTTCGACGAGCGGTCGGCGCGAGTCGCCGCTGCCCTGACCGGTGCCGGGTTGGGCCCCGACTCGAAGATCGGCCTGTACCTGTACAACAGCAACGAATACCTCGAGGCGCAGTACGCGGCGTTCAAGATGCGCGGGGTGGCGGTCAACGTCAACTACCGCTACCTCGACGACGAGCTGTGGTACCTGCTCGACAACGCCGACGCCGAGGCGCTCGTGTTCGACTCGTCGCTCGCCGAGCGTGTCACCCGCGTGATCGACCGCCTCCCCAAACTGAAGCTCCTCATCGAGGTCGGACCCGGCCCGACGCTCGGGGTGCCGTACGAGCAGATCGTGGCGGGTCACGACCCGATGCCGCGCATCCGTCGCTCGGACGACGACGTGTACATGCTGTACACGGGCGGCACGACGGGCATGCCGAAGGGCGTCATGTACACGGTGAGGTCGATGACCGAGTCGTACCTCGCCAGCGGCTTCCCGCTCGTCCAGCAGCCCGTGCCCACCACCGTCGACGAGGCGGCGGCAGGGGTCGCAGCCGCGACGGCGGCCGGCAGCCGACTGGTGTCCATCCCGTGCGCACCGCTGATGCATGGCACGGGGATCTGGCTGGGGGCGTTCATCCCGATGCTCACCGGCGGTCAGGTGGTCACCCTCACCAACCGGTCGCTCGACGCAGACGAACTGCTCTCGACCATTCAACGCGAACGCGCCACCAACGTCACGATCGTCGGTGACGCCTTCGCCAAACCGATCATCGGTGCGATCGATGCCGCCCGGGCGACCGGAAGTCCGTACGACACCACGTCGCTCAAGCTGATCGTGTCGAGCGGGGTGATGTTCACCAGCGAGGTCAAAGAACAGGTCCTCGACCGCATCGAGCAGGTGATGATCCTCGATGCCATGGGCTCGACCGAGGGGGCGATGGGCATGTCGGTGTCGATGCGGGGCCTGCCCCCGTCGACGGCGAAGTTCAGCCAGATGCCCAACACCAAGGTGTTCACCGAGGACGGCCGAGAGGTGCAGCCCGGCTCGGGCGAGATCGGCATGGTGGCAGCCGGCGGCATGGTGCCGCTCGGGTACTTCAAGGACCCCGAGAAGTCGGCACGCACGTTCAGGGAGATCGGCGGCGTTCGCTACTCGTTCCCTGGCGACATGGCCATGGTCGCCGAGGACGGTTCGTTGATCCTCCTCGGACGAGGCAGCCAGGTGATCAACACCGGTGGCGAGAAGGTGTTCCCGGAAGAAGTGGAAGAGGCAGTGAAGCGAGTCGCCGGCATCGATGACTGTCTCGTCGTCGGCTTGCCCGACGAGCGCTTCGGCCAGGCGGTCGTCGCCGTGGCGTCACGCAGCACGACTGCGGACACGCCCGACCTCGCGCCCGACGAGGCCACGGTCATCGCCGAGGTGAAGCACCAACTGGCCGGCTACAAGGCACCCAAGCGAGTGGTCTTCGTCAGCCAGGTCCCGCGTGCGCCGAACGGCAAGGCCGACTACACCGCCGCCAAGGACCTCGCGCTCAACGCCTGAGGCGATCGCCGAGGAACTCGATCACCCGCTGCACGCTCGGTTCGTCGCGCTGCTCGGTGAGCACGCTGTGATCGCGCGGGCTGCTGCTCGGCAGTTCGACGGCGATGAAGGCGTCCCCCAGCAGCTCGCGCAGCGACTCGAACCGGGTACCGACCAACCTGTCACCCGTGTAGCGCAGGCCCAGCACCTGGCAGCCCTCGGCGGCCCGCCGCGCCACCACGAGCCGGTCGTCGGGCGACAGGTTGAGGTCTGCGGCCCGCGCTGCACCGCCTGCGGCGAACGGCAGGGAGGGCTGCGAGAGGACCGGGGCGACCATCACGTCGTCGACCATCATCCCCAGCGCGAAGCCACCGCTGAAACACATCCCCACGGCACCGACGCCGGGCCCACCGCAGTCGAGGTGGAGCGAGCGGGCGAGGGCCCGGAGGAAGCCGATGACCGGCGACGTCTGCCCTGTGGCCCAGTGCGTGAACTCTCGTGAGATGCACACCTTCGCCGCGGATGACGCCATGTAGAGCGGGGACACGGACTTGCCCGGCGACCCCACGAGCGACGGCATGACCACGGTGAAGCCGGCATCGACGACCTCGTCGGCGAACCGCTGCACCGCCGGCGTGATGCCCGGTATCTCGTGGACCACGACGACACCCGGGCCCTCGCCGCGCCGGAACGTCCGGCGCGTCAGCCCCGCCGCGGTGAACGAACCCTCGGTCCAGCCAGGAAGGGTCATGACAGCCTCCGAACGGCGGCGAGCGCCCGCTCGGCAAGGCCGTCGACGCCGATCTTGAACTGTTCGATGTCGACGTCCTGATCGCCCATCGCGCCGTGCAGGTAACGGGCGTAGACACCTTCGGAGATGACGGCGAGGCGCCAGCACGAGAATGCCACGTAGTAATCGATACCCGAGAGGTCGCGACCGGTCCGCGCGGCGTACCGCTCGAGCAGTTCGGCGTACTGCGGAAAGCCGCCGGCCGGTGTCGGGTCGTTGCTCCGGACATTCGCCGCAGCCCCGTCGTACCAGTAGACGCCCAGGTAGCCGACGTCGGCCAACGGGTCGCCGAGGGTGCACAGCTCCCAGTCGAGCACCGCAGCGATCCGGCCCGTCGACACGTCCGTGAGGCAGTTCCCGAACCGAAAGTCACCGTGGGCGATGGCCACCGACTGCTGGACCGGGATCCGAGTGCGCAGATGCGCAGCGACTTCGTCGATCGCGGCCAGTTCTCGCGTCTTCGAGTGCTCCCACTGGGTGGACCACCGCTTCACCTGCCGCTCGATGTACCCCTCGCGTTTCGCGAAGTCACCCAGCCCGACCGCATCGACATCGACGTCGTGGAGGTCTGCGAGCACGTCGATGAGATGCTCGGCAGCCGGTCGACGCAACTCCACGGGCAGCAGCGCGGCCCGCTCGACGCTGTCGAGGACTTCGCCCTCGACGAAGCCCATCACGTAGAACGGGGCTCCGTTGACCTCGGTGTCGGTGCACAGTCCGAGCGCCGGCGGGACCGGCACACCCGTCCGTCCCACGGCGGCGATCACCCGATGCTCGCGGGCCATGTCGTGCGCCGTCGCGAGGACGTGGCCGAGCGGCGGCCGACGCAGGACGAACCGCCGACCGTCGGCACCGACGACGAGGAACGTGAGATTGGAGCGGCCACCGGCGATCAGTCGGAACTCGAAGGGCGCAACGGCACCCTCGATGTGGTCGACGAGCCAGCGCGAGACGCGTTCGTTGTCGATGGCGGTCATGGCCGACACCGTACTCAGGGGGCGGCCGTCGCCAGTCACCCGGGGTCGCCAGTCGCCCGGTGCCGTCAGCCACCCGGTGCCGTCAGCCGGGGCGGGCCACCCCGACCACCTTGCTCCAGTTGACGGCCGAGATCTTCACCACGTCGCCCGTCGCGGGCGCGTGGATCAACGAGCCGCCACCGAGATAGATCCCGACGTGCCCGATCGGCGAGTGGTAGAAGATCAGGTCGCCGGGCTGCGCCTGATCCTTCGGCACGTGGGGCGTGACCGCGTACTGCTGCGCCGACTGGTGCGGCAGGCTCACGCCGGCTCTGCCCCACGCGTACTTGGTCAGACCCGAACAGTCGAATGCGACACCAGGGCTCGAGGCGGCGAACCGGTACGGAACACCCAGCTGGCTCTGGGCCGCGGCGAGTGCCACGCCCGCCCGCGACGATGGTGCGGGTACCGCCGGCTCGGGCGAGGGCGCCGGGGTCGGCGACGGTGCAGGCGCGGGACGAGGATCGGCCGGGGCCGGCGACGAACCGATCGGTGCCGGGGCCGCTGCGCCTCCACCGCGATTGGACGGCGGCGGCGGCGTCGCCGCCCGGGCGGCGGCTGCGGCGGCCTGCTGGCGGCGGGCGAACTCTGCGGCCGCCTCGGCTGCAGCTGCTGCGGCCCGCCGCTCTTGCTCTTGGACGATCAGCTCGCCCAACTCGGCCTGGGCCTCGCTGTAGCGGCTCTGCAGCTCGACGGTGAGCGCCTCGCCCTCTTGCTGGCGTGCCTCGAGCGAGGCGAGCAGCTGCGCCTGCTCGTCCTTCTTGCGATCGAGCCTCGCCGTCTCGTCGGCCAGCTCGGTGATGAGCGCTTGCAGTTCGTCGCTCGTACCGGCGCCCTGGTCGAGGGCGAGACGCGACAGTTGGTCGCGCTGGAGTTCGTCGGTGAACGAGGTCGCCGACGAGAACAACGGCGTCAGCCCTGCTGAACCACCGGCGGTGAACTTGTCGACCGCAACGCCGGTGAGTTGGCCGCGGAGCAGGGCGAGCGCCGCGCCCTGGGCATCGACCCGGGCCTGCGACTCGCCGATCTCGATGTCGAGTTCGTCGAGGCGGTCGAGCGCCGCAGCGTGGTCCTCCTCGAGTTGACCGAGTCGGTTCTCGAGCAGGTCGAGTTGGTCCGCGATCTCCTCGACACGTGCCTCTTGCTGGTCGACCGGACTGGCATGCGCCGGGCCCACCGACACGACGAGCCCCAGCACGGCGGCGAGGCCGGCGGCGATGGCCGCGTGAGTTGGACGTCCCCTCCGCATGACGGCCTCACGTTAGCAAGTATTACGAACCTGTGTCGAAACTCGTGCAACTGTCATATGACACCGCCCGTAGGGGTGCAGCAACGACGTCGATCACTCCCACTCGATCGTGCCCGGCGGCTTCGAGGTGACGTCGTAGACCACCCGGTTGACGCCGGCCACCTCGTTGATGATCCGATTGGACAGCGTCTCGAGCAGGTCGTAGGGCAGGCGCGCCCAGTCGGCCGTCATGGCATCGTCGCTCGTGACGGCCCGGATGATGATCGGATGTGCGTAGGTGCGCTCGTCGCCCATCACCCCGACCGACCGGATGTCGGCGAGCACGGCGAATGCCTGCCACAGGTCGCGCTCGAGCCCGGCCCGGGCGATCTCTTCCCGGACGATCGCATCGGCATGCTGCAAGATCGTCACCCGCTCGGGTGTGACCTCGCCGATGATCCGCACGCCGAGACCGGGGCCAGGGAACGGTTGACGGAGGATGATCTCGTCGGGGAGTCCGAGCTCGCGACCGAGTCGGCGCACCTCGTCCTTGAACAGCTGGCGGAGCGGTTCGACCAGCTTCAAGGTCATGTCCTCGGGGAGCCCACCGACGTTGTGGTGACTCTTGATGACCGCTGCGGTGCCGTCGCTGCCACCGCTCTCGATGACGTCGGGATAGAGCGTGCCCTGCACCAGGAACTCGGCGTCGCTCAGGCCACCGGTGTGTTCTTCGAAGATCCTGACGAAGAGCTCACCGATGATCTTGCGTTTCTGCTCGGGATCGGTCACCCCGGCGAGACGTTCGAAGTAGCGGTGCCCTGCGTCGACATGGATGAGTTCGATGCCCATGTTCCGCTTGAACGTCTCGACCACCTGATCGCTCTCGTTCAGACGCATGAGACCGGTGTCGACGTAGATGCACACCAACTGGGCGCCCACCGCTCGGTGCACCAGCGCGGCGGCCACGGCCGAGTCCACTCCCCCGCTGAGCGCACAGATGACCCGGCCGGAACCCACCTGGGCGCGGACCGCTGCCACCTGCTCGTCGATGATCGATGCCATCGTCCAGGTGTCGCCGCAACCGGCAAGATCGTGGAGGAACCGCTCGATCAGCGCCGACCCGAACGGCGTGTGCACGACCTCGGGGTGGTACTGCACACCGAAGATGCGGCGCTCTC